>NZ_CP050314.1 GCF_011765625.1 Shewanella aestuarii
ATGATCAGCCTGGCCGGCCGCGACATTCTCCATGCCTGGGGGAAATTCGTCTTCACCGGCATCGGTCTGGGTCTGCTGATCGGCGTCACCCTAGTCATGGCTGGGGTGTACCGAGGCATGGTGGACGACGGCAAGGCGTTGCTCGACAACAGTGGCGCTGACCTTTGGGTGGTGCAAAAGGATACTCTGGGTCCTTATGCGGAGTCGTCCAGCCTCAACGATGACGTGTATCGCGCCATTCTCGCCATGCCGGGAGTCTCACAGGCAGCGAACGCGACCTACCTGACCATGCAGGTACGCAAGGGCGAGAGTGATGTACGCACCATGGTGGTCGGCATCGCGCCCGGTGCGTTGGGGGCTACACCCGGATGGCCTCCTTATCTCGTCGCTGGACGCCAGATCACGCGCGGTCACTACGAGGCTGTGGCCGACATCGCCACCGGCTTCAAACTGGGAGATCGTCTTGCCATTCGCCGCAATCATTACACCGTCGTGGGGCTGACACGGCGCATGGTGTCGTCCAGCGGCGACCCGATGGTATTCATTCCGCTCAAAGATGCCCAGGAGGCCCAGTTCCTCAAGGACAACGATGCCATCTGGCAAAGCCGGCGTCGCACCGAAGCCAACCCGGTCTTCAATCGACCCGGTGATCCAGGTTTGCTGGATGCCGTGATTGCTTCACAGAGCAGCAACGCGTTCGTCAATGCCGTGCTGGTCACTCTGAAACCTGGTCATGCGCCGGACGAGGTTGCCGAATCCATCCAGCGCTGGAAGCGTTTCACGGTCTACACCCGGGCACAGATGGAAGACATCCTCGTCGGCAAGCTGATCGCCACCTCAGCCAAGCAGATCGGCATGTTCCTTGTGATTCTGGCCATCGTTAGCGCGGCCATCGTTGCCTTCATCATCTATTCGCTGACGATGGACAAAATCCGTGAGATCGCGGTGTTGAAGCTCATCGGCACACGCAACCGAACCATCGCCGCGATGATCATGCAGCAGGCGCTCGCCCTGGGCGTGATTGGCTTCGTGGTCGGCAAGATCACAGCCACCTTTTCAGCACCGGCTTTTCCAAAATATGTCCTGCTCACGCCAATGGATTCTGTCGCCGGTTTTTTTGCCGTGCTCGTGATCTGCGTTCTAGCTAGCCTCGTCGCCATTCGCATGGCACTCAAGGTCGACCCGGCCGAAGCCATTGGAGGTTGAGATGAGTGGCAAAGGGATACACATCGAAAGTTTAAGCAAGCGGTATGGCGATGGTGACACCGCTGTCTTTGCCTTGAGAGACGTGAATATGCATGTTGCGCCTGGTGAAGTGGTGGGACTGATCGGCCCTTCCGGGTCCGGCAAGAGCACGCTGCTCAAGTGTCTGGGTGCGGTGATCGAACCGACCGCCGGTCGCATGACGCTGGGCGATGAAGTGATCTACGCCGATGGCTGGAAAGTCCGCGACCTGCGCGCCTTACGGCGTGACAAGATCGGTTTCGTTTTCCAGGCGCCGTACCTGATTCCGTTTCTCGATGTCACCGACAACGTGGCGCTGCTGCCGATGCTTGCAGGCGTCGCGAATGGAGAGTCGCGCGCGAAGGCACTGGAATTGCTCACAGCGCTTGATGTGCAACACCGAGCTCGCGCAATGCCCTCGCAACTCTCCGGTGGCGAGCAGCAACGGGTCGCCATCGCGCGCGGACTGGTCAATCGTCCGCCGGTGATCCTGGCCGATGAACCCACTGCGCCGCTGGATTCCGAGCGCGCCATGGCTGTAATCCGCATCCTCAACGACATGGCCCGGAAGTTCGAGACCGCCATCATCGTCGTCACCCATGACGAAAAGATCATCCCCACATTCAAGCGCATCTACCACATCCGCGACGGCGTGACCCATGAGGAAGCTGGCGAAGGGCGGGAGTTCGAATGAGAGAACGATTGAATTACAGGAGAATTTCATGACCCACCGCAAACACAGCCACGAATTTGGAACTATCACCCTGACCGTTACGGCCTGCCTGCTTTATGGGGTTTTCAGTTGCCAGCTTGGGCTGGTGACGCTACCCAGGTTGAGCTACTGGCGCTACGCAAGATCATGCAGGAACTCGGGCGCAACATGCAGGCTATTACCGGTGCGATTTCGCAGGAGGAATGGGTTCAGGTCGTTCAGCTCGCCCCAAAAGTTGCTGCACACCCCGAGCCACCGCTTACTGAAAAAATGCGCACCCTTGCTTACCTCGGCGCTGATGCGACCAAGTTCAGAAACTTTGACGCGCAGACTCACGAGGCGGCGCTGGCCATGAAGCTGGCTGCTGCGAGCAGCGACGGCAAGGCGGTGATCCAATCATTCGCCCACGTGCAGGAAAGCTGCTTGGGCTGCCACCAAGCTTTCCGTAAACCTTTCGTGGAGCATTCATCTAATTAAAGCGCCTAAAGAGTGTATTGATTACGTGATTCTGCACGAGCTTTGTCATATCGCTGAGCACAACCACAGTGAGAAATTCTGGCGCTTATTAACAAGCGTGATGCCTAATTGGAAAGCAGTAAAAGCCCGTTTAGATGGAATGGCGGAGCTGTATTTGAATGAGTAAGGATTGTTGAATGACATGCCCAACTTGTGAAAAGCATATTGGCTGGGATTGGCTCGAAGATGAGTGCATCGAGCCAAACGAAGCCTTTGACTGCCCACACTGTGATGAAACCTTGCGCTATGAAGTGGATGAAGGTACTTACCTTGGTGCTCAGCATGTAACGATTGAAGTTGTGGATGATTAGGTAAATTATTTATATCCGAGTGCCTATTCATTTAAGGTGAATAAGTATTTTCATTGTTCCATGAAGGTTTCGATGCATCGAATCTTTACTCTAACCAATAAATGTCCAAATACGTGTTAACAGCAATTAAATCTGAACATTAAGATCACTTACGATCCATCACCATTAACTCTATTAATTCGTTCAGTAGCAGGTACTTCATGTTGTAGCTGACGCAGTTTTGAAATCGATATTTGATATTGGCCATTACTGGGGAGTTTTTGCCGTGAAATTGGTTGTAAACCCTATTCCCTGAGCCATTGTAAATTTCTTCAAAACTACCATCTGGGTTAATTTTGATGACGATGGCATGATCTGGGCAACTTCGAAAGGCTACACTTTTCGATTGGGTCGCTTTTATTTCTACACGGATACCGCTAGCACTTACGGCATCAAATCCTTTATTTGAGGCATTCTCTAGGGTTAAACCATAAGCATCGGCTACCAAGCACTCACCTATGCTGCCGACCATATGTCCATCAGGAGTGAAGTGACGGCCAGGGAACATTGACTCTAACTGGTCAACTGTTTTGTATAAATCCTTAATAAGCCGTTGAAATTTTGTATGATTCAAAATTTACTCCTGTTAAAAATTTTAATCATCTACCACTTCAATGGTTTTATGCTGAGCGCCGAAGTAAGTGCCCTCATCGATGGTGTAACGCAGCATTACGCCACAATTTGGGCATTCAAATTTCTCATTAGGCTCAATACATTCATCTTCTAGCCAATCCCAGCCAATATGTTTCTCGCAATCAGGGCATTGCATTTGGGTACCCTCATGTTTCGCAGTTTTCAGATATTGTCAGAGCATCTTCTATTTCAACACCAAGATACTCAATAGTGCTTTCGAGCTTAGCATGACCAAGAAGTAGTTGAATAGCGCGTAAGTTCTTGGTTTTGGCATAGATCAAAGAAGCTTTGGTTCGGCGCAGTGAATGCGTGCCATATTGGCTTTTATCTAGGCCGATATCCGTTACCCAGCGGTTTACCATTGTTGTGTAGTAGTGATATGAAAT
Source organism: Shewanella aestuarii (assembly GCF_011765625.1). Lineage (NCBI taxonomy): Bacteria > Pseudomonadati > Pseudomonadota > Gammaproteobacteria > Alteromonadales > Shewanellaceae > Shewanella > Shewanella aestuarii. The sequence continues at coordinate 3,822 of NZ_CP050314.1, forward strand.
AGGTTTTCCGATGCGTCGTGGGCTTGGAAATAAGTAATCAGTGGGTTGTAATTTGTTATGAAATATCCACTGTGACAAGGTTTGCTGAGTTTTAGCGGTAATTTCAAATTGAACCTCTCGATGTGTTTTCTGCTGTTTCACCATCACCCGAGATAAAACGATACCCGCTCTGCTAACATCTTGGACCTTAAGTTTAAGCAAATCACATGAGCGTAATTTACAATCAATGGCCAGATTAAATAATGCCAGTTCTTGTAAGCGGTGTTCCAGCTCCAAGCGAATTCTAATACGCCAAATATCTTCTAGCTTAAATGCCTTCTTTTGCCCTATACGCTTACCTTTGTTCCAAGCCGTCATAAGATGTTCCTTTATGCATGATAATCAACATAAAAGTAAGGCATAAATCAAAGACATTTCAAAATGTGGTGATATGATGTTTGCACTTCTTTTATATAAGAAAATCAAATAATGAAACAAACAGAACAACAATTTTTGAAAGAGCTTGAAGCCAAGCTTTGGAATGCGGCTGACAAACTTCGCTCTACACTCGATGCAGCTCAATACAAACACGCCGTTCTTGGTCTTATCTTCGTTAAATACGTCTCAGATGCCTTCAAAATTCGCCAAGATGAAATCAAAACAGCGCTGGCTGAACCTGATAATGAATACTACCTAGACCCAGCAGATTTTAGCGAAGAAGAATTACAAGAAGAGATTCAGGCTGAGCTTGAACAACGTGACTTTTACACCGAGAAGAACGTATTCTGGTTACCGATTGAGTCGCGGTGGCAATTCTTGCAAGACAATGGCCCATTGGTGATTGGTGGTGCAGAATTAAATATCGATGGTAAAACCAAGAAGATAACCTCGGTTGGTCATTTAATTGATAATGCTCTTGAAGGGATTGAGCGTGATAATCCAAAGCTAAAAGGTGTGCTCAACAAGTCTTACTCTTCATTGAAAATTGACCAAGCAAAGCTGAATGAGCTTATCAACCTGATTGCCACCATTCCATTTGTACATGACGACTTAAACAGTAAAGACATTCTTGGGCACGTATACGAATACATGTTAGGCCAGTTTGCGCTAGCAGAAGGTAAAAAAGGCGGCCAATTCTACACACCAGCCTCAATCGTAACGTTAATCGTTGAGATGATTGAACCCTTTGAGGGTCGTGTGTATGATCCAGCTATGGGCTCAGGCGGCTTCTTCGTGCAATCCGAGAAATTCATTGAGCGTCACGCCCATGAAAAACAAGTTGATGCGCTGACTCAAAAACACAAAATCTCGATCTATGGTCAAGAGTACAACCACACCACATGGCAATTAGCGGCCATGAACATGGCTATTCGTGGCCTTGATTACGATTTTGGTAAAGAGCCTGCCAGTACCTATACCAATGTACAGCACCCTGATTTACGGGCCGACTTCATCATGGCTAACCCACCATTCAACATGAAAGAGTGGAACACAGGTGTTGATGATAATGACCCACGCTTTAAATACGGTCAGCCGCCATCAGGTAATGCTAACTTTGCGTGGATGCAGCATATGCTTCATCACCTCGCGCCAGAAGGCTCACTGGCGCTGCTATTAGCTAATGGCTCAATGAGTTCAACAACCAATAACGAAGGGACTATCCGTCAGGCATTAATCGAGAATGACCTCATTGAGTGTATGGTGGCTTTACCTGGGCAGTTATTTACCAATACCCAAATCCCAGCTTGTATTTGGTTTTTAACCAAAAATAAGAACCCACGCGTTGATAAAGCCGGTCGTAAATTGCGTGGCCGCAAAGGTGAAGTGCTGTTTATTGATGCGCGGAACCTTGGTTTCATGAAAGACCGCGTACTGCGAGACTTCAGCTTTGATGACATTCAAAAAGTGGCCGACTTATTCCATGCTTGGAAAACCGGTGAAACCGTTAATGGTGTCACTTATGAAGACCAAGCGGGTTTTTGTAAATCAGCCACATTAGCCGAAATCACCAAGCATGATTTTGTGCTCACTCCAGGTCGATATGTCGGGGCTGCAGATGAAATTGATGACGGTGTGCCATTTGTTGAAAAGATGGAAATGCTAACCACCAAGCTAAGTGAGCAGTTTACAGAGTCGGCCAAGTTAGAAGCAGAGATCAAAAAGAACCTAGCGGGGTTAGGTTATGAGCTTTAATGAAATATTTGGCTCTGTACCAGATGGTTGGATGAGCGTTACGCTCGGTCAACTGGTAAAAGAGTTTGGTGGTGGTATTCAGACTGGCCCTTTCGGTAGTCAGCTTCACGCAGCTGATTATGTTGAAGATGGAATTCCGTCAATCATGCCCAAAAATATTAGAATTGATGGTGTTGATGCCAGCGACATAGCACGTGTGAGTCCTGAAGATATTGAACGTTTGTCAAAATACAAAGTGCAAACAGGGGATATTGTTTATAGCCGCAGAGGTGACGTTGAAAAGTGTTCTTTGATTACTGAACAAGAGAATGGTTGGTTATGTGGTACAGGCTGTTTAAGGGTGCGTATTCATTCTGAAAAAATAAGTCCTGAGTTTCTACATGCATACCTTTGTCATCCTTCTGTTAGAGAGTGGATTGTAAGGCATGCTGTCGGGGCAACAATGCCTAATCTAAATACTTCAATATTATGCGCTTTACCTGTTTTAGTTCCGACATTAGGAACCATAAAAACTATTACTAATAATTGGACTGCACTTTCAAATAAATTAGTGGTAAATATAAAAATCAACCAAACACTAGAACAAATGGCCCAAGCCATCTTCAAGTCATGGTTTGTCGATTTCGATCCCGTTAAAGCCAAGATGAATGGTGAACAACCTGAGGGTATGGATGCCGCCACTGCCTCGCTTTTTCCAGAAAAGCTAGTTGAGTCTGAGTTAGGTTTGATTCCTGAGGGTTGGCCTATAGATCAAGTCGGCAACCATATTGATTTGACGAAGGGTATTTCATACAAAAGTACTGAGCTTCAAGAATCTACTACTGCACTTGTTACCTTGAAGTCTTTCAAGCGTGGCGGCGGCTACAGAATGGATGGCCTCAAGGAATACATAGGTAAATACAAACCTAAGCAAGTAATTGAGGCTGGTGATTTAGTTATGTCTTTGACGGATGTTACGCAAGCAGCAGAGATAATAGGTAAACCTGCACTAGTTATTGATGCGCCGCAATATGACACGTTGGTTGCATCTCTTGATGTAGCGATACTACGTCCCAAAGCAACAGATGCTAAGCAATACTTTTATGGGCTAATGAGCACATATCGTTTCCACCGCTATGCAGAGAGCTTTGCTACAGGTACAACGGTATTACATTTATCTTCAAAAGGAATCACAACGTTTGAGTTTGCCCGTCCAAGTGCCGAATTGGTTAAGAAGTACCATGAATTTGCTGAACCAATTTTCACCAAGATAGAAGCTAATATTTTGGAATCTCAAGAGCTAGCCAATTTACGTGACACACTACTTCCTAAATTGCTTTCGGGCGAAATCGAGTTAGGCCAAGTCGCAGAGGATGCATAATGACACCTCCTTTTACCCTGAATAATCGCATATTAACATTGGTAGCTTCGATCAGTGAGATACTCGGCAAGCTATCTTTAAAACAGCCTCAGGCGATCGACTTGCGTTTGCGTAGAATTAATCAAGTTCGAACTATTCACGGTACATTAGCGATTGAAGGTAATGAACTGAGTGAGGCGCAAATTACCGCAATTCTCAGTGGTAAAAGGGTCATTGCCCCCGTTAAAGAAGTCCAGGAAGCGAAAAATGCGATCGCTGTTTATGATCGCTTGATGAATTGGCATTCAGCCAAAGAAGCTGATCTTCTTGAGGCGCATAAATGTCTGATGCTAGGCATGATTGACTCTGCGGGTTGTTATCGAGATAGCGGCGTTGGTGTAATGAAAGAGGGGCAAGTGATTCACATGGCTCCGCCAGCGAATCGTGTGCCAACGTTAATGCTCGCCCTGTTTGAGTGGCTGGCAAAAAGTGACGATCATCCGTTAATCAAAAGCTGTGTTTTTCATTATGAATTTGAATTTATTCATCCATTTTCAGACGGTAATGGACGAATCGGGCGTTTGTGGCAAACCCTCATACTGAGTCAGTGGCAGCCCTTATTTGCTTATCTTCCAGTTGAGAATCTGGTGCATCAGCACCAAGCTAATTACTACAATGCTATAAACCTCAGCACGCAGCAAAGTGATAGCGCACCATTTATTGAGTTTATGCTAAGTATGATCCAACAAGCATTATTAGAGCTTGAAGGATCGAGCACCCCCCAAGTAAGCCAACAAGTTAGCCCCCAAGTTAAGCTGCTTATTTCGGTATTACACCAAGCAATGAGTCGAGATGAACTCCAACAAGCCTGCAAACTTAAAGATAGAAAATCTTTCAGTGAGCGTTACCTTAAGCCAGCTTTAGATGCCAGCTTAATTGAAATGACCATAGCCGACAAACCTCGTAGTCGCTCGCAGCGTTACCGATTGACTCAAGCTGGTTTAACTTTACAGGATGAATTAAAGGATTAAGCCATGTTCAAGATTGATCCACAGTCGAATAGGATCTCACGCATTGAAACCAAAAGGTTCAGTGAGTTAGGTTTTCGCGAGCGAGACCATTTGCAAGAATGGTTAGCGAATCAACCTGATGCACTCGGTGAGGAATTGTTAATTATTCAAAAGGAATTTGATGGCTTTGATGACACTCGCGAACGCCTAGATCTGCTAGCCATCGATAAAGAGGGAAATCTTGTTGTCATTGAAAATAAACTTGATGACACCGGGCGTGATGTCATTTGGCAAGCATTAAAGTATGCGTCTTATTGTTCCAATTTAACCAAATCTCAAATTATCGAAATATACCAAAGTTATTTAGACCGTTATTGTAATGGTGGTGATGCTAGGACATTTTTATGTGAATTTTTCGAAGTGCCAGATCTCAGTGAAATGGTTTTTAATTCAGGTACGAATCAACGATTAATGTTAGTAGCGGCTAATTTTCGTAAAGAAGTGACAAGTACTGCACTTTGGCTACTAAATCATGGTATTCAAATCCAATGCTTCAAAGTAACGCCCTATGCGATGAATGTTGACCTTTTTTTAAACGTAGAGCAGATCATACCGACACCAGAAGCAAAAGAATTAATGATTGGTATGAGTGCCAAAGAAGCTGAAGAGAAGAGCACTGTCGTTGAACTCAAATCGAGACATAAAATTCGCACGGCTTTTTGGGGGCAAACCCTAGAGGCCATGAGAAATAGTCGTTGTGACTTATTTAATAATATTAACCCCAGTAAAGATCATTGGCTTTCCGCTGGTTCTGGGGTTCGCTCTTGTCCCTATACCCTTATATTCGGCGTCAAAGAGGTAAGAGTGCAGATTGAAATGACTCGTGCCGACACCGAAGAAAATAAGTTTTTATTTGATTCTCTTCATGGCCAAAAAGATAAAATTGAACAAAGTTTTGGCGCCGAACTTCAATGGTTCCGTCTAGATAGCAAAAAGGCGTCAAGAGTTCAATATAGAAAAGAGTTCGAGGGGCACAACAAGGATAACTGGCCAGAGATGATTGCATGGCTTGTGGAAAATGTGACTAAGTTAGAGCTAGCCTTTAAGCAGCCGTTAATTGAGATTAATACTAAGCTAAAGACCTTAAATTTAGCGAGTGAGGAAGAGGTATGATCACGGAAGACCAATTAGAGCAAGAATGTATTAGGTGGTTTACCAATCAAGGTTACCAGTATAAAAACGGATATGACATAGCCCCAGACGGCCCATCACCAGAGCGTGATGATTACCATCAGGTTGTTTTGAAGCAGCGGTTATTAAATCAATTAGCGGTGATAAACCCTGAGCTTCCCCATGATGCCTTACTTGATGTAGTGAATACGGTTTGCTTACCTGATACGCCAATACTGATAAAAAACAACCGCGCTTTTCATAAATATGTCATTGAAGGAGTACCGGTTGAATATAGCGTGTTTGAAGATGGTGAGACCAAAACTAAGCATTCCCATGCACAGTTAATGGATTTTACCACCACTGATAACAACGAGTTTTTAATCGTTAATCAATTTACCATCACAGGTACTAAAGGAAGCCGTCGACCTGATGTTATTGTATTTATTAATGGCTTACCAATCGCAGTAATTGAGCTTAAAAATCCAGCTGATGAACATGCTGATATTTGGAATGCTTACAATCAACTGCAAACCTATAAAGATGAAATAACAGACTTATTTGTTTTTAATGAAGCGTTAATAGTGAGTGATGGTTGGACTGCGCGTGTTGGCTCACTAACCGCGAATAAAGAACGCTTCTTACCCTGGAAAACTGTTTCGGCTGAAGATGATAAGCCACTTTTGGAATACCAACTTGAAACCATGGTGAGAGGCTTTTTCAAGCAAGATTTATTACTTGATTACATCCGTTACTTTGTATTGTTTGAAACGGACAATGACAACATCATTAAAAAGATTGCTGGCTACCATCAATTTCATGCTGTACGCGCAGCGGTTGAAGCAACCGTTAGGGCATCGAATACTTCAGGAAACTTCCTAGAAACCACCATTCCTTCTCTAGAAAAAATCAAACAAGGCAGCGGTAAAGCCGGTGTGGTTTGGCATACACAAGGCAGTGGCAAGAGTATTTCTATGGTGTGTTATGCCAGTAAATTGTTACAGCAAGCCAGTATGAATAACCCTACCATTGTGGTTGTGACTGATCGTAATGATTTAGATGGCCAGTTGTTTAACACCTTTGGCATGGCCCAAGAAACCTTGAAGCAAATTCCACAGCAAGCAGATGATCGTGACTCATTACGGGAACTGTTATTGAACCGCCAATCCGGTGGGATTATTTTTACCACCATTCAAAAGTTTGCTTTGTTGGATGACGAAACAGAGCATCCAAAACTATCTGAACGTAGCAATATTGTGGTTGTGTCTGATGAAGCTCATCGAAGCCAATATGGCAACAAATCGAAGATGGTTGAGATAAAGGATAAAAATGGCGTGGTAACCGGTCACAAGTTCGTTTACGGCTATTCAAAATACATGCGAGATGCGTTACCTAATGCGTCCTTTATCGGCTTTACTGGTACGCCTATTGCCATGGATGACAAAGATACCCGTGGCGTGTTTGGTGAGTATGTTTCAATTTATGATATTCAAGATGCTGTAGATGATGGTGCAACGGTACCAATTTACTATGAATCGCGATTAGCTAAGCTGGATATTAATCAAGATGAAATTGAACAATTAAACGATCAAGTTGAAGATGAAATTGGTGAAGAGGAAGAAACTGCCGATCGTGAAAAAGTTAAATCTCAGTGGGCGACCTTAGAAAAATTAGTTGGTGCAGCGCCGAGAATTGAGCAAGTGGCTAAAGATCTGGTTGAACATTTTACAACTCGCACTGAAACCTTCCCAGGTAAAGCCATGATTGTGGCGATGAGCCGTGAGATCTGCGTCGACTTATACAATGCGATTATCGCGATTAAACCAGAATGGCATCACCCAGATACCGATAAAGGGGTGATTAAAATTGTGATGACCGGTTCAGCTTCTGATAAAGAAAAGATGCAGCCGCATATTCATGATAAGAAAACCAAGAAGCTATTTGAAAAGCGTTACAAAGATACTGACGATGAGCTTCAGCTTGTTATCGTTCGAGATATGTGGCTGACAGGGTTCGATGCACCTTGTTGTCATACCATGTATATTGATAAGCCCATGAAGGGGCATAACTTGATGCAGGCCATTGCCCGTGTAAACCGTGTTTTTAAAGACAAACCTGGTGGGTTAGTTGTTGACTATATTGGTATTGCCAATGAGCTTAAAAATGCCCTAAAAACCTATACTAACAGTCAGGGTAAAGGCCAGCCAACTATTGATACCGCAGAAGCATTTGCAGTGTTAATGGAAAAAATTGATATTATCCGTGGCATGTTTGCAACACCTGTTGATGGTAATGTATTCAATTACCGTCCCGATTTTGAAACTCATGCAATTAGATTACTCCCTGGCGCTGTAAATCACCTTTCTGGACTGGTTACACCGCAAACTAATGGCAAAGAGCAGCGAGATGGTAAACGTCGCTTTCTGGACGTTATGGCTGCCTTAACGAAAGCCTATTCACTTTGTAATACCATGGATGAAACCCAAGAATACAAGAATGAAATCGCTTTTTACTCTGCAATCAAAGCAGCCTTTATTAAACATTCAACCGTTGATAAAAAACGCGCTGATGAACAACGTAATACGGCATTAAAGCTTATCCTTGATAATGCGGTTATTGCTGATGGTGTTGACGATATATTTAGCATGGTGGGTTTAGATAAACCCAATATAGGCCTACTTTCAGAAGAGTTCTTAGAAGATGTAAAGAACCTGAAAGAGAAAAACCTTGCTGTGGAGTTGCTGGAAAAGTTGCTTCGCGATGAGGTTAAATCTCGGATGAAAAACGATGTGGTCCAAGAGAAAAAATACTCTGAACGCATTATGTCAACGCTGCAAAAATACCATAACCGCAGTATCGAAACGGCCCAGGTCATTGAAGAACTGATTCAATGGGCGAAAGAGATGCAAGAAGATGCAGAGATGCTTGATAGGCTCAATCTTTCAGTTGATGAAATTGCCTTTTACCGAGCATTAATCGAGAACGAAGAATCTGTTCGTCAACTTGGTGATGATAACTTGCGCAGCCTTGCTATTGAGTTAACTCAGCAATTGCGAAAGTCAGCCACAGTTGATTGGCAAAAACGCGATAGTGTGCGAGCGAGGATGCGCAACCTTGTACGCCGATTACTACGTAGATGGAAATATCCACCTGATGCAGCAGAAGCGGCGATTAAGCTTGTTTTGGAACAAGCTGAAGTGTTGGCTGATGGTTGGTATGCCGTATAGATTAAGTAATGACAAAGTGTGAAAGCTTTGTCTTTGCATATTTAATCACTACCAATTCAAGAGGGTTAGCTTTTAAATCGTTTTTACTCTGTAAATTAATGGTCTTGATGGTAATTAGATTTAATACTCTAAGTGTTTTCTGTCCAGAGACGTGCTAGCACGATCACCGCTAGCACGTTTATGCCCCATTCCTTCTTAGACCTTGTATCTACTTCAAATTGCAGGCTTCCGTTTAAGGTTACTTTACCTAATGGCGGACATCAGTAATCTATTGGGTTCCTTTTCTCTGTGGCTTTTTAAGCGGATAACTTTTTTCAATGGTGCCGCGTACTTTGAACGTTAACATAGAGGCTCAGGGCGCTATTTTACCCCCTTAAAATAGGCAAAATGAGGGTTTTTAAGATCTTGATTTTTAGTGTTTTTATTTTGTTGATGTGATGTGGCTTTGATGGTAGTGTTGCGTCCAGTTCATCATAGGAGTCAACATGGAAACCTACCGTCACACATATCGACACCACAGTTTTTCACATCAAGATCTAAGTGATATTACTTTCACTGCTTGCACCTTTATCCGATGCGATTTTCGACGTGCTAACTTGCGTGATGCGACATTTATTAACTGCAAGTTCATTGAACAGGGTGATATCGAAGGTTGCCATTTTGATGTCGCAGACCTTCGCGATGCAAGTTTCCAACAATGCCAGCTTGCGATGGCAAACTTTAGTAACGCCAATTGCTACGGTATTGAGTTACGTGAGTGTGATTTAAAAGGGGCCAACTTTTCCCGAGCAAACTTTGCCAATCAAGTGAGTAATCGTATGTACTTTTGCTCAGCCTTTATTACTGGATGTAACCTGTCTTATGCCAATATGGAGCGGGTCTGTTTAGAAAAATGTGAGCTGTTTGAAAATCGCTGGATAGGGACTCACCTCGCGGGCGCATCACTGAAAGAGTCAGACTTAAGTCGAGGTGTTTTTTCTGAAGATGTCTGGGGACAGTTTAGCCTACAGGGTGCTAATTTATGTCACGCCGAACTCGACGGTTTAGATCCTCGAAAAGTCGATACATCAGGTATCAAAATTGCCAGCTGGCAACAAGAACAGCTTCTCGAAGCGTTGGGTATTGTTGTTTTTCCTGACTAGATGCTTACGAATACCTGCTGATAAACTATACACAACATTAATACATTTTCTAATTCAAATCACCAGAGCTAGATCAATACTTCTAGCTCATTCTTGTCCAAAAGTGTGTTTGAAAATGATCAAACTTTATAATAATACGACATACTCCCTCAGATAAATTATCAAACATATTGAGTTGTTACCGTTCATGACAACTATAATTTTTTATCAAACTTTAATATGGTCGCACACTAACCAGAAAGTGAGAGGTTTAATGCCTCTCATCTCGCTGCATTAGTTAAAGTTGCGGTCCCGTTTTTGCCTGCTTTTCATCACCAAAACGCTGACTAACGAATTACAAATTACTACTTATTTACTATTAAGTTACTCTCCTTTATGTGATTTTAAAACAAGCAGCGAGTCGAGTTAAACAGCACTCGGCTCGTTAAAAATTAAATTCTTGTAGGCATTACTAGCGTGATTAAATTTTGATTGTCAGAGATAATTTTTATTGCACCGACAAGGTTCAGTCTCATTGTCACGTTCTCACCGCTTTGTTGAGTAATAGCATCAAGCAGATACTTACTATTAACGCCTACGATGACTTCTTCTGTTAATGAGCTATCGACAAGATCAATTTCGTCAGTAAAGTCATCACCATTCGCTGATTTGACTTGCATTTCACACTGCCCGTTAGTCTTAAAGCACATCCGAATGGTGGGATTTTTTTCAAGTTGAGCGACTGCATGAAGTCTCCTTGCTAAATCTGTCATTTCAGCAAGATTCACAGTAATTGATTTCGAGTTATCATTAGGAATGATGCGGTCTACATTGGGATATACACCTTCTCCCAGTGTCGTCATAATTGAGTAGTTTGGGACTTCAATACACGCATGGTTGCTGGAAAATGTAATAACACATTGATCATTGCCATTGAGTTTTAGTGCTAATACACTTTGAAATACGCTGGTGGGCATTAGGTATGAACCCGCACCTTCAGAAACAGGGAATTGCTCATGCGTCATGCTTAGGCGGTGTCCATCAGTTGCGCAAATTCTAACTGGCATGTTTTCAGAAATTTGCCAATTCATGTTGCAAAGATAGGCTCTGACATCAGCGTTAGCAACGCAATAAGAGGCTTGACTAACAATGTTTGCGAGTTGTGCTATGGTGGTTTCGATACGACATTTAGGCGCATCAAAGGTTTCCATATTTGGATAATCGCTTGCGCTAAACGTCTGCAATTTTAAGCGGCTGCGGCCACTGGTCACAAATAAATCATTATCTTTGATGGCAAACTTTGCGTTTTCGCCTGCAAGTGCGGTGGTAACAATTAATAGACGCTTGCTACTGACGCAATAACGCGCATCTTCTTGCACTTCTGCATTCAGCGTAAATGTACTGTACTGATTGCCATTACAGGCACTAAACATCACCTTTCCTTCCACCGAATTAGCTTCAATTCTTACTTGCTCATAGATGGGGTTTACTTTGCCATTGGCAAAATTGCAAATCGCGCTAATACGGGTTTTCTGATCTAAAGAAATAGTGAACATATTAAGTACCTGTCTGTATCTGATTTATCTTTATTAAACCATTGATAACCAACTCGGCAACTGCTCAAATAGTTATAACTTTTAATAAATTGCTTAACAGGTTAGATGACATGCCCAATGTGTTACTTGATGAATCAACAGTAGAAGTTGTAACGATGAAAGTTGATGGTCGAAAATTGTCGATGGCGCAATTACAACGGCTGGAGTATTTAGAACCGATAACTTGGGGCGATGACTGGCTAGATGGAAATGTTACATTGATATGCAAATTGCCAGCTCATTTACTTAACTCATTATTGAAACAAATGGACTCAAGCAAAAGTTATTCAATCCATTGTGTGTGTGGCTTAATCATTCACCACGACAAGCAGCTTTATTTGAGTTATTTGCCTCATGACTTGACCGATATTTCACATCGCTATCAGTCGTCTACACAGTTGTTAATCAATAGTCGCAGACCAATGCTTCCTTCGGGACTGAGATAGAGCAGATCATCAGTTAAACCTGAAAAATCAAGAGAAATAGACTCGATTGTAATTCAAAATGAGATTGACAATATCAGGGCTGCATTAGTAGAACAGCAACAAGATATTGATATGCTGAGATTTATCTTTCTTTAAAAGGTCTACTTTAAATTAGTGATATAGCTGCATTGAGGAATGTTACTTAGAATAATAGCCTCTAGTGATCTAGGGCTATCCCACATTTCAACGATTGATAGGGACAATATAACGCATGTCCGATATAGCTTTAGTTCGTTCAGACCGTTCAACGTAAACCGCTTGTTTTACTTTATTGTTCTCAGCGATATCCAGCAAAAATAGCGCATGTTGATTATGTTCTATATCTAATTTCATTTTGCCAATTAAACAATGAACATCATTTTTAAATGAATAGAGGTTATATTGCGGATCTCTAGGGCTATTTCTCTCAACAATGAGGTTGGCCACTCGCCACCCGGGAAAATGAAAAGTCAAAATCTGATTATCAAAATGAGCAAATACGCCCTTAGAATTGGCTGTCATAGTCTGACATTCAAAATGACTCAATTCGATTGTGGTATCAGCTCTTTGTAACAATGATTCAACTGAATATGCTGCGGTTGGCTTTGGCAGAGAGTTGTAGTGTGTTGATAACAAGATTAATTTTTGAGTATCAGGCTCATAAATCGCGGTGCATATAAGTGGCACAAAACAAATCATGCGGGTGAGCTGCTCAAACAAATTCCAAATATCAGCATTAACAACAGGTTTTTTATAGCGCATATCGACAATAGATAGCTGCTGAAAAGATGCGCTAATGGATAGTGGGATAGCATTGTGGCTTATCTTCATCATGCTCATGTTGGTTTTTAATGCGTGATTATCGAACCGAAATTGATCAACTTTAAATGGCTGAGGGTCTAAGGAAAATTCTTCAACAATCTCATAGCCTTTGTCTTCGTATTGGGCAATTTGGCGCTCCAGAATCAAATTCACATGATAGCGTGAGTGCCATAGTTTCTTATTGAAAAAATGGCTAGTGCGTCCTTTGATTTGGTTAGAACGCTGAATAGAAAAATCCTGTCTGCCGTCATGATCAATGTATAACCTGATAATTGAACCTTTACGGTTCTGAAGAACAACAATTTTTTCGATAAATGACATCATCAATTAAAATCCCATACCAAAATCATCGCCATCCCATGTACCGTCTTTGTGTATTGGTGCAAAGACTGAGTGATCTATATTTTTACGTTCAGTTTTTTCAGATGCGTGACTAAATGGCACAACAACCGCACCTTGCGCCTTTTTGAAAATAGCATCAATTACACTGGGCTGATTCACGCAATTTCGGTAACGATTTTTGATGTAAGCTACTTTTCTTAGCTCTTGTGCTTTAGTGTACTGGCGATCATGCAAGTCAAGTAAAGTAGCGATATATGCATGGTTTTCAACAGAGTGCATAGCTGAAATATTTTTTAAAGAACGGCGTAGGCATGACATCAAATGGCATTGTTCTTTTTTAACTTGAGAGATGTATGGGTTTACGCCATTTAAGCGCTGGTTGCAATTTGCATATAGCGCCTGCTGAGCTTCTTCAGCTGTCATTTGATTTAAGAACGATTGGCCATCTTCCAAATCGATGATGCAATAGAGTCCGTCTAATTCAGTTTTATCACCACTGACTTTGTGATGAATCGTTTGAGTGGCGTTATCAATGCGCAGTTCATCAGAAGCATATACAGGGTTAACCGTGATAGCGGTGATAGCGGTATGCTCAATGAGAAGACGCTTCATGCCCTCAAGAGTTAAGTCTATTTCAAATTCAAAAGCACTTTTACGCTCAACATATCTTGCTTGTAGTGCCATATCTAATTCGGTAACGAGAACGTCAGCTAATAGGTATGGCGTAAGCGCTTCTCCAAGAGTCGTGGGGTGAACATCGTTCAAAGAGTAAAATTCACTACCAAACTCAAAGCGGGTATTGATTGTGTTAGATACTAATTTGTTTAATTCAACAACTTGACGGTCACTCAATGAAAGAAAGTCTTTTAAGTTGTTAATTGTGCTTGATAATTTGTTCATTTAAATTGTCCTCTATTACCTTTGCTTAATGATAATTCAGGTAAGTTAAGCCGCATCTGTATAGGTTAATGAGTGAGTTAACGCAGGGTTAGCGTACAGGCGTTGACGCCAATCTTTAGCAGCTCTTCGGTACAATGCGACTTTGCGCATTTCATTACACCAAACAGAGTTCCAGGGCGTGTTACCCATAGAATTTTCAATTTGATTTATTGCAATCGCATCCATTTCTTCGATAGAAAGCGTGGCATTTAAGATATCGCCATTTGCTAGAACGCTCCGACAATATCCCCACAACATTGGCCTCTCTGGTTAGATGACAAGGTAGTAATGATGTGTTCGACCTCTTTATTGGGGCCGAAAGACTTAAACTGATCATGTTCAAAAACAAGATTGGCAGAAGCCGACTTGATAATGTTGAATTGAGTTGCAAGTGCAATTTCACCACGGTAGCCAATGTGCAATCTCATTACAGGATTGCCATAAATATCGACTTCACCCGCAATAAACGCTAACTTTTTTTGCGGGTCGATTGAGATACCTAAAGTCACAATCGATTCTAAGGTATTGTATACCGAGTAATCTTGCGCGTTAGATAGGTCAAAACCTGTAGTTCTTGACTGCCAAATGAGTTGGTTCAGGTGTTTTATTTCATTGTTCAAATCAACAAACCCCGTATTTTTACGGTTTAATTCCTCAAATGTTTGCTGGAATAATTGTGAAAATGGAATAGTCATATTCATTACCTTTTTAATTGATATTTTCTACTGTAAGCCAAGGACTAAAACGGGCAACTAAGGCCAACTCCTTACACATCTAGTACCCAAGTTGAGCGTGAACGGTCAAAGCCATACCAATCTTCGGTATCAAAACACTCTTGTAGCTCAGCTAAGAGTTCGTGCATTTCAGCATCAGCCTCGTCACGCTTGCGTTCTGCAAGCTCAAAGGTTTCGCAGTTGTCAGCGTCCTTATACTCTGTTGCCACAAAGACAAAGTGCTTTACAGGAATCCCTACCAAATTGGCAACGTAGCAGTAAAAAACCTGCTGAATGTCATACCGTAAATCTCGCAATTGATAACCGAATTTAGTTGGATTAGTTGAGGCAGTTGTCTTGAGGTCTACGGCTATCGCATCTTGACGTAGCCAATCAAAACGCACTTTGAGCATTAGCCCTGTAGTGGGGCATTTAGCGATAATAGAAATTTCTGCAAAACCATCTGAAAAGAGCCAGTTTGCTTTAGGATGTGCGCGTGTAGATTTTTGAACTCGATGAGCATCGTCCCAAACAATATGGTCGATAACATGCTTTTTGATTAATTCTTCAAGTAATAGCATGTTAGGGTTCAGAGTTTGCACATCTTGTAAGATAAATTCAAAGTCACGCTTGATGTTTAGATTGTGTAACTTTGCATACTCAATAATGTCATTTTCATTGCTGAATATAGCATTGGGGTACAGTGTAGTTAAAAATTGCTCAATAGCGTTTTCTCTTAATTTTTCATAAATGGGCAAGGTATTGTCGTGCGTCCAAAGGCGTTCGATTAATGCTGCTTTAGCGCCCGAAATAGGTAGATTGTATTTAGCTAATGCTGCTTTTAACTCTGGTATGGTTTCAATCAAGTTAGGCATAGCAAAATCCTCGGGTTGAGGATTACGCATAAATTGACCGTGAAAATTATGTTCCTCTAGTACCAACATATGACCATAAGTACCCGCATCAAAAGTATATTCCTGCGCTTTAGTACGTAAACGGCAAACATCAGATAAGTATTGTCGAAAATAGTGATGACGACCTTTCGCAAGGGTTTTGATTTTTGTCGAGCTTTCAGCCGCTAATGAGTGATAAACCTCATTTGGCAAATTTAGGTAAATCCCTTCAATCAAATTACCTGCGCTATCCATAAAGTTTGGTGTCCCGTTAGGGGCATAAGCCTCTTGGATTGTATCAATCCAGTGAGTATTCGATTGTTTTAGACTGATAGCCGTCATAGTTGAACCCTTGCTATTTAAATTGATGTATTCATTGTCGCTCAACGTCCAAATCACGCAACCGAAAATCAAATTCATAAAATACATGCACTTAACATGCAGTTGCGGGATTTTAGAAGGGTGGTTTAATAGGAAAAGTAGCCAATGTAGATGTGTGAAGTAGAGCTGTGTTTTTTAAGGTGTTGAAATAAGGCACGCTAATTTAACAATCGTTGTTTATTTGTTGGTATAAATTGGTGCAATAAGAAAACAGGGTGGTTTGTCAATTACGCCGCCCCTAAAGGAGCGGGCTTGTAAAAGCCAAGTTGACCAGATCACTCACTGAGGATTATATGTGAGTTAAACGATATTTTGGATATAGACACCCTCGGATGCCACCTCAGTCCGTTGCTCTGTCGAGGCACTGTAAACAGCCCTAAAGCGTTATGGGCAGTCAACCTCATCTAAAGCCTTTATATCTGATCGAGAGGAAGTCGGATTCTATATGTGCCTCAAGCATATAGATACGCATAACTCGAAGGAGAAACACGCTATGTTCGTGTTTGTACTGAACAAAAATGGTAAGCCATTAATGCCATGTAAACCACAAAAAGCGAGGGTTTTACTCAGGCGTGGTGATGCAAAGGTTATCAAAAGAACACCCTTTACCATCAAACTTGTTGGTGGTAGTTCAGGCTACAAGCAACCCCTTGTTGCTGGCATGGACACTGGTAGCAAAGCTATCGGGTGTGCCGTTATTGGTCTTGGTCAAGTAATTTATCAAAGCCAAGTTGCATTGAGACAAGACGTATCCAAGAAGATGGAACAGCGAGCTATGTATCGTCGTAATCGGCGTGGACGTAAATGTCGCTATCGCCCTGCTCGTTGGTCTAATAGAGCTTCAATGCGAACCACGGGGCGTCTAGCGCCTAGCTTAAAATCAAAGTTAGATTCACATTTACGTGAGCGTAATTTTGTAGAATCAATCTTACCAATCAGCGAGTGGAAGGTGGAAACGGCAAGTTTTGATATTCATAAAATCACAAAACCTGACGTTTCTGGTGCGGGGTATCAGAATGGCGTACAGAAAGGCTTTTATAATGTAAAAGCCTATGTGCTACATCGAGATGGGTACAAGTGTCAATCTGGGCGCAAAGGTAAACATAGCAACAAATTGCATGTTCACCACATTCAGTTTCGTTCTAACGGTGGCACTGATACACCAACAAACTTAACCACGTTATGTGAAACTTGTCATGCTGATTTACATGCCAATAAATTCGAATTAAAAGCGAAAAAATCCCGCACTAAACATGCCACGGAGATTGGAATAATTAAGTCTAGATTAAAGGAAGAGTGGCAATTCGCGGAAACCTTTGGCTACGAAACGAAATATAAGCGTGAGCAGGTCTTGAGGCTTCAGAAAGAGCATTATTACGATGCTGTTGCAATCTGCTTGGAAGACGGAGAGTTAGTTGAGCCAGCATCAAGCGTCTACTTTAAACGCCATGTTGCTAAAGGCGATTATCAACAGACCAAAGGTGCAAGATCTGAAAAGCGCATACCCGTAGGCAAACTGTTTGGTCTTAAAAAACATGACTTTATCTCAACACCGCAAGGTAGTGGGTTTGTAAAAGGTAAGCGAAGCACAGGGTATTTTGCGCTTGAGACAATCACTGGCGAGAAAGTTCATGCTAGTGCTAACGTTAAAAAGAACACTATTCGAGTCACAGCTCGAACAACAACATTAACTCAAAAAATGGAGAGTGCAAGCAATTCCTCTTCCCACTAAAGTAGGAGGTATCCTTGCCTAAATATGATGAAAATCCAACTCAGCATGTTGTTAATTGTATTAGTCAGTGGTTATGCCGTGGCGGTTAATGAACCGTCAGTGTTCAACTTCAACAATGAGTCTGTAACAGTACAAATGTCAGAGCATGAATCGATGGCTAAGGCCGTTAATCGAGCAAAAGAGATCATGATGATTAATGCTGTGGCCAAAACACCAAAGTTTGTCAGTTTAAATACTTCTTATAACAGCGAAACAGACAAGATTATTGAAACAGGCATGATTGCCCAAGGTGCAAATATTTCGATTAACAACGTAAAGCATTCTCTTCGTTCAGTTGGTAATGATGTATTTATTGATGCAACGGGCGATGTCACCGTTGATGCCACCGCAATGCTGAAAAAGCTCAAAGGAGAACGTCAGATTAAGTTGATGGCCTCACAAATAGATGTGTTGAAGAAAGAGCGTGAATCAATCCAAGGCGTGTTGATGAAAGTTAAAAGAGGAGAGGCGATTTCAGAGCGGGATTCAGCGGTAATATCCCAATACCAAACCGCTATGCTGCAATCCTTTAATGTGATTAATGCGAGTTATATCAGAGCAGAATTTAAAGAAAGTCAGAGTGTTAAAGAAAAAGTGATGAATCTGTACGAGTATTTTGTATTTCCATTCTTGAAAAACCCAAGAATTGAAACGTTACTGACTGATATCAGTGCTTTAGATCATGACGTTGTGAAAGCAGATGTACAGATACGTATAGATCGCTCAGTTAATGAGAACCGACACTGGTTTATTCCGACATTGGAGAATGGATTTGAGCTGGAAGACTGTAGTTTTTTCTTTAGTGGTTGTCTTTATTTACTTGACTCGAAAGGTGAGCAGATAACACCGCAAAAGTTCTACCACGATGGTAAACCAAAAGGCCGATGGCAGGTACATGATGTATTAAGTCCAAGATGGTGTGGTCGTTCGATATATGAGTTTCTACCACTTTCAACAACGGGTTCATTCCTTGACGGTGCTGATGGTGTTAAGCAGGCAGAATGTGGGGTGTCATACACTTGGAGCACATCTGCATCGTCAAAGATGTTACCGCTAATTGACGAGTATTATAGAAATATCTCGAAAGAACAACAGCAGTGGCCAGATACAAGCGAGCATACAGCAGCATTAAAAGAGCTATCTAATCGAGCATTTTGGTTAAAAGTCGAGGTGGGAAGGGAAACTTTTCATCTCAATATAACGAACCCAGCCATGGAATATTTTACGTTTTCAATTTATCAACCACGTAGCTGGTTTGATCGTGACATCGAAATAAAAACCAGCATTCGGGAGGAAATATATAACGTTGAGGAAAGTAGTTGGTCTGATATGGCAGGCAATTTTTTGCGGTACCAAAACCGCGCAGTAATTTTTTATTAATAGGGAATCATTATGAAAAAAATATTAAGTATTGTGAGTTTTGCGAGTGTAGTGGTATTGGCTGGTTGTGCAAGTGAGCCAGATCCAGTGGAACGTTTTAATGAGCAACAGGCAAAAGCCAATGAATTGGCTGTGGAGCAGGCAAAAGAGCAATTATCAAACGTACCAAAATGGTATTTGTCACCACCTAAAAACGATAACTTTGGCATAGTCGGTGTTGGTGCAGCATCGTCTAAAGACATGCATCATGCGGTAAAGAAATCAAAGTTGCAGGCTGAATTTGAATTAGCGAAAAACTATAAACAAGAGCTATCAGGTTCAGAGCGCATTTATGAGCGTGAAGGTGCGTCAGGTGAATTGGTGCAAACCAGTCAATTCTTGATCGATAAGTTGGTCGATTCAGTGCCAGTTGTCGGCTATGAGATGTTAGATCAGCAAGTAAAAGTCAATGTCGATGGTTCATTTCAAGTCTATACACTGTTGAAACTGCCATATGATGAGTTCAATAAAGTGTTACAACGTACCAAAGCGGAGTCTCAAGATGCAAAAGAGCTTGCAGCATTTGATGATCTAGAGCGTCGATTAGAAGCGAAGCGACTACGAAAAGACAAAGAGTTAGAACGTGATCATGAGCGTAAACTAGAACTTATGGACGCTCAAAATGGTGTGATTGGTGCTGAATCTGTAGCGGAGCCGGTCGTAAATACACAAGCAAATGCTCAACCAAGTAATGCGCTTAGTCAGATAGTGAAATCGGTAACTAACTAGGAGTAGGTGATGTTATTTAGAAACCATCTTGTTGTTACTGCAGCTGTTACAGTTTCAACAATTGGTTATATCGACATAGCATTACCATTATGGCTGGTGGTAGTGAGCATCGTTTTTGGCTCACTACTGCCTGATGTAGACCATCCGAGTTCAACGATAGGCAAGCGGGTATTATTTATCTCTATTCCTTTATCTGCAATTTTTGGACATAGACAAATAACTCACTCTATTTGGCCCATTTTATGTGTCGCTTGGTTAGTTAATTTTAACAACAGTACGTCAAGCGCAATTGTGTTGTGTTTATCGATTGGTTATCTGTCACATTTACTCGGTGATTTTTTTACAGACAGTGGTATTCCTTTTTTCTGGCCATTGTCTTTTAGGTTCAAAAGTCCTTTGCCAGTAGCCACGGGTGGACCTTTTGAGTATTTAATAGCTTATGGGTTATTTATTAGCAGTTTATTGGTTTAAGGATTTATATGATTGATCATGAAGATTTTTTACAAGATGTTATCGATGCGCGGGATAATCAATTAGCTATCCCGGCTACAGTGCGTAGCGAAGTCATCACCAGCGTCACCACCAAAGAGTTAGCAAAATTACTAATGGATTTTTCATTTTCAGGTGGTTCAATTGACCTCGATGCTGCCTCAAATATTTTCACTTGTGACATTGGCTATGCTAACGCCATTTTCTTTGCAAACGCTAAATGGAATGCCGAAACACCTTCAGAATACTTTGGCATCATTGCGACCGTACCGAGTCAATTTAATAAAGATTTTATAGCGCTTTTTAATCAAAACACCTTAATTGGCAGACTCTACAATGCAGATGATACCAACTCATCAATTTATCGATTAGATGTCCATTTGGCCGGAGGCGTAACCTGCAAAAATATATTCTATGTCGTTAAAACGTTTATCGATTCATACAACAAATTATTTTTCGAGGTGACCAATAATGGCCGAGTTGATTCGTAAAAAGTGGTTGTTAGGCGTATCCGTTTTGATTGGGTTATTGATGGCGGGCGGTGGATTGTACGTTAACGATATTATTCAAACAGATCTTAAGCGAGAGCGACAACTTTCGCTAATCGGGCAATGGGTAAGTGTTGACGGTTTTTGTGATGGCAAAGTTGGCGAGATTAATGGACTCGATATTACTCAAGACTTCTTGTTAGTTGAAAATGGCCATCGGCAGAAAATCAAGAATATGGATGTTGTATCAGTAAATGACATGGTTGGATATTGCCAAGGCTATGGTCAATTTGAGTTTAATTTTAAGGTTTTGATGAACACGACAGAATTAGTTGAGTATTTTTACGTGAAAACCCTTGATGGAACCGAATTATTACGCAATTCACAAGGAGATTATTATTTTCGATTTACACCTCAGTTTAAGCAAAGATATGAAAGCGTCAGAAGTGAAACACATGTTGAAGCGTAGAGCTGGCAAGTAGTAGCGCGTTTTTAAAGTTAGGCGATGATAGTGTTTTTTCAAGGAGATGATTCAAATGACATTACTTTACGACAATCAAATGCCGCGAGGGGAGTTGAGTTGTTCACACAACGTTCTCTGCTCATATCCAGAATTTGATGGAGAGCGATATACAAGGCTACCTATCAATTCATTATTGATTTTAAAAAAACGTGGCCACACTATCCAAAAAAAATTGGCTGATATTGAATTAACAAGACGTGAGTTTGTTGATAAAGCCGAGTTACCTTATGAAATTGAAATTTCACATCATGCTGTAGATAGATTGAGTACCAGGCATATGCACAAATACCTCAACGAGAATGAGGGACAAGGAATAGTGTGCTGGTTGAAAGAAAAAGTCATCATGTGCTTGACAGAATGCGGGACCTACAAAACATTATCCGCGATGGATAACTGCTGTGTTGCTTTTGAAGGCATGCAATTTATGTTTAAGAGTCATGCTAAGTTAAATGGCCGACTCGTTTTAGTGACCGTGAATTAGGTGATAAATATGGAAGTTAGAACCTTAATTGGCGTACTTTTTATCTTATTAAGTACCAGTTTAAATGCTCAAACTCGCGATATTCCAAGAGTTCATAATGTTTATGACGGAGATACGTTTCGTGGGTATACAAGCCCAAACCGTCACGAGCCAATTCGAATAAAAGGGGTAGATACGCCGGAGATAAAAGGCGCATGTGATAGTGAAATTAAAGCTGCTTATCGTGCAAGAGATTATTTAAAAAAGCGTTTGTCTAATGCTAAGTCTATTCAATTATTAAATCCTGGGCGCGACAAATATAATCGCGTATTAGCCGTTGTGTTAGTTGATGGTCAAGATATAGCGCAAGACATTATTCAAAATGGCTATGGGAGGAAATGGAGAGGAAAACGAGAAAGTTGGTGTGAGTAGGACTAATTTAATTTGTAAGCTTGGCTATGGTGTGACACGATTTGAGTTTAAAAATCATCTTGGCCAAACGATGACATACCAGTCGTATAAATATAATTACTCCATTTGGTTACCGGCTTCATAATAACTTAAATCCGGGCTCTTTCCGTGACAACGGATTGAGCTCGACACCACACCTATGATCATAAGTTCTTCATGATCATGTTTTAAAGTGGTAAGGCGTTGCTGGTGTGCATCCAGAATGCTGCAAACCCATTGTCCATCAACTTCAGCAACAACAACATCATTGTGGCGCGGCTTTAGTGCTCTGTTGATTATTAATAAATCGTCTTTGTATATACCAATAGAATTTAGATCATCAGTGTCAACCATCCCAATGAGCGTAGAGCTAGGGTTGTCTATTAATAAATCATCTAAACTGAGCGCGTTTTGCATGTACTCTTTAGCAGGTGACTCGAAACCATTGATCCCGCAAGAAATTGTTTTATTGAATATTTGCATATTTAGTACAACTGTATGGGTATACAGTATTTTAGGGCGGGTGCGGAAGAATGTCAAAATACTAAAATGACAACATTTGATTGGTGCAATGTAAAAGCCTCACAGGGTTATGAGGCTTGTATCTGTTTAGGCTATTGTGTGACGATGTATAGATTTTAACGAGTTAATTAACGCCTCAGGCGTCAGTTGAGGCATGTTATTGATATATTGGCTTATCGCTAAATGACTTAACATTAGCGCATCATAAGCTGAGATGGGTACACCTTTCATGGGTTTATTGGCTTCAAATATCGATACAAAAACGTTCATCGTATTGTCACGTTGATTTTGCTGCCATTTGATATTAAAACCTTTATTTTTTTGCACTCCATGAGCCTTACCTTCAAAACCTTCACGAATCCCTAGTAGTACGGCGATAACAGGTAATAATTCCGTTTTTGTTATTTGAACTGAAGTTTTATCTTGCCAATTAAATTTGCGTTCACCTATAGAGTTGGCTCCTTCGAGCATCACGGTATGCCAACCGCCTTGTGTAATCGACGGTTTAAGTTCAATAGCGGCCTTCGTGCCATGACATTTTAGATTGAAGTATGGGTCGAATTGACCAGAGTAGCGCGGTTCTTGATTATTATGTTGTTGATTATTGCTAGGCAGGTGAGCAACATTATTCTGATAAAGTTGCTCTTGTGCTTGATAGCCGCTCATCGGTTGAGGTTCAGGATGGTCATTAGGATGTACAGGATTTTGATAATATTGATTTTGAAACATAGACACCTCGATTTTTCTTTATGAATTAATCAATTTTTGCATGAGATGTAAATTCGGCAACTGAGTGCGTGTTAAGGGCTCAAGTAAAGATCAATTGGATTGGTGTTAATCATGTTTGTTTTGCATTTTTAATCATTATGGATAGTGTTAGCATGTAAATTCTTGTATGGTTGTAGCGCAGTTTGTTGTAGTTTCAATATTTTCTCGCCGATAATCCTCTAACTTTTTATATTCAACACGACACTCATCCGACCAGTAGGGTGGGTAAGGTGTGAGAGAATGAATATACGTGGTTTTTGTCACTTTTTCAGAAATCTGTTGATTATTACTTTATGGGTTAATTTCTACGGAAATATTTATAAAGTTATAGGATTAGGGTGTTTCTATGGGTTTAACTAGCTTATCTTCACACAGATTGAAAGAGGCTACTTTTTTAAAAAGTATTTCTTTGCCGTTGAGTTCTGCGGCTTATAAAGGCTTCTCTTTATTTTGTGAAGAACCAAAAACCATACATCAGGTACAGCAAATATACGTTATGCCTTCTGATTGGCAAGAAAATGAAGCTGGAAGTCGAGTTGAACCATTAGCTCACATACATTATTTTGTAGGCGCTCAACGAGTAGTTGTGAAATCATTTGAACCATCAAAATTCGATATTAGTTTAAGTGTAGAAGAGTTTAAACACCTGTTTAGAGAGCAGTTAGTATCTTCGTCTCAATTCGAAACGCCTTTAGCGTTACATCATTAAAACATATCTAAGCTAAAAGCGGCAAATGCCGCTTTTTTTGTGTCTAAAAATTGTAATTCTTAGCTAAAGAGTATTTAAGCGATTCTTACATATGGGGTATTATAAACTTTCATTCAGAGACAGGGATACTACTTTGCCAGCTATTATATCTAAACTTCTTAGCAGTGTTCTGCGAAAAACAACTGAATTAGAATCGATTGGTTATGAGTTAATATCTGAGGGGGAATTTATTTCTCCTATGAATGAAGATTTAGGCTCTTTGAATGAGGGAAATGCTATCCCTGATGCTGTGTATCAAATTTTAGAGCACACCTTGAAAGCTGAGGGTTGTTTAATTGTTTATATAAGTAATGAATGCGTTGCCAACTTTGATTATAAACTGGTTCCAATTCCGGATGGTTTTCTTCCAACGACTGTTTCAGCTCAAATAACAAGTGCTGTAGTTAAAACAGACTATCGAAATTTTGGTATAGCGACTGATGCTTATAGATATCTCACGAGACATAGATGTGTGGTGAGCGATATGTCTCAAACAGAATACGGCGCACAACTTTGGCATACAAAAATTAGTGAGCATAACGATCTCACTGTCGCTGTTATTGATTCTTTTGGCGAACCGTCTGCCGCTTATAGAACTGATCAAATAGGGCAAATTATTCCTTACCGTTACCAAGGAGTCATTTGCCCTACTACCGTATGGGGATGGGAAGAACCAGATCCACGTTATCAGTCTGCAGTTTTAGACTTTGAACCATCACTCTCGAATAGTTGTTCTAATATAGTTTTAGTCGCAAAAGAAGTTTAGATTAACTAAAAGCAAGAATGTTGGTCAAAAAACAACCTAGTCAAGCCCATTTATGAAATCCGCTATTTTAGCGTGACGAAATCGAACACCTTATTTTAACCGTAAAATTTCCAGCTCTATAAAATAACGAATGGGAAATCGTATTTTATGGAGAATTAGGATGAACAGGTTACTAACGTTTTGCTGCTTGATGTTGTTAATGTTAAGCGGTGGTAGTTTAGCTAGCACTAATACTTTATTGCCTGACATTAAGGCGTTAGCGTTAGATAAATTAGTGTTAGATAGAACGGGCCAACCTATAACTGTCTTTGAAACACCGCCTATTATGAACTCAAAGGGTGAAGTTGCTAAAGGCATGACAGAAATCATCCTAAGTCTTGACTCGACGGCAAAAAATTCACTTATTGTTCAAGGTAAAACCTTATCGCCAGGAGGAACGTTAAATGTTGTAATTGATTTAACTGCTACCAATGGCGTCATAAAAATTCCCGCATATCCAGCTAAATCAGGTATTAGTGGTTTAGATGAATATAAAATCGATATTCCGAAAGTTACAGCGCAATTATGTTCAGATGAATATACATACGATCAGGCCAATAACGTTTGCCTCAAGGTTGAGACGACCAATTTAATCTATACATGTCCAAATCAAAGCTGGAAAGCTACCGGTGATTTGAGAAACTGTACGCAAGAAACAACCATTGCAAAAGAAAACTGTCCGACTGGATATGTTTCAAATGGCAATGGCACTTGTACTAAGACAGAATATCAAGCCACATTACCTAAGTGTGAATCTGGTTATTCATATTCAACAACGAATAAACGCTGCGAAAAAACATTAACAGAATCAGCTTATAAAACGTGTAGCGATCCAACTTATAGCTATAACTCAGCAACAAATGATTGTCGTAAAACAATAACGCAATCAGTAAATTACGATTGTCCAACTGGATATAACTACAATAGTACATTAAAGAAGTGTGAAAGAACCTTAACTGCAACTGCAAGTAAGGTATGTTCGACCGGCTATACCTATTCAGCAACAAATAATCGATGTGAAAAGCCAACATCAATTGACGCTACACCAGTATGTACCAGCGGTTACACGTATAACGGTACGACCAAGCGTTGTGAACAGACGTTAACCGAATCTGCTAATAAAGTTTGTTCGGCAGGTTTTACATATTCTGCAGGAAACAATCGTTGTGAAAAGACCACGACAGCGAATGCATCAATAGTTTGCCCAAGCACTTATTCATACAACAGTACGACCAAGCGTTGTGAGAAAACACTCACAGAATCAGCTAATAAAGTATGTTCAACTGGATATACGTTCTCATCAACTAATAATCGTTGTGAAAAGACTACAACGGTAAATGCAACACCAGTATGTACCAGCGGCTACACGTATAACGGCACCACCAAGCGTTGTGAACAGACATTAACCGAATCAGCTAATAAAGTTTGTTCGGCTGGTTTTACATATTCCGCAGGAAATAACCGTTGTGAAAAGACTACGACAGCGAATGCATCAATAGTTTGCCCAAGCACTTATTCATACAACAGTACGACTAAGCGTTGTGAGAAAACATTAACAGAATCAGCTAATAAAGTATGTTCTGCTGGTTTTACCTACTCATCAGCTAACAATCGTTGTGAAAAGACCACAACGGCTAATGCAACTCCTGTTTGTTCGAGTGGTTATTCGTATAACTCAACAGCAAAGCGTTGTGAAAAAACGTTAACAGAATCAGCTAATAAAGTTTGTTCGGCTGGTTTTACTTACTCATCAGCTAATAATCGTTGTGAAAAGACCACAACAACGAATGCATCAATAGTTTGCCCAAGCACTTATTCTTATAACAGCACAACCAAACTTTGTGAGAAGCTTGATACTTTATCAGCGGGCAAAGTATGTGCGATTGGGTATACATATTCAGCGACCAATGATCGTTGTGAAAAAACCACTACGACTAATGCAACTCCAGTTTGTTCGAGTGGATATACATATAACTCAACGGCAAGCCGTTGTGAGAAAACGTTAACTGAAACAGCTAATAAAGTATGTTCTGCTGGTTTTACTTACTCATCAACTAATAATCGTTGTGAAAAAATTACTAACACCACGCCAAGCAAAACCTGTCCATCGGGATATACATTTTCGGCAACCAATAATCGCTGTGAAAAAACAGAAACCGTTGCCGCAAATCCAACTTGTCAGGCGGGATATTCTTATTCAACAACAAATAAGCGCTGCGAAAAAACAGAAACGGTCAGTGCTTCAAAGGTGTGTGGTGCTGGATATGCTTATGTAAGTGCAAATGACCGTTGTGAAAAGACTACCACTATTACTGCTAACATTGTGTGTGCCACTGGATACACTTATTCATCGACCAATAAGCGCTGTGAAAAAACAGAAACGGTCAGTGCTTCAAAGGTGTGTGCTTCTGGATATACCTACTCATCAGCTAATAATCGCTGTGAAAAAACAACAACTATAGCAGCAACTAAAGTGTGTGCTTCTGGATATACCTACTCATCAGCCAATAATCGCTGTGAAAAAACAACAACTGTAGCTGCATCTAAGGTGTGTGCCACTGGATATACTTATTCTTCAGCTAATAATCGCTGTGAAAAAACGACAACTGTAGCTGCATCTAAAGTATGTGCCACTGGATATACATTTAAAAATGATCGTTGTGAGAAGACTACAACGGTTGATGCGAGTAAGGTGTGTGCCTCTGGATATACTTACAATGCTACGTACAGTCGATGCGAAAAAACCATCACAGTATCAGCAAGTAAGGTGTGCGCGTCAGGATATTCTTACTCTGAAACAAATGACCGCTGTGAGAAGGCTACAACAGTTGTAGCAACTAAGTCATGTCCTACAGGATATTCAGATATCTCAGGGCAATGTACAAAAGTAACCTCTGTAGCCCGCCCTTCGGTTTGTCCATCAGGTTATACTTATTTTAATTCCACAACTTGTCAAAAAACATCTTGGGTCTTTGATGCTGATTACGATCCTGGCTATGGCATCATGGTTTTCAATCCGGAGGATAATTATTATTGGATTGCAGAACCCAATGGCGGTAGCAGATATACCAGTGCAATATATTGTTTTAGCACACCAGCACAGACAAGTTCTACCTCAACGGGTAACTGTAGAGCCCTTGGGTATTATGATTTAGACATTGAAATGACGTACAATAGCAAAACACAGAATGGTTTTGTTAAGAAAACGGACCTAAAAAGCAAGGTAGATGGTTCATGTGCATCAGGTTACACACTAAACACATCAACAAATCAATGTGATAAAACAGAAGTAACATCATATCTTTATAGCTGTAGCGCTGGATTTACTTTAAGTGGTACGGTGTGTAATAAATTCGAAACCCAAGCGTTTTCTTATCAATGTAACACTGGTTATACGTTATCAGGTTCAACGTGTTCAAAGCTAGAAACGGCTAACTTTTCATACAGCTGTAGTACGGGTTATACGCTAAGTGGAAGCTCTTGTTCCAAGCTAGAAACTCAGGCGTTTACCTATTCATGTAGTGCGGGTTATACGCTAAGTGGAAGCTCTTGTTCTAAGCTAGAAACTCAGGCGTTTACATACTCATGTGGTACAGGATATACGCTAAGTGGCAGCTCATGTTCTAAGCTAGAAACTCAGGCGTTTTCGTACTCATGTGGTACAGGATATACGCTAAGTGGAAGCTCATGTTCTAAGCTAGAAACTCAGGCGTTTTCATACTCATGTGGTACAGGATATACGCTAAGTGGAAGCTCATGTTCAAGACTATTGACGCAACCTAATACCTATTCATGTAGTGCGGGTTATACATTAAGCGGCAGCTCATGTTCTAAGCTAGAAACTCAGGCGTTTACATATTCATGTGGTACGGGTTATACATTAAGCGGAAGTACCTGTTCTAAATTACTCACTCAAGCTAACACATATAGCTGTGATTCAGGTTATACCTTATCAGGGTCATC
This sequence comes from Shewanella aestuarii, assembly GCF_011765625.1. Taxonomy (NCBI): domain Bacteria; kingdom Pseudomonadati; phylum Pseudomonadota; class Gammaproteobacteria; order Alteromonadales; family Shewanellaceae; genus Shewanella; species Shewanella aestuarii. The sequence continues at coordinate 33,145 of NZ_CP050314.1, forward strand.
GTGTTCGAGATTAGTGACCCAATCATATTCAAATGTATGTAGCGCAGGGTATACGTTAAGTGGTTCAACTTGTACTAAATTAGAAACCCAAGCGTTTTCTTATCAATGTAACACTGGTTATACGCTATCCGGTTCAACGTGTTCTAAATTGGTCACACAATCAAATACGTGGAGCTGTAGCGCAGGCTTTACGTTAAGTGGGTCAACTTGTTCAAAGTTTGAAACGGATTCATACACGTATGGATGTCCACCAACATACACTACAAATGGTTCGACATGTTCTAAATTACTTACTGAGCCAAATACTTATAGCTGTAGCGCAGGGTATACGTTAAGTGGTTCAACTTGTACAAAATTTGAAACTCAGGCGTTTTCTTATCAATGTAACACTGGTTATACGCTATCCGGTTCAACGTGTTCTAAATTGGTCACACAATCAAATACGTGGAGCTGTAGCACTGGTTTTACGTTAAGTGGTTCAACTTGTACAAAGTTTGAAACTCAGGCGTTTGTTTACCAATGCGGAGATGCAAGTTACACGTTATCGGGTTCGACGTGTTCTAAATTACTGACTGAGCCAAATACTTATAGTTGTAGCGCAGGGTATACGTTGAGTGGCTCAACTTGTACAAAATTTGAAACTCAGGCGTTTTCTTATCAATGTAACACTGGTTATACGTTATCCGGTTCAACGTGTTCTAAATTAGTTACTCAAGCAAATACGTGGAGCTGTAGCACAGGTTTTACGTTAAGTGGTTCAACTTGTACAAAGTTTGAAACTCAGGCGTTTGTTTACCAATGCGGAGATGCAAGTTACACGTTATCGGGTTCGACGTGTTCTAAATTACTGACTGAGCCAAATACTTATAGCTGTAGCGCAGGGTATACGTTAAGTGGTTCAACTTGTACAAAATTTGAAACTCAGGCGTTTTCTTATCAATGTGGAGATGCTAGCTATACGTTGTCGGGCTCAATGTGTTCTAAGCTAATATTCGTTTCAAATACATGGAGTTGTCCGGCAAACACTAATTTATCGGGTGATAAGTGTTTGGGTACAGATATCAAAGCATTTACCTATAGCTGTCCTGCTAACTATACAAATCATAACAATGGATCATGTAGTCTTTATCAATCACAGGGTTATACATTGTCATGTCCTGATAGCACTTATACCCCAAATCAAAGTACGGAAATTTGTGAGAAGGTACTAAAGGCCGCACATATTTATAAGTGTAACGATCCAAAATATACACTTAATGGAAGTAGCTGTTCATTGTTATTAACGGCCACTGAAGAATGGATTTGTGGAGATTTAACATATAACAAGATCTCTGAAACTCAGTGTCGTCGTTTAACCGATGCAGATCTAACAGGTAAATGTCCTGCAAACTATGTTAGAAATGACAATATTTGTACGTTGACATCAAAAGTGCCGCAACTTGAAAGCTGTAGCGAAACCTATAAACGCAACGGTGCCGAGTGTGAGCGAGATGTATTCAAGGCGGCTAGTTGTGCAGATGGTTTATTAACGCCATCCTCATGTATTTGCCCTACGGGTACTACGCTGAACGAAAATACCTACATGTGTGAAGGGGTAGAAAAATCAGCGGTCATTAAAAGTTGTCCTAGTAGTTACGATTTGGTCAATGGTCAATGTGAATATCAGCATCAAGTCGGTGTTGTGTATGACTATTGCGCTACAGGCATGACATCAAGTGGGTCAAACTGCTTATTGAGTGTGTCAATTCCTGCCACACAATCGTGTAACTCACCTTATGCCAACATTTCAGGTAAATGCCAGTACACAGATACACTACCAGCCGGTGTTGGCGGTGGAGACGTAGAGGCGAAATCATTTGAAGGTAAATTCATATCTGAAACATCAGCTGCAACATTGGAAAATCTAGCTTTCGATGCGGTAGTAAGTGATGTCAATGAAATAGCTGTCGATGTCGCTGGTGGTTGTCGATTAGTAACAACTGAAATGCTTGCAAAAGGTCCGATAAAAAAAGGGGATGTACCTTGTGCGCTAATTTGGAAGGATTTACCCGATGGTCTTAGTGGTAAAGACAATAAGATAACGGGTATTTTTAACGCTGCAGGTCAGCAAAAAATTGGTTATCAATTAAAGTCATTTAACGGATCTTCTGGAACACCATTTATCGTGTCAGAAGGTGAAATTGTTGTCGAAGTTTCAATGCCTGAAAAGCCTGAGATTACAGATATTACAACACGTATGATGAACAAAGTTGTTCGCGGATTTGACGTTTATAACTATGACGCAGCGAGCAAAATTAATTTAACGACTGTGCTTGTGGACCCCAAAGTTTATGAGCAGGTTGTCGAGATTGAAGGGCTTGGATCATGTACCGTTCCGGCTAATGCGTCATCTTGTAATATCTACAGTGACCAATCATTTGAGCGTGACGAAAATAATCTGCAATTTACTTCATCGTTCAAGGTTTGGGGTAATAGTAAAATTGGAGGATGGGATAAGGCAGATTTAACGCCTAAAAACTGGAACATTAAACATGATTTTAGGGGGCCCAAAATTGCCTTTACAGAATTTAATGACAAAAAAGCGAACCCGCCTATTGTCAATGAAGAACTAGGTTTCCCAGTTATCGTCAACGGTGGTGAAGGTGCTATTGGTATTGTTAACTTCCGTGATGAGGTTGCGCTTGAAGATCGCTGGTGGAGACCAACAAAAGTAGACTTGGAGTTCATATCAGACGATGGCAAAAAAAGCGTCAACATGATTAATGTGAATGGAATGGATGTGTTATTTGATGTACCACAAAGCAAAGATGGAGCGATAACATTATCTAACTATAAAGTTTTAGAGCATGTTGATGCGAATGGTTATCCATTCATGATGACGACGTTAACACCTGGAGTCTATAACGTAAAAGTAACGGCGAAAGATGCCTTTAACAATACGTCTGTGACAAATATTCAGCAGATTAAAGTCGATACACCAGCGCCACAAATTAAGGTGTTCAACAAAAAAGCCATGCTTAGCGGTAACAATACGCCGTCTGTTGTCATGATTGATGATTTAATGGTTGTAGCTCATAACGGTTTTGAAGGTGATACCAAAATTACCAGCGTCAAAATTGATGGTCGAGAAGCGAGATCTATTAATAACGATGAACATTTCAAATTGTTAACCGGTGATGGGTTTGATTTAATTGCAAGTCAACCCTATGAATTGGTCGTTGAAGCGCAAGATTCAGATGGTGTTACAACGCAATCAACCATTCATTTTAATTACTTGCAAATGGAATTTAATTTCCAACGTAAACCACAAACTGTTATTCAATTAGTTGAAGATGTTGGCCTAGTTGTCAGCCGAACCAAAGGGCTACGTTGTGATATTTACGGAACGAAAGCGGCGGCTGCGCTAGCTGCGAATGATATGAATCATGCGTGTTATATCGAGTGGTCGCAGTTACCGCAAGGCATGAGTGCTGAAAGTAATAGTTTTCAAGCTACGGCCAAAGGTGGTGTAAGCGATTTGGGTATGAATACGGCAGAATTTACAGCCTATATCGTAAACAAAGAAGGTAAGGCCAGTGTAGTAAGTAAAGATGCCGTAACATTTGAATCCATTGCGCCAAGTCCAATTACATTAACACTAGATGACCGTCTCAAATTAGCAGATGGTATTTATAGTATTTCTGTACTTGATAGACAAATTGGAAGGTATCAAGGTACGTCATCTCGCGCTAATGTTGATATTGATTTATCGACTGACGCTGGAGATAGCAAGCAATATAAGCATAATCAATTGCCTTTTGGTGAAACTCAGAACTTCTCTGCTTATGCGGATAAATTGGGTGAAGCGAACTTATGGGATCGAGTGCCATATACTTTGAAAGGCTCTTATAGACTTGCGCCTGAGAAGTCCACAACGATTAATTTTGACCTTGTTGTTACACCGCATCCTTATATGCAAGTGTTAATGGAATTGGACGATACTCGTTATGCGTCTACTGAAAAGATTAATGCGACTATCAGTTTAGGTGTTAAGAATAATCTGACAAATACGTTTGATTACAACATCGAGACAATGGGAACCGCTTGGGATGTGTATTTGGCCTTTAAAAATGGCACTGACTATGAACCAATTTCAGAAGCAATTCAGATAGGAAGTGACGGTAAAGGCGTACTTCAAATAGACGCTGACATTATCTTTAATAGAAATGAAGCTGTATATGCGGTAGCTGAAGCGCGTTCGCCATTCCCTGAAATTGAGATTGTTCGCGTATCTATCCCACGCAGCATTTCAGTTGTGAAGGGAACAGCCGTTGATGGTGAAATTGTTTCTAGGGTAGTCCACTCACGTATACCTGCTGCATTCGATTTACGATTTGACACTCAATCGTTCCAAGACTTTATGGTTATGGGTGAAATAAAATGGCAGCGTGACATCGGTGGTGTTTGGACCGATATGACAGAGTTAACCGGTCGTCAATATGTATCTGTTAAATCTGTAGAGCCTGAAACCATTGATGTGCGAGCGGTTATCACTAACAAGGTTACGGGTGCCATAACAGAAACAGAAAAGCTTAGACTCATATCATTTGATACGCCAAAGTTGCGAGTCGATGGTGTAACTCAAGCGATTGCTGGACAGTCAATTGAACTCACTGCAGTAGATATCAGTGGTGGTGATCAATCTGGCGGGTTAATTGTTGAATGGTCTACTGACGGTGAAATATGGGAAAAAGGAGATGAAACGTACATTGTCAACGTTGAAGAGTCGAGTTTACGTATTCATGCCAGAATGAAATATGCGAACACGGCAGATGACATTAATCAGGGGCAGTGGTCAACGGCGGTTAAGTACATTTCGGTCACTAAGCCTAAACCGATGACCATGAGCGTAGTTAGACCAAGTATGGCTGAAGTTAATACTGAAATATCGTTGAAAATGATGGTATCTAATCCATTTGAATCTACAGGTATTGCGCTATTAACTGAATGGTTATTACCTGATGGCAGCATTATAAATGATGAAAAGGAAATCACTTATACGCTTCAAGAAAGTGATTTAGACGATGCTAACAGAGTCACTTTTATTGCAAAGGCTTGGTTGGACGGTTTTAAAGACGTCACACTAGGAGAGGCTAATGCGGTGATGAATACATTTAGTTATAGCTTCCCTAAAGAAAGCGAGCTCAGTCTTACGGTAAATAACAACGTGAAGTTTGTGCCATCTAGCGGATTTGCGAATGTGAATATGCCATACATTAATGCACCAGGCGTTGTATTTGCATATGACTGGACATTTGATGAGGCAGCGATTCAAAAAGTATCGGCCAATGGTAAAGGGCTTAATTTCAATGTTATTAAACCGGGCATACATGAAATCATGGTGACGGTATCAGATAACAGAGGAAATTTTGCACACATAACCGATTACGTAGAAGCGGTTGAACCAAATGAGCTGGAGTTTGTATTGAATGATGTTTATTCAAACAAATATATGCGAGCGCCACTGACTGTATCGATTTATCCAAACGTTAAAGTGGGTCACCCATATGACTTTGTGAAGGAATACAGTTGGACCATAAATGGTGTGAAAGGTGATGTTTCAGGCCGCGCAGTGGGCGCGTTTAACGATTTGCCAGAGGGTCATTATGACATCATCTTGGATGTGAAGACTAATTACGGGCAAGTTGGCCAAGAGACGTTCTCTTTTGATGTCGTGGCGAACAAAAATCCAGTGTGTGCACCAACATCTCGTAATCAATACGGCACTCATATTGTCGATGCGAATTGTAAAGATGAAGATGGACGCATTTTATTCTACAAGTGGATCGTAAACGGAATGGTATTTAGTCCATATGGTGCTCAAGTCAGATTTACAGAGCATGATTATCCGAACGGCGCTTCAATTGTTATCGAAGCAAACGATGATGCAGGTGGAATAGGTGTTGGTCACATCAGTTTCTAAAACTGTTAACTAGAACTTAAAAGGCTGAATTAGTGATTAATTCAGCCTTTTTTTATGGAAAAACAATCGCGCTAATTTAAGGTGTCCAAAATCGCAACGCTAATTTAATTAATTCACATTAAATCTATTTAAAATTCCAACATTGGATTTTTATTTGGGGTGTGAAATGAGGAATGTCATTGTCAGTTTTACATTGATTGCTGCTTTGGTGTTGAGTTTTAACGTCATGTTCACCTTTGCTGTTCCTACCCAAGAATATTCCTGTCTCAACGCGAGTTATTTTTTAGTCGATAAAACAGACAAAAGCGTTAGTCGAGAGCGATTAATCGCATTCAAGTTGCCTGCGCAAACGCCTTATTTTAACCAAGGCACACGTTGGATAAAAAAATTGGTAGGTATGCCCGGTGACACAATAAAAGTGACAAAAAGCTCAGTGTTTGTGAATGACATCGAATACAAAAATGACATGAATACGTTGTTAATGAAATTAAATATGGATGCGGCCAGTGTCGAGCGAGAAATGGTACTCGATGATGATGAATATTTCGTTGTTGGAGAAACATACTTGTCATATGACTCAAGGTTTTGGGGTGTCATTAGTCAAAAGGATGTAATAGGTAATGCTTATGCGATTTTGTAAGTTGGCTTGTGCTTTTTCATTGTTGATCTGCAATATTGGATTCGCCAATACGGTCGATACGGGCATTTCCACGGAGGAAGCAGTAGCGAAGGCTAAGTTGAATGGATGGTTTGAAGGATTAGACCTTTCTGGACAGCAAAAAGCGACATCTAAAGATGTTGAAACTTTCTTAAACAATGCTCAATCCCAAGTTGCGGCTATTACAAACGAAGCACTTGAACTGACAGATCAAGAAATTAAACCAAGTTCACCTGTCATGATGTTCGTGAGTTTATCGATGCCAAGAGCCGCTTTAAAAGATGCGTTAAAAAATGCCGCATCAACTAACACAACGGTTTATATCAATGGAATGTTCGAGGGTGATAAGAAAATACTCGATACCATGATGCGTTTGGAAGTCATCGCAAAAGATTTGCCCATAAAACCGAATGTTAAATTTGGTCCAACTTGGTTTACTCAATATAACATTCAGCGAGTACCTGCCTTGGTGTTTGATGATAATCAAATACAAGTTCAGATGAAGGGGATGACTCAATTAGATTTTTTCAATGAGAAGTTAAAAACCATCACGAAAAGCACTGATTTTGGTGAATACGGTGCGACATATCCAGTAGAAGAAGTTTCATTGATAGAGCAAATTCGCCAGTTAATGTCAGGTATAGACTGGGAATCAAAACAAAAAACCGCAGTAGCCCGCTTTTGGAAGAAACGCACAAACACTCTGCTCGATACGACACTAGAAGATCACACATATTACATAGATCCGACGGTTCACGTTCAAAAAGACATCGTAAATAAAGCGGGAGTGGTACTTGCTAAGCAAGGCACAACCATTAATCCATTGTTGGCGACTTCTGCATATTTAGGTTTGTACATTATTAATCCGTTAGATCCACGACAAATTAAATGGCTCGATACACACCAAGACAAATTTGATTATCGTGATCAAATTATCGTGACACAGATTGATGCGTCACGGGGGTGGGAGCATTTAAGTGAGCTAAGAAAGCGTTATAAGCGTGAGATTTTTCTACTAGAAAAAGAATTGGTTACTAAGTTTGCATTAAAGGCTGTGCCATCAAAAGTAAGCGTTGAAAAAGGTTTTCTACGCATTGATGAAAAAGGGATGAGGTCAGTTCAATGAAATTAATTACTCTCGCGTTGGGCGTTGTTTTAGGCATTTATTTGGCATACAACTATCCCGATATCGCCGCCAATATTTTTGCCAACTTCATACTTTTTGCAGAATGGTTAGGTAATGCAGTAAGCCAAATGATGAGCGGAGTCATACAGTGAAGATTTTGCAAACTCTGTTATTGGTGGTGATGTTATCTATTTGCAGTAGTGCGAATGCAGCCAGCGCGAACGCAATTTGCAAAGACGCACAAATTTGGACAAAAATTTTAGACCAGATTTGTTGGAGCTGTTTTACTGAGGGATTATCCCTGATGGGATAGGCAAGAAACCTGATGGCGCTTCAAATAATAATCCTGTTTGTGCCTGCACTGATAATTTGGGTGTACCGTATGTCGGTACAAAGCTATCCTATTTTGCACCTTTACGTTTAATCGAAACGACTCGATTACCCTACTGCTCGCCATCGTTGGGCGGTGTTACATTGCAAGATGACTTTACGGGATTGGGCTTTAAACAAGACGATAGGGGGTTTTGGCACTCTCACTATTTTGCTTTTCCGCTTATGGAAATGCTTGAAATTTTATATATCGACTGTCATCAAGATGGCTATGTTGATTTAGATTTGATGTATCTCTCTGAAGTTGATCCAACATGGTCTAATGATATTCTCGCACTTTTACTCTCACCTGAAGCGATATTATTTGCGACACCATTAGCAGTCCCTTGGTGTGCAACAGATTGTGCCCTTGTCTCAGCTGATAAGGCGCCTGAAAGTACATTTGGTTGTGCCGGTTGTGATGGGAATTTATATCCCTTTACAGGGCGGGTTATAGGTCAAATTGATACGGTAGCGCAAACCAGTTTAATTGCTCAGCGTATGGTGAGTTCACTTCATCGAAAAGGGTTATCCAAAAAAACGATGGGTACAGAAGCGGTATGTAAAGCTTCCTATGCGCCTTTTACTCCTCGTTCTCAGTACAAATTCAGCATGATTTACCCAAAAGCAGAGGCCGATGAAACTCAAAATGATGTTTCTGGTTGTTGTCACCCGATGGGGCAAAGTACAAATCTATGGTGTTTGCCTGTTGGTGGTCGAATGCGGCCAGGTAAAGAAGATGCCGTATATATGCTGTGGCAATTTAAAGAATGTTGCATGAATTTACTGGGCGGCACAGGTAGCTAATTGATGATTAGAGATAATTTTTGGCGAATTGTTATTACCTATATCACATCATTTTGTATGGTGGCTGGTGGGTTACATTGGGCGTTCTTCTTTACTATTTTGGGATCTGTGACAGCATTTGATGTTTATGCTGTTGATGAAATCAAACAGCGTTTAGAGACAACACATCAATTAGATGAAGCCAAAAATGTCGATGGTACAGATTTGTATAATAAAATTCTGGACCGCAATGATCAGTTATCGAGTAATCCGCATTTAGAACAAGAATTGTTAAATAAAGATTATGGAGTAGGCCGAACCTTAGATTTTGGCCAATACCCTGATGTCGATTTTGCTGAGGAATATAAAGCTTATTTAGATGATGGATTAGGTGTCAAGGAACAAGGTAAAGCACCCGCTATGACTGACGGTAATATTGATGTTCAATATTATGAAAAGTCGAGTGTTAAGTTAGAGCGTGACGAAGATGGCAATATAGTCACAACACTTATCCCAGTTGATGAACGAGGTGAGTTAAAAACCTCAATTGATGCAAAAGAGGCGTTTAGTTCTCAAGTAGATCGAGATGATGCGGAGTTTAACGCACCAAGTAACTACGGTGATGAAGACGCTTACCTTGATGATATGAAAAAACAGTATTTAAATGCCAGTGATGCAAAGACCATGGAGTCTGAAGCTTACCGTTCAATCATCAAGGCCAATAACGATAATCCAGCCCCAAGAGTAAAAAGTGATGCTTACTTTTTAAAACCCGGCAACGATTCATTAACGGATGCAAGGGATGGACAAGGTATTTGGGCTCAAACTTGTAGAGATGAAACCATAACAGAGACCGAAAAAGTTCAAGTACCTGTTTGGGAACCCAAAGTATGCCAAAAACCCAATCATCAAAACTTAGGATTTTGTGAGATAACGAGAGTCCTTGAAGAAAGTCCTGATAATCCAAATGAATATATAGAGAAGTACACTCAAAATCCTGCTGGATGTGCAGATAAATTAGGTTGGGAACCATCTTGTCCACTTGATAATTTGATTGCTAATAATAACGCATTTATCAATCCAATTGATGTATATGTGAGTAATGAACAACCGTTTTTTGGAAACAAATTGCGTGGTTCACCTATGGTCATGAGCGCGTTTGACTTATCAATGAGTGCGGCAATGGCGGCTAGCTCAGGCACGATAAATGGCTTGGATTATTATATAAGAGTGGGAAATTATTTTTCAGGTGAACGTGTCGATCCTGATCAACTGTTAAAATTCACTCATGTACGCGGAGATGTCACTTTTAGTAATGGAATGTTAGAAACCATTATGAATATTGAGCATGTTATTGATAATCAATATTTAGTATCATATAAGTACGATACACCAATTGGTGTATGTGATACGCAAAACATAGATTTCCTTTCCTCCTCATATCCCAACCCAAGACGCCCTAAGTATATTAATTCGGCTAATGATCCTTATCTCTTAGAGCAATGCTTTGTTAATATTGATGGGGGTACTAAGGATTTTTCTTGTACCTACAAATCTGCTGCATGTAGCGCTAACCCAAAACCACCTTATGAATGTCCAGTTTATGTACCAGAAGCTGAGGTAGATGATTTTTGTACATTTGATGAGTGGGAGGTTATTGACCAAGGCACATATAATTATTCTCAAAATATCATTAAGAACATGCCCAAAATGTTTGCCGGTGATCCAAATCCAGAAGCCGTTTATGGTGGTGATGAAAATGGTGAAGGCGGATATCACGTAGCAACTTGGAAAATAAATGCAAAAGGTTATAGCTGTGATCCGCTAAAAAGTGGTGAGTATTGTGTGATGCTCTTAAACAAAGAAACCGAAGAGTTTGAAGAACACTGTTATAACTACGAGGAATTTAAGCAACTAGAAGGAAGTTGTGCTGTTTACGAAAATAATGAGAAGTGTGAACAAACAGACAGAAGTTGTGCTGAAGGTTGGTTTAATTCACAAACTAACACTTGCTATATGTACACTGACGAATATCGTTGTGACGTCTCTACTCCTTACGAAAAAACCACTACCAAAACCAAAAATGTGTGTGCCGGTATGCTGCCGTGTGTTGGCGACGACTGCGACTACGGTGGAGAAGAAAGCAGTGATGACTTTGAAAATGCGGTATTGATGGCCTCAATTTCACAAACAGTGGCCGATGACTCCAACTGTGTAAATACTGATCCGAATACCTGTGAAATATTCCCTGGAGAGCCAAAATATTGTAGTTGGGAAGTGTCGGGCCTTGGGAACAATTGCTGTGATGCCCCAAGTGGGATTAACTACATTGAGCTAGCCATGATGGGCTATAAAATGATGCAAACAGAAACGTTTAAGTCGGTATCATCAACACTTTCAGGTGGATTCACAGACAAAGTTGGCGGCATGTATTCAGACTTTTCCGCTATGTTAGTTGATGGTTGGAATACCGGTTCAAAGGTTGTGGTGGATTTTGCCAGTTCAGTGATGGGTGATCCAGAGTTTATGAGTGGTGTAGCAGAAACCGTCTCGACAGGTGGTGCGAGTGTGACTGAAGCGATTAACGGAGTCATGCATACCATCCAACAACAAATTTACTCAACGCTGAATAATCTTTTACCTGAAGCCTTAGCCGATATGCTGTTTCAAGAGGTGACAGCCGAATCAGCGGAAAGGCTAGGAGCGCAGATAGGGGATACAGTTTTAAGTGATGGTATGAGCCAAATGTTGAGCGTAATAAGCTTTATAGGATGGGTCTACACCATCTATAACGTGGTGAAAATTTTAGCGAACCTATTAACTCAGTGCGATGAAGAAGAGCAAGATATGGGTGTTAAAATCGCACAGAAACAATGTTTTAAAGTCGGCAAAAGTTATTGTGCTGAAGATATTTTAGGCATTTGCTATTTAAAACGACAAGATTGGTGTTGCTACTCGTCTATGTTGGCAAGGATTATAGGTGATCAAGGCTCCAAACAGTTAGGTAAAGATATGAATAGCTGTCCGGGCTTTACGATAGATGAGTTTTCAAGAGTCGATTTTGATAGGCTCGATTTATCTGAATGGCTGGCTACCATGTATGAAGCTGACATCATATCAACCACAGGATATGACATTGAGCGTTTGACAGGAACAGGGCGAACAATGGGCAACAATACTTGTGATAGCGGGGATGCGGATTGTGAGGAAATGACTCGAATTAACGCAGAAGATAGAGCGGTAGATATGTTTAGCGGTGATATGAGCGACACAGCTAACCAGCTGAAAGATAATTTCGATCCTGAGCAAATCGATTGTTCGATTTACCCAAGACCGCTAATTTGTGAAATGAATTAGTTAAAGTAAGAATTAACTTTTGGACTGATTTTTTTTAAGTCGTTAAAAGTAATTGATGTTTTATCTTCAGAATTTTTTGGTTTTATAAAAAGGTGAGCTTTACCTTGGTGAATTACAAATGGAATATCACTTTTAAATCCTTTAGGGTAAAAAGCAAAGTATTCCTTAGAAGAGTATAAGTTGAAAAATTGACCAGTAGACATTTCAGTTAAACCAATAACAGCGAATAAACCGATTTCTTTATCTGGAGTTGTGGAACTGAATTTTAATAGATTCTTTTCTTTATACCCAGCAAAAACACAATTGGGGTTAGCTTCTTTCGAGCCGATTGCAAAGTTATACTGGACACATGCTGTACCATTGAAATAAAAGTATTTGTAAGAGTCTTTGACTAAGATTTTATCAAATTTTAAGTCAAAGTGTTTAAGGATCGTGTCCTTTATATCTGAATCAATTTTAGCGAACGCCTTTTCAATTTCTTCTTTAGATTTATCTTTTACAGGAACATAAACTAAACCAAAACTTTTATTCAAAGGCGCATTACCTTGGTTTGTGCCGAGCATACTTAAGAAAGCGCCGCCAAAACCACCGCCGCCAAAGCCAATAACGCCATCAGCCAAATAATCCATAGCGCCAGGGGATGTATCAGCATCGACAGGACGATTCGCATCACGCAGGCCGTTATGAAATCCCAAGCTTCCGTCGATAACATTCATGGCAAAAGAATAATCATTGTCATAAACAAAATCTTTGTCGCTTTGAGGGGTGTATGGGTCGGTAGCCGCACAGCCAGCGAGTAGGCTAGTGGCAAATAAAGTTGTTGCTAGGGTTTTAAAGTTTTTCATTATATTTTTCTCGTTATTAATTAATCTATCGACATAATACCTACGTTAACAAATCATGCAACTGAGCTTAACAGCCTAAAAACAAACCAATTTATCAATGATAAGTCTCGTTGTAATAGATCAACATTGATTTTCACACTTTACCTTAACTGATATGCCAATAAATAAATTAAGAAGGCCAAAATCGACACGCTAATTTAATTTTTGTATTCAGGCTTGTGATAATTTGTCGGCATTCGTGCATTAAATGAAAAAGTAAATGTAAATGGCATTAAACGAAGAGCAAACAGCCGTAGCCAACAGTGTTGATAGTCACAATCTTGTTATCGCTTTGCCCGGAAGTGGTAAAACGCACACCATGATTAGTTTTATCGCCAACTTAGTAAAAAAACCGCAGGCTAAAATTCTTGGCCTAACTTTTACCAATGCAGCCGCCGTTGAAATGAAAGCGCGAGTGGGTAAATCAATCAAAGGCGAAGACCGCAAACGAATTTTTATCAGCACCTTTCACTCAATTATCATTCAAATGGTAAAGAAGCACCCTGAATTAGCCGGAAGGGAAAGACTAATTGGCCCTGCTGAAAATCGATACAACTACTTTATTTTTAAGAGTATGTGTAGCTCATATAACACCAATTGCGAACCAAGGGATGAATCCGTAAAACCTTTCACGGAAAAAGAACAAAAAGGGCTATACGCCATGACGCTTAACATCGTCAAAAATCGATTGTTAAGTCTCAACGCAGAATATTGTGCAGAATCAAAGCGCTTTAAAAGTGTTATGGGATTCGATTATTTCGATTTTTACTGCGATAAAATGCAAGAGTTAAATGTGTGGCCGTTAGATTTAATGTGCAATGTGGTAACCAAAATGCTGATTGCCGGAAAAATAGAGCCAATTAATTGTACAGCGCTTGTAGTGGATGAGTTTCAAGATACAGACGACACACAATACCAGTGGATTAAAGCTCATGGAAAAAATGGCACACTGATAACGGTGGTGGGTGATGATGACCAAGCTATCTACAGTTGGCGAAACTCATTAGGTATGGAAGGTGTAGAAAGGTTTAAAAAAGACTTTAATCCAAATTATTACACGTTAAGCATGTGTTATCGCTGCCCGCCTGAAATCTTACTGTCAGCAGAGCAGGTCGTCATACAAAATAGCAATAGAGTCCCGAAATCGATGAACACACTTGATACATCGGGAGATATCTATCTTCTCGCTACAACTGACGAAATGAATGAATTATCTTACATGCTTTCAGGTATGCGTAAACATCACTTGGAATCGAGAGCGATATTAACGCGTACCAATCAGCAGTTAGATGAAATAGAAGCTTTTTTAAAAATCGAGAACATACCTTACAAACGGCTTAATGGCACACCGATATGGCAAAACGAGAATTTATTATTTTGGGTACATTTGCTCTATACCGTGGTTGAGGCAAGAGACAGTAAATACTTAAAGTCAATCTTAGTTGAGTTGCATGAAGATCAACACGTTATATTAGATATTATTGCCAAATCAAAAGGCGTTGGGTTTACGCATATCGATGATGATGAAATGAGTTGGAGTGATGTAACGGTTGCCCTTCACGAACAATGTCGATTAAGCGGCAATAAGGGTGGGGAAAGAAATGATATAGAGGTAGAAAAGCTATTAAATATTTTGCATGACGAATTTCAACCAATAGTCAGTAAGCCAAAAGCAGAATTTTTTGATACGTTTAAAAAAATTGTGTTGGGCATGAAGCATCAACTAATACTGCGTATAACTGGCATAATAGAATTGTCTGAAATGCGCCAAATTAAAGAGCTAGATGATGATGTTGTGATCCTTACCACATTCCATGGTGCCAAAGGGTTAGAATGGGATGTGGTGTGGATCGCAGGCGCTAATGAAGATAAGTTGCCATTAATCAACAAAAAAATCGATCCAAGCACCATTAATTATGAAGAAGAGAGACGCTTGCTATATGTTGCTATGACGCGAGCGAAATTATCTTTGTATATATCTTGGTACTCGATAGCCGAACCTTCAAATTTTCTGCTTGAAGCATTCCCTGAGCAAATGGCTGAAGTGATTGAAACATCGAGAAAAAATGAGGAAGCAAAACAAGAGCAAGAAGAAGTTGATCTTGATGGTGCGGCCTAAACGAATCAGTATCAATGTTTCAGTTATTGAGCAAATTAAATTCACTGTTGCGCTTGATTACTGAAACAATCTACGTTAAATTTATTAACAGACTTGAAAAGGTCCACTGACAAATTACTTGCTTACTCCGAACGACTAGCAACGTTCAAAGAGATTAACAATCTCAATAGAAACACATTACATAGCTAAACTATCAGTCTAGCACTCAGCAAATTACGCAAACATATACCAAAGTTACTTCAATTTAGATACGAGGTTACTAAGGTATGTTTTTTCGTGCCTGTCATTTACAGTATTCCACCAATCGTTTTCCCTGATTTTAATCATGATCCTATTTTTATAGGCCATTATTAATTTCATAAAGCGCATGCTAGCTAATCATGTCAATCACCTAGCGGCTATTTTTCTTGCGAGAATTTTAGTGACAATTGTTTAATCAACTTCCGTGAAGTGCGATGGCAATTTGCTTTAAACAAACTTTGTTTGTAATCAACCAATTAACTTACCCCATAGGGAATACAATCGCCCTTTGGGATCATTGTATTCTCTAAAAGCTTTGCTGAGGATACACATGAACATTCAACTTTTTATCAAATTAGTAGACGCTGCAATAACACTCTGTTGGGCATCAATTAGAAAAGATTTTCCAAATTATGATTCAACATCATTGGAGGCTCTTTTTGTTGAAGTAGTTTTATTAATGGATCAGTTAACTACTGAGTTTAACAATCACTTTGAAAAACCAAATATTAAGTTTTTTGATGTTATCAATTACAACTTTTATCAGGTTATCAATATTTGTGCTTGTAACATGCTTCATATAATCACGCTTAAACAATCCGTTCTTAAAAATTTGCAGTCAGTAAACTAAACAACCAATTACCCAACCCCACTAGGGAACATACATCCCTAGCGGATCTGTGTTCTCTTAAATTTATGTCTTGGAGGACACACCATGGAAATCATCATCGTTGCAGCATTAATCGTTCCAGCATTAATTATTAACAAAATGATTGTTCAACCACTTATGTGGATTGCATATCGTTAATTAATTTTTACTTGCCTCACTTAGTTGAACCTTCGGGTTCACCTAATTGCTGGCTCTCCTATTCGTTTTTACTCATGAAAGCGCATAGGTGAGCCAGCAGGCTTAGACATTTTTAATTAATTATCTAAGGGTGAAAAAAATGGAAATTATTATTATTGCAGCGCTAATCGTTCCAGCATTAATCATTAACCAAATAATTGTTAGACCGTTATTAAACATCGGTTATAACTACTAATTTCGCTGTCACAGCGATACAAGCGAAAGCTTGACGGTAAGAGTTTGTTATCGTGAGTGGTCGGTTGGCCACTCGATAAACCTAAATCGATTTAAATTGAGTCGCTTTAGGTTTATTCAGTTCCACCAATCGTTTTTTTATTCACTTGTCCACTGTACCTTTTTTGGTACTCGTTCATTTGTTTAATAAAACGCATGTCAGCTAAACATGGGAAACATTAGCGGTTGCACTATTCACGAATATGCAATGACCGGTATAACGTAATTCAAAGCGAATAATGTTATATGAGAGCGATTAAGCTACTTAATCTACCCAATTGGGAGACTACTTTCCCCTTTGGGATCAATGTCTTTCTTTTGGGTTTAATTACTTTTTGGAAGGACAAATATTATGAACAATCACAATCACACTCAAAACCAATCTACTCGTCAAAACACAATTCGTTTTACTGGCAATGTTTCTCAAGTTAAACCACTTCAAAATGGCGGCGCTTCGATTTCATTGGCATACAACGAAGGAAAAATGGTTAACAACGAATGGCAACAAAGCGACACTCTTTATATGTCGTGTATTGTTCCAGCAAAGTTAAACTTTATTCCGAATATTGGCGATAAGATGACGATTGAAGGTTTTCTTGGCTCTGACAATTATCAACCGCAAGGTGGAAAAAAACGTTATGGCGTGAAAATTATTATCAATCAGATCTTAGAATATTCTGAGAAGCAGCAAGCTCCGCAGCAAAACGGTTATCAAAATCGTCCAGCTCCGCAGCAAAATTCTTATCAGCAAGCTCCGCAGCAAAACGGTTACCAAAATCGTCCAGCTCCGCAGCAAAATTCTTATCAGCAAGCTCCGCAGCAAAACGGTTACCAAAACCGTCCAGCTCCGCAGCAAAATAATCAGGCACCACAAAACAACTTCCAGCAAGGAAATGGTTTTCGCCAAAATTATTAATTAATTTCACCCCACAGGGATTTCTATCCCTGCAGGGTAGCGTTCCTGTCTAAATTTTAAGGAATGCTATGAACAAAATTAAACAACTATTACTGAATTCTAACACACAGGAGGGATTTAACATTGGTCTATTTTTACTCTTAATTGCTTTGCAAAATGAGCTAAATGGATTGATTTTATTCATAATCTTGCTTTTCTTCGTTATCGTTATGATTTCTCACTTTGGTGCGATAATTTTAGCTTTTGATGAAAAGAAAACGAGTTTGTTAAAGTTTGGATTGATAACATACAAAACACTATTGCTCGACTTGTCTTTAGCTATTTTTAGCTTGATCTTGTCTTACAAATCATTTCTTCTTCTTTCATTTGGAGTCGGAATTGCAATTTGTTACTTGGCGATTATCTGGTCAGTTTTTGAACTTGAACAGAATTGTGACTTTTGATTGTTTATTAACCTAATGTTATAATCAAATCATGGAATAATGATATGAGCCCACATATGTTCACTGAATCAGTAAATTATTGGATGCCACTTGTAGCGGTAAGCTTTGCGTTTGTGGTGTGTTTTGGAATGATTACGATATTCATTTTGAAGCAAAAACAAGAAGAACGAAAAGTTACCGAAACAAAATAGCAACCGACCAAACCTAACCCTTGAGGGACACTCCCTCTATGGGATTGTGTTCCTCTAAATTTGGAGAAACACAATGAAAAACCTATCAATTAAAGCGCATTTAAACGACCTTGCATTTATTGGAGGCTGTTATGAATAATCGCAAACAACAATCTTCTAAAGCTGCTTACTTACGTAGACGCAAACAGAAGATAATGAAAAAACTTAAACAACTCCACGACTCAAAACGGTCACAATCGAAAGTAGGTTCTACTTCTCGATTGCTTTGTCGTACTCAGTCTGAGATGAGTCAGTTGATGGATCTTGTTTAATTTTTAAAAGCTAATTTTATTTACTTACCCAAGCGGGACACTAACCCCGCATGGGATTGGTGTATCTCGCAGTCCTGGAGGACACACCAATGCGTAAATCAACAGCAAAAAAAGTTAGCCAACCATTTTGGTTTAACTCTCAAACCATTCATCATAAATTAGATAAAGACATCATTTCCGCCATGAAAAATGGTAATGAAAAGTGTTCTCTTCTCATGATGATGGACCCGCACTATGAACCGAAGAAACAGATCTACCATATAGAATGGAAAAATGATGATGTGGAGATGCTTTTAGAAGGCATGTTCATTCGCAGTTTAGAAATTCTACGCAATGCCGATCCAAGTAATGAACTCTTTAAAGATGAAGTTGTTTGGCAAAGCACCCCTCAGTTCGCTGAGATAGCAAGACATCTTGGTTATGACGCTAGCGTTATACGCCATGAAGTTAAGCTAATTATGAAACGATATGGCAAGTCCAGTGAAATGGACTCACTGCTTGAGTTCCATCATTGGGTAGATCTATTTGCTCAAATGTTCAAAGAGCAAGTTAATGCAAAAGTAGCCACCAATTGCAGCTTTAAATTTCTCATATCACTTTGTGAAGGGAATTATGAGCTGAAGGTGTTATTGCAACAAATAGGCGAACTTTTAGATGATCTTCACTTAGAAGGTTATTCTCGCGCAGCTTTACTTGAGTCTTTAACTGAAACTATCAATTCTTATTAAAACCCTATGGGCACAATTATCCCATAGGGGGCTGATTGTGCCTTCAAAATACTAAACGTCTTTGGAGGACGCATTATGTCAGTACAACAAATCAATACAGCAGTAACTACTACAACAACTTCAATCGATTACTCAGAAATGGAAAAAGTGGCAGCAAGTGTGCTTTTCCCTGAAATCTTTGAAGGTTCGAACGTCATGCTTCAACGTCGTAAACATCGTCATCCAGACTGCATTGAGAGCAATCCAATGTATGTACCGGATGAAGAGAATACTAAAATTGCTTTGGTATGGTTAATGGCGAAGGATCAAATGCTTGCTTTAGGCTTACAGGGACACACCGGCACTGGTAAAACAGAGTTAGTGATGTACCTTGCAGATAGACTCAATCTACCTTTATATATTGTGAAAACTCATGCCCGCATGAATCCACAAGATTTAGAGGGAAGTTATGTTCTTGATAACGAAAGCGGTCAAACCGTTACCCGAAAAGAATATGGTCCAGCTGCAAAAGCGTATATAAATGGCGGCATTTTATTGCTTGATGAGATGGATAAAGCGTCTGAAGAACTGACATCAGCGATGCATTTGCTGGTGGAAGGGAAACCATGGCCTTTAGAAATGTTTAAAGAAACATTGTTTAGAAATAAGCACTGTTTCTGTGTAGGTACTGCTAATACATATGGGTCTGGTCATGATGAGCGTTATATCTCATCTAACCAATTAGATCAGGCGTTTCTTTCACGATTTATGTGGATAGAAACAGCCTATCCAACCACAATCGTTGAAGCAAAAATACTCGAAAGAGTTGGCGGTAAATTACCTGTTAATGTCAGAAATGATGCAATCAGGCTAGCAAATGCGTTTCGAGATGCGGCGCTAGGCGTTAATCGTGATGGAGATGTTGAAGATCCAATTCAATGCATATTCTCTACACGGGTATTAGTTGCTTGGATTTATTATATACAAGCGTTTGGTAAGTTTCGCACGCTAAAGCAATCTCTTGAAGCTGTGTTCTTACGTTCAGTAAGTCCAGAGGATAAAGAAATTGCACATCATATTGTTAATAAAATTTACGGAGATGACATTAACTTGTCATTAGGCGAAATTTTATCAAAAAAGTCTTAACACCTTCAGCATCGGTAGACTTAAGCAATATTCCGCAAGGAACCTTGTTTGAAGCAATCACAAACAACGGCAAAGAATGGGAAAGTGGCCAGAAATGGTATGCACGCTCATTATGCCAAAAGTTTGTTGTTGAAGGGGTACTCGAAGATGAGTCATTTAAAGTAACCAAAAAACTAAGCAGCAATGCTCAGGTCAACATGTATGGGGATAACTCTTACAGACATTTATGGATTACTGAAGATGATAATGGCAATACGATATTAGCAAGCGCTCATTACCGATCAAATTTACCGGTAAATGATGTGGATGAAAACCAATCGTTTTTAGCTTACTCAATACCAAACCAAGACCGATATTGGGCTGTAATTGAAGAGCAAGTCAGTGATAAAGATTTAGTCGTTTTATTTAAAAACGCGCAAACCAATGGAAATTGGGTTGCATATCAATATCACGGATATCCTGTTTCAAGTCCAGCCGGCAAAACAAAGCGCAGTAATTTGGTCTATAGCAAAGTCAATAAAGGCTACAGTGCTATCGGTTCAACACTACGCGGCGATTTAACCTCGTTATATTAAACATAAATAAACCAACCCATAAGGGCGTACAAACTTCCTTTTGGGGTTAGTGCGCTCTTTTTTTTTGTTCTTGGAGGACAAATTATGAACGCACTAACTAAAACTAACTCAACAACTATCAATTCAGCTGATTTATGCTCACGCCTTGAACAACTTGAACAGGGTGTTTGTGTGGTAAATATCGTATCTAGCGGAGCTTGCGGAGAGAAATGTTTACCAAAAGTCAAAGTTGAGCTTGATGGTCAACTGCAAGATTCAGATAGCATTAAAGGCTCAAAAATTCGCTGGTTCCCAAAAGAGCCATTGAATTTCGTTAATAAGAGTAAGCAACAAATCGCAAGAGTATTGAACGCTTATGGTGTTCGATGGGGAGATATGACAATCGTGCCATTGGCTCGTTTAGACGATCTTCAGTCAGAAATCGAGGCTATTCAAATTGAATGGCAACGTAATCTGGATGATATGTTGTTGAACTACGACTCACTTATTTACGACTGGATAATGCAAAACCAGGATGTAGCAGACATCATGCGCCGCTACACAATGGATAAAAATGAATTTGGTGGCAGATTCAAATTGAAGATGTTACCGCCAGTTGCTTTCAAACCTTTGATTGATGAAGGTGATGAAGAAGCGGGTGAAGAGCTTGCTAACTCAATGCTTGATAATCTTTATGAAGAAGTCGCAAAGATGGCCGGTGATGTATATGACCGCTCATTTTTCATTAAAGATGCTAATGGCCACAAAATTCCTCGCACTAAGGCAAATAGACGTATCAAAGATGCGTTTAAGACCTTAATCGGGAAATTAAATGGCTTATCGTTTCTAGATAGTAATATCGAAAAAGTGATAGCAGAAACAAATCGTGTACTTGATTCCATGCCAAAAGAGGGATGGATTGAGAATAATGATTTGGCTGCATTAGCGCGTTGGACTTTAGTGTTATCAAGCGTGGATAGCCTCAAGGCTCATATAGACGACAATGTTGTTGAATATGAGGAAGAGGTTATTGTTGATGACTTTGGTGTATTGGGTGAAGTAATTAGTAATAATTTAGATGAAGATCTAAATCCTAATCAACCAACTCAAGTCGCTCAGTTATCAGATGAAATATCAGATACCGGCTTTGACAATGAATTTGACGAACAACAGTCTGAAGATAATTCAGTTGTTGATGTTGAAGAAGTTGACGCTGAAATATCAGATACCAGCTTTGACAATGAATTTGACGAACAACAGTCTGAAGATAATTCAGTTGTTGATGTTGAAGAAGTTGACGCTGAAATATCAGATACCGGCTTTGACAATGAATTTGACGACCAACAGCCTGAAGATAATTCAGTTGTTGATGTTGAAGAAGTTGAAGAAGAAGTCGAAGTATCAGAAGTAGAAGAGCCGAGCGCATGCATGGTTGACGACACTGACTTTATCGATTTTGACCAAACTGAACATTATTCAGAGGTCGAAGATGAAGTTGTCGAAGATGATGATTTTGGCTTTGGATTCTAACCCCATAGGGCGTACACACTCCCTATGGGAACTGTGTGCGCCTTCAATTACGTTCTTGGAGGACGCACATGGCTACACAACAACAATTACTTAGAAAGTTTAAAAATATATCTAGAGTATTAACTCGTTGCGCTAACATGAAAATCACTTTTAGTGGCAATACGGCTTGGCATGACGATGGCGCTATAAATCTACCTTTGGGAGATTTTAGTGACGATGATTTTGTCACGATGAGTATTGGCTATTGTGACCATGAATTAGGTCATGAAAACTACACAAAAGGCGAATTTTATGAAAGAGCATTTAAGGAGTCTTCTTTTTTAAAGGGCTTGCTAAATTCCTTAGATGACGCACATCAAGAAGCACGTTTGATGGATGACTTTAAGGGATGTAAAAACTCTTTACGTAAATTAGTCGTTTTATGTAAAGACAAAGGTATATTTGTAAAACCAAGCATCGAGCACAGCGAAGCACTCATTTTGAAAGCATGGGTGTTATACGGTGCGAGATTATCCAATGATCAACCACTTGATGAGTATTACCGAATTGCTGATGCACTGTTGCAGCAAAAGTTTGGTAATGATTTTTATCAAGCAATACACAAAATATTTAATCCAACTGTGATGCGAAGTATTAATAACACTGAAAAGTGTTATGACACCGCAAAGCAGATATACGATTTATTTATGGCGTGGGTTGATGAACAAGAAAGTGATGACGATTCTGACGATGCCGATGGCTCTGAAGATAGCGATGATACTCAAAGCGACTCAAATGATGCCGATGGCTCTGAAGATAGCGATGATACTCAAAGCGACTCAAATGATGCCGATGGCTCTGAAGATAGCGATGATACTCAAAGCGACTCAGACGATGCCGATGGCTCTGAAGATAGCGATGATACTCAAAGCGACTCAAATGATGCCGATGGCTCTGAAGATAGCGATGATACTCAAAGCGACTCAAATGATGCCGATGGCTCTGAAGATAGCGATGATACTCAAAGCAACTCAGACGATGCCGATGGCTCTGAAGATAGCGATGATACTCAAAGCGACTCAAATGATGCTGATGGCTCAGAAGATAGCGATGACTCAACAACCAATGACACAACACCCTCTGATAGTAATGAGCAATCAAAAGGTGCTAGCGATTCGTCAATGCAACCAGTTGGTAAAAAATCAGAAATTCTTGATTCACTAGATGATGACAGTTTTGATTTTCATGCTCAATTACGCGAACAAATTGCTGAAATGGCAAAAGACTATAACGAGTCTTTTATCGAGCCTTTGAAGGCAATCGGTCGTAATCCTGTATCAATCGATGAATACGGTTTTTGCAACGTAGGTGACACACACAGATTAGTTTCAAGTTTGAAAAATCCGCTCAAGCGAATTTTTCATGATGAAAATTACTGTAAAAAGTCGCTCGATAAAAAAGGGGCTACGATCAGTTCGAGTCGATTATCAACTGTGGTTACAGGCAATAAACGCATATTTGAAAGAGAGTCAATTGGACGCTCACCGAATGCGGCTATTAGCCTGCTAGTTGATAAATCAGGTTCTATGTGCAACTCAGATATGCGTATGGCTAACAGCGTTAGCTATGCAATGAGTTTAGCGCTTGACGGTATCAAAGGTGTAAAAAATATGGTGGGTTATTATCCATCGTATGAAGTTGATGAGGATGGAAGGTATATCAATAATCCAAACTTAGAAATTGTTAAAACTTTCGATAAAAAACCTAAATCAGCTGATTTTAATATCTCTGGTTCAGGTGGCACACCCACAGCTGCGGCCGTAATGACTGCGACATCTTATCTCGTTAATCGGAGTGAACCTAGAAAATTACTTTTTGTAATTACCGATGGTGAACCCGATAACATCGAAGAATTAAGAATAGCAATACAAGAGGCAAACGCTGTTGGTGTAAAAGTTTTTGGGATAGGCATTTGTCACCAAGTACATGGGTTTGAAGATGCAGATTTTGAGGTAATTCAAACTGAGCATGACTTAGTAGAAGCACTCACCAAAGGCTTAAAACACGCTTTTAAATAAGCAAAAATTACTTAACCCAAGGGGTACACAAATCCCTTGGGGATTAGTGTGCTCCAAACGTCCTGGAGGGCACACTATGAATAATACAATCACAGAAATTAGAGCGAGTGGAATGGTCACCGTTTACGAAATTCGTAACGGTATCAAGGTACTTATTGGGGCTTCATGGAAATGGGGACCTCTTCTAACACGGTAAAACAAATCAGGTGCTTCATTGAGGCACCTTTTACCCACGACTCGCGGAAACCACCAAAGTTTCTTTTAGCGAGGGGATTTTGGGGTTTTCGTGAGTTATTAGGAGAAAAATTATGTATCAATCCACTCAATCTAAGATGAAAAAAGTCAAAACCTTGGTTAGTCAGCGTGGCGGTTGGCGAAATGTTTTCGATCACTTCAGTGGTTTAAAACTCGCTATTGACCGTTATCCAGCCCAAACACCTTGTCCAAAATCAGGTCAAGGTAACACTGTGTTTCGTCTCGTCTCTGGATGGGAAGAAACAGGGCAGGCGTTTCATAATCAAGAAGGTCGCTTAACTGACGGATTGAATGTCATTGCATTTTATTTGAATTGCTCTCTTAAAGAAGCAGCAGATGAAGTATTACGCATTACTGGTGGAGACATCAGTACAATCAAGAAACATGAAGTGGCCAAACAAATGAACCAAGAGAAAGTTTTATCATCAAGTTATTGCAGTAATGAAGAAAAAAGCAAGCGATTAGCAGCTTTGCAAAAAGTATTTGCAGGCGCTATGCCAGCAGATCAATCGCCAATCGCTATGAACTACCTACGCAGTCGAGGTTTAACATTGACCGAAGCAGAAGTTCAGCGTTTTTCTGACACACTGGGGTTTCATCCGGGACTCAGTTATTACTGTACTGAAGATAAAAAATTCAAAGGTAAATTTCCTGCATTACTTGGCATATTTAAAGATAAAGATGGCAACAACCTGACTATTCACCGCATATACCTCAAGCCTGATGGCAGTGGTAAGGCTGAAGTTAGCAATCCCAAGAAGATGATGAGTCCACCTGATTATGTCGGTGGTGGCGCATTTCGTTTGGGGGAGCCGATAACCTTAGCTGGTGGCGGTAAATATTTAGGAGTAACAGAAGGTATTGAGACTGCGCTTGCGCTTTTCAATGCCAATCAGTTACCTTGCTGGTCGTTGTACTCTGACACTGTACTAGCTTTGTTTGAGCCAGCATCAGATATAACACACGTTGTTATATGGGCTGACAAAGAACCAAGTCAGGCAGGTCTTAATTCTGCCCAAAAGTTGCAGGAAAAACTGAGAAATAAAGGGGTTGTGTGTCAGATAGCATACCCTGATTTTCTCAACACAGAAAAAGAGGATTGGTTGGATGTTTTTGTAAACTGTCCGACAAATATCCGAGGCTATATTGCCCGGTGAATACTCCGTTACCGGCCCTTAATGGGTCGGTAACTGGGTTGTTCATCTCTAAACGCATCATGGTGCGTTTAGGGATGAACAACCTTATTAACTTTTAATTTAATGGAGTATCACTATGCAAGTACAAGGTATTTATGATGTAGATTCTCGCATTCTCACTGTAGGGATGGACAAAGCTTTTCGTGTAAGTGAAACATTGGATACATTAGATGTGGAAGCACGATTGCAAAAACTAACTGAGTGGGCACGAGCTAATTCTTACATCGGAAAAGACAGTATCATAGCTGAAATTTGACTGTGGATTGCAGAGGTTAGATTAACCTCTGCAATAAACCTAAATCGATTTAAATTGAGTCGCTTTAGGTTTATTCAGTTCCACCAATCGTTTTTTTTATTCACTTGTCCACTGTACCTTTTTTGGTACTCGTTCATTTGTTTAATAAAACGCATGTCAGCTAAACATGGGAAACATTAGCGGTTGCACTATTCACGAATATGCAATGACCGGTATAACGATATTCAAAGCGAATAATGTTATATGAGAGCGATTAAGCTACTTAACCTACCCAACTGGGAGACTAATTATCCCATTGGGATCAATGTCTTCCTATACTTGTCTGGAGGACATCTATGAATAAATTACACATCAATCAACACATTGAACTCAAAACGCTCACCAATCTGATTAAATTCGATTGCAAAAGCGGTTTTTGTGGCCAATGTAAATCAAAACTTATAAGCGGCAAAGTAAAACTCATTCAACAACCTATAGCAATTTTGGAAAAGGATGAGATTTTAGCTTGTTGCTGTGTTTCGGTATCACCCATTGTCATACAACAAATTTAAGGGATCATTATGCAAAGCATTGTAATAGATAACTTAGTTTTGGTGGCGCTGGTTAAAGCAATCGGGAACATTCTCACTGCTGCGGTACCATCTATCACGACCTATATCATCGGAAAAAAGTTGATAGCAAGGGAGAGATTGAAGCGAAAATTGAATGTGGCTCTAATGGATATTCAATATTTGCTAATGGTCGAAGCCTTACATTGTCGTGAACACATGGAGTACCAAGGGAAGAGTAACAAACGAACAATACGTAACCTTGTTAACCAAGAAACAAAGTTCATTTGGTCGGGCAAAAACACATTATCTCAAATAGATAAAGCCATGGAAAATGACTTAAACAATATCGTTAAAGATAATACCCCCGTAAGACCTTCTCGATACTACTCAAAATACTAATTTTTAATCAATTTTACCCATAAGGGCACTTACCCCTTACGGGATTTGTGTCCTTTAAATTTTGGAGAGACACAACATGACTACACTAATTGAACTCAAACCACTTAAAGAACAAAGCTTAGATGCTCAGTTGATGCAATTGACTGGTGATGGATTTGGTTATTCTTCTTTTCATAATGAAGGAGATACAACTAAATTAACCCCTTCAGGGATTCTTGTTCATAAAAAAAGCGGTATGCGTTTTAAGGTGCCTTTACCCATTTTTACGCTTGCAGAGTATAACCAACAGGCTCAAAAGGATGTTTGGGATACAGAGCGAACAGATTGGAAAGATTGGCCAAAGATACGACATCAATTCATAGGAAAGCGTACTTTTCTCGGTAACGAGAATGGGGCGACAGTTCTGTTTATTGAAGATCAACATTTTGTTATAGAAAACTAACCCATAAGGGCACTTAACCCTTACGGGATTTGTGTCCTTTAATTTTGGAGAGACACACTATGTTAAACGCAACAGAAATCATCAAAAAAATGACTGAAATTTCAAACAGCTTTGATATGCCAAAAGCATATAAAGAAGATTTGAATATCGATTTTTCACTCATCAAGCAAGCTGAAACTCAATCAAACTCAACTGAATATGTCTGGATATTACGGGAAAACGGAACCTGCCTAATACCCTTGTATTGTGGCGCTAATCCGGTCCACGTATCCGCTTGGGAAAGTAGTGACTACCACTATTTTCATATCGCGGGTGCAAATGTAAATCAGATAAATTTTAAGTTCGCCTTATCTTTGGCAAATGAGTTTCCATTTAATCCAACAAAGGTGACTTCTATGTCGCAATTGATGGCTGATATGGATCGCTTATTGTCGGGTTCAATTGTCCAATCGTCAGCATTTGAAGTAGTTCATTTAACCACTTCACTCAGTTCTTGGAGTGATTGGCAAAAATGGTTTGCATCAACTAAAAACACGATGATGGCAGAATTTATGATAAAGGCAATTAAGCAACACAAGTTGCTGATTGACATCAAGCTAGCTGCTTAAACCCCATAAGGGCGTAACTTCCCTATGGGGATGATTGCGCCTGCAATTTCGTCTTGGAGGACAATCATGAACACTCAACAACAATCGATTTATAACAACGCTATTGCGGTGTATTTAACGTTAACTGAAGGTGCTCAACAGTCACTAATGGAAGTCTATGAAACTATAGAGGATTACGTGGTTGAAGGCGGTACGCTTGAAATTCAAGCGGTTGTCAATGTTGAGTACCAACATCTATCTTGGCGCCAAATTCAAGATGGTATTCAGCATTTAGTTAATTCACAAATTTGAAAAAGGCGTTAGTTAACCAATAAACAAACGCTAAACCTATCCTGACGGGATCACATACCCGCTAGGGAGGTTGTGATCCACAACATTTAATTTATTAATAATTTGGAGTAACAACTTATGGGCTTTTTCTCATTTAAAACATGCGATAGCAAAGAATCGATTGCAAACATTCATAGCAATCACCCCAATGCAGGTAGAACCGTCTATTTGCTTCAACCTAATGGTGAGCGTCCCATTCAAGAGACCGCTTATCAGGGATATGGCGATTTCGGTCATGTCGATGCGTATGCATGGCTAGCTAAGTTTAACGCGACAGATGTGGAGCATTTGGATTTAGTTAAGGATGCTGAAACGCTGCGACATATTGGGATAGCGATGACATTTGAAGAACCAGAAAAAATCAAATATCCGCTGAAATTTTCATTTAATGAGAAAGCGGTATATGAATTACTGGCTGCATCAGAAGATTGTGAATATCAAGGCTATTTCTACCATGGAATAGCAATTTAATTTAATTAACACACCCCTATGGGCGCAATTATCCCATAGGGGCTGATTGTGCCTTCAAAATACTAAACGTCTTTGGAGGACGCATTATGTTAACAGCACATCAAGTAAACCAGCAGAAAAAGTATGACGAATTTCGAGCCAGTATACTAAAAGAGTCACCAACGCCTTGTAATTTAGAGGTAGGTGATTACGTCACATTTACGAATGATTATGGCGTATTCTTTAGGCGACCAAGGCAAGTTATTGGTTTTGATTTTGCTGACGATTCCAATCGGTTTATCTATACCGAAGGTGATGCTTACTGGTTTCCTAGCTCACCGGAACAGCTGCACAAGGTTGAAAAAACACCAACAGGCTGTTTGCTTGTACGTGAATTAACCTTTTTACCAATGTATGAGTTTGAAAATCAATTATACGAGCAACAAGGTTGGTGCCGCTTAGTGATTGAGAGCTCATTACATTGTGTTTGGTGTAATGCCGAGAGGTTAGAGTTAGTAACGTACTGCGAAGGAGATGTCATTTGGGCCACTGCTTTGAATGAAGACATGTATGAATCTGAAATTAAGCGAACCATTGAATTTTTCAATGAATGCTAAGGAAGGTGATATATGTTTAATTCTAGTGTGGTGTCTTATCCAGATAGGGGGCATTTTGGCAATTCCCAGTATAGAGGTAACACAACCGGAAAAATCATCATTGATTTGATTGATAACTTTTTACCTTGCGATGGATTATTTGTAGATCCAGCTGTAGGTGGAGGGACGACCATTGATGTTGTAAATCATTTATGCATTGCAAATCGATTTGCTGGCTTTGATTTACATAGTGGTTTTAATTTAATTCGTGATGATTTAACCAGTGCTGTTGGACAACAAGCCGATCTCATCTTCTTTCATCCTCCCTATGGTGGCATGATACATTACAGCGGGAATATGTGGGGCGAACCGCATAAAGATGATCTCAGTCGCATGAGTGAATATGACTTTGAGCAAGCATTAAAACTTGCCCTAGTGAATATTTCTGATGCAACAAAAGCTGGTGGTCACTACGCTGTATTAATAGGCAATCAAAGAAAGAAAGGGCGCTATTTGAACTGGTCATCAATGACAGAGCAATTGGCACCAGATCCTTTGGTTGAAGAGATTATAAAATGCCAACACAACTGTGTTAGTGATAATCGCCAATATGCAAAACCACTCATACGCATTAATCATGAAAAGCTGCTTATTTTTAAAAAAGGTCAAAATACTAATGCAATAACAGACCTTGAGGGTATCCTCAACGGTATGAGCGAGACGTTTATGGCCAACATTTTGGTCATGTTAAAACGCCTGTTTCAGTGTCGAGACTGGACGCAAAAAGAGTTATTTGACACGTTAGCGCATTTAGCCAAAAGCAGTCCCTATGAACTGTTTCCGGCAATTGACTATTTATTAAAAACCGAGCATTTCAAAATGATTGATGGCCGATACACTTTGGCCTAAAAATCACAACAAGATAATCAATGTTGAGTTCACTCAATAATATTATCAACTACCCAATGGGACATTTATCCCATTGGGGTAAGTGTTCCTAAATCGAGGACACACTTATGAAAACACCCCAAGAAAACCAAAACCCATATTTATTTATGGCTGGCATTGCCCGTGGATCGTCAATAAGACGCATACACACTCAATGGCGGCCACATAATTCAACAATCAATGTCGCTACTTTTGGGATACCAGATAAAAAATGTGTAGTCCATATTGCGCGAGATGGCCGTACCTGTTTATCGCTGGATGTCAGAATACTTGACAGATATTCGATGGCTACTGCGATCAATCAAGCGCAAGAAATTTTAGCGAAACTGTAACCATAGCCCTTGTAGCCTCCGACTGTCGGAAGCACAAGGGCTTTCTCGTTAGAAATTAATGCCACAAATGGAAATGGGATATGCAAAAACAAGTGTTATTTAGTGCGATTGTCATTGAATCAAAAGACAAAGGAGTTGGAAATGAAGATCACTTAAATGCCTGGGATATTGATTCGTCACCAGAGCGTTGTGAAATTGAATTGATGTCACTAGGCTGCAATAAAGAAACGTTTATTGAAGCATTACTGAGTAGCAGAATAGGCCATTGTTTCGTAAGGTATAGAAGTGGAAAAATTGCTGATATTGGCGGCAGCTCTCTGTTATTAGAAGCTGGACAGACAATCAACATATTTAGTGACTTTTCAGTTTCAAATTAATATGTTTGTTAGGTTCTTTGTTACATCAACTAAGCTAATAAAAAACCGCATAGCAATGCGGTTTTTCAGGAAATCAATTTACAAATTCAAATTTAATCATCGACATTCTTTGCAATAACTTTGATTTGTAGTTCCTTGAGGGATGTTCCTAAAACCAAATGTCGCTTCAAGTTCCTGTAGGGTTTTAGCTACCTTTTTACACTTAGGGCAGGTGTGTGGTAATTTAATTGTGCCGCTCATAATTATTCCTTTATTTACGTTTACTCAAATACTCTTCGGCTTTAACCTTGAGTTCATCCTTGGCATTTGGATCTTTCAGAGTGTCCTCGGCCATCTTATTCACTTTGTTAGTCATTGCAGGTAGCACTTCTGTCACAGCAAAAACACCAACATTGGCAACACTTTTACCAAAAACCTTCAGACCCGACTTCAACCGTTGTCCAGCACCAAACCCATATCGAACATCATCGATGTCATCACCGATTTTAAAATACTTGCTCATCGTATAATCCTTCATTTAGATAAAACAAGTCTGATAATACACGTTTCTAACGAAATAAATATATAAAAATCTTAAATAAATGTAGAGATAGTCAAAACTAAGTAAATTAATATTTTGTATTACTGCGCCGTAATAATATCAATAGGTAGAATGGTGAAAGTGAGGCTAAAGGCCCTTAGAAAACTTCATTAAATTTACACTGATGAGTTCGCATAAACTTTCTGAAAAAAAAGTTAGTTGATACAACGTCACTAATGTTGATCTTGAAGTTTAGAGATGGGTCAATAATCACGTCAACAGAATTGAGAGAATTTTGACATTTTAAACGTAGCTGCTTTGCTTTTTTTAACGCAAACTTTACTCCTTCATCATGCGACATCTCAGTAGATAGCGTCTCAAGTTTTTTTTGCATAATTTGATAAGGTGATATGGCAATATTCCAATCAGTTGCAACTACATTCAGGATCATAGGGCGCGAGTTATCAGGAAATACAAATTTATCAGCTTTAATTTTGGACATTATGTTAGAAGCATCTAATCGATACTGATAGCGTAATTCATTAAACTCTTGTGCTTCATATTTTAAAAATACGACCTCCCCGTCAGATAATTGCATACAAGAACGAGCATATTTAGGCCATTTAAAATCAAGCTCAGATAGGATTTCAACAAGAGAGACCTGAGATAGCGATGGTCCGAAAAAATAAGCATCCATATGTCAGAATACTCCGTAGCTCGTCATTAACCCAAGCAAAAATGAGTGTTGTGTTTTATTGCAAAGTACCGGTGTTTTACCACTGATATTAAAAAAATCGCCATTGCTATATAAATATTTATTCAGTGTGTTACTTGTTGGTTGGCTAGAGCTACTTTCTGGCGGGCGATTAGTAGGTATAAAAATAGTCTGAAAATCATCTGAATAAACAGGCTTGATTTGCTCTACAGCTAGGATATTTAAAGTCATCAAAGAAGGCGCCTAATAGTTATAGATAATCATTATGTGAGATTTTAAAGAAAAATTTTAGCTAAGTGTCAGATTAAGGTGTCTTTTTTTGAAACGCTAAAATAGCGAAACATCACCTCATACAGTCAATATTGGGGTTAACACCTATACTTACAAGCAAGAGAATATGAAAAGTAAGATTTAAATCGAAAAAACAAGTGATTAAGGCTGTTTAATGCAGGGGTTATCAAGACTACAATTTATGGTTGTGTTGTGATATTAAATTTGGTGTGATAAAAATTTGTAACAGGTTGATACGTTTCTAACTGAGCGCAAACGAAGAAATCCTTTAACATGAATAAATTGCTGAATAATGTTTATATTCTCACTAAAAAGTTAAACTCGGGCATAGAGCACTTTATGTTAAGTTGGGTTGGCTCTGATATTAAATTGACTAATATCGAGCAAGGCACTGAGTTCTTTTTTGAACCATCTCATCTGAAAACACTAATAGATACAGGTGTGTTTGATATAGCGAGCAAATCTGAAATATTAGCTTTATTTTCTCCAAAACCGAATCCCGATAGTCCTAGAAAATTAAAAGCGATCACGGAGCAAAAAAGGCGTTTGGATTACGTTAAGGGAGCTATTAGTGCGGGAATAGCTGTCGGTACACAAAGAGTATTAGAAGATTACATAGCGATAAAGTCACTTGAATTATTAGACCAGAAGGCGCCTAGCGCGGTTACTCTATACAGGTGGATTAGAGCATACAAAAAGAATTATGATGATAATAGCCTGTTCCCACGATATAAAAAATCTGGGAATAGACTACCTAAAATAGCTAATAAACATAATGAACTGCTAAATAACTTCCTGAACACGATAGACCTCAGCTTAAAGGTAAGCGTGATCTATAAGAGTTACCTTCAATTGGTAGGTAACGAAAATATAGAACCTATAAGCGTAAATTCACTAAGGAAGCGAATAACAGCAAGGAAACTGCAGACGCATAGTGATAACTAATTAGAAAATATGGCAAAAATACCAGTCGCATGTAGTCGTGATGATTTAAGTAGGTTACTTGATGTAATGGACGTTCCAAGCGGCAAAGCTTGTAATTGTGTTTGCCCCTCTTGCAAAGCACCATTGATCGCCCGTCATTGCAGCGGAGACCGAGAAAGTAACTTTGCACATGATCCCGCATTTGAAACTGAATATAACTATTCAGAATGTGCATTATCTTATTATGTAGCGTTAAAACTAATGCTCAAACAGATAATGGCCACTGCTGATAAAATCTGCCTACCTGATTATTTTATTAAAGATCCTTATACTGGCAATAAAATTGAAGTCACGAAAAGAAGGACATTGAATTTCGATAAGATTGAAGTAGACAAAATGGGATTTGATGCCCTGATTTATTTTAAAGGTGTTTATAAACTAGCTATCATCATTACATATCCTGAACGTACTTTTATATCACTACCTGAGCATGAGGATATACACGGTATTCTTGAGATTGATTTAAGTTTATTGCAAAGAAGCAATTTTGCTGTCCAAAAGAGTTGGACTGATAGACTAAAGTGCGCCCTATTGAGTCAAAGCAAAAGTAAACAATGGCGTTGGCATATTAGAGCTGACAAAATGCTAGAAAATGCTAAGTTAGAATTTGAAAAAAAGATGGTTGCTGAAAACGAACCAATAAAACAAATGCTATCTGAACGGAGAAACGACTTCGCTAAGGCTCAGACGCATACCAATTCATTAATGATTAATGTATATCGTTGTTATAATTGTGGTAAAGATTATTCAGAGAATAGTGGGCTAGAACTGTGTCCCAATTGCAATAGGATTTTGCATCTGACCTCAATAGCTCAGAAAAATTTTCAACGTTAAAGCGACACATTCAATTAACTCTCAACTACGTAATGGGAAAGCAGATGAACATACTGGTTGAGTTCCTAAGCATTATAAGCGATGTCATACTGAATTTAGCAATCGCTTTTGCAGCAATATTGATACCTATATTGCTGTTTAATGTTCTACAAAAACTCTTTGTAACCGGAATAAAAAATAGACCAGGGTTGATGCTGCGACTCATTGGTTTGCTCGCTGTGCCAATACACGAATTAAGTCACGCCTTTATGTGTATCATTTTCAAACACAAAATAGATAAGGTGGTACTGTTTAATTTAACGTGTTCAAACAAAGCTCTCGGTTACGTAGAGCATCGCTATTCTCCTACATCAGCCTTTCAGCTAATTGGCTGCTTTTTTATCGGTATCGCACCTATCTTCGGTGGTCTTTTTGCCATCTCATTACTAACAATCGGTATGCTGGATAATGGTCACCAATGGTTGCTTGAGCTCACAAGCATAGGAGCTGCTTTACGGATTGAATCGCCAATTGACATCATATTGTTATCACAAAGTTGTTTTGCTAGCACAATACAGCTAATCACCGTTGAGTTTAATAGTAACAGTTTAATGACTATTTTTTGGTTCATGCTGGTGGCAAGCATTGGCCTTTATTTATCACCATCAAAAGCTGATCTACAAGGAAGCCTAAAAGGGTTCATTGTCATAATTATTGGCCTTGTCAGTATTCAATGTTTTACTTCAACACAGTTAAACTTTACTTTTATAGAAGCAATGCTGATCCCATTGTCCACCATTTTAACAATGACTTTGTGCCTATCATTGGCCTTATTTGTCCTCACCATTGCAATATCAACAATAATTTCTCATTTGTTTACTTCAAAGAGAAATTAGTGTGACGAAATAAGTAACCTTAAATTAACGAATGCCTCAAAATAATAGATAGACTAGCGCCAGTATTCAGAGTTGAGGCTGAAATATGGAAGATAAAGCAGAGGCATTAGGTCAGGTCATTGAGTTGGCGAAGTACAATAATTTTTACAATTCAGCAAATACCAAAACTAGCAGCCATGAGAATCAGAATGAAGCAAATGATGCTAATGAAGCTAATGATGCTCAAGATACAGATTTAGCAATAATAGAGGTAACTAATGACTCATCTAGGTCTGTAGAAGTTGATATTAAAGAACCACAAATCCCTGATTTCTTGCTCGAAAAAAGGCGAACTGAATTATTACACGCTATTTATGCCAAAAAACGCGTAGGTGGTAGTAGATTGCATATGAGCCGGTTAATTAAGTCGTTTGCTGACAACAATGGTTGTGACACTCAAGACATTAAAGAAGACTTAGTGCAAATGCGTGATCCAGCAATTTTTTTAACACATAAAAAGGCATTGAGATCTCACTTGCATAAATTAAACTCTCAATGTAATGCTGCAATATCGAGCGCAATGAACGACTCTGAAGTCTTTACAGAAGATAAAATAACTCACTTAGCCACTCAATATAAATGCTCGCCAAGAAAGATTTCTAAAGAAATTCAACGAAATAAAAAATTTAAAACACACCTAGCAGATCTAAGAACTGGCTCTAAACGTGGGGTTATTAAAACAATAGGACGTTATCTGAAAATGAACATGCTGTATTAATATTTTGTAACCGTTACAAAAAAGCAATATACAAAAGGCCAAAATAGATAATATAATACAACCTGATACATTGTTGATTGCGAAATCATAATGTGTCCTCCAAACAGCGGGAGGGGTCCTGCTGGGAAAAGAACCTGTCTTTGACAGGTTTTTTTTCGCCCTAAGAATGTAGGTAATAGTTCCGTACTGTCATGTACTTGTAGCAATAATGGTTGTCACATTAGAAAGCACTTCTTTTTCCTATATCGTCCTGTTGTGCGTCCGTATTAAAGTTTGATAAATCATAAAGTTTGATCATTTTCAAACACACTTTTGGACATTTCTGAGTTGCATTTTAGCTAATTTAGAAAAACATGAATTAGATAAAGTATGGAAATTTCAAATCAATATGAGGCGGACATGAAGAAATTGAAAAAAGTAGCTTAACTGGGTTGGTCAATTTTGGTTGACCACGTCATGTTCCGGTGAGTACGCAAGTCATTGGCGCTAACGAATATGAAGGTCACTTTGCTTTTGACTTACTCTATAACAACTCTTCAGATATACAGCCTAATACCTTATCGACCGATACGCATGGTACCAATAATGTTAACTTCGCTATATTAGATTTCTTTGGTTACACATTCGCCCCTCGATACGCGAAAATGAAAAAGGTGTTTTTTGAGCTATTTGAAGTGACTGAAGAGAACGGAGGCCGTATTCAATTAAAGAAAGATATTAATCATAAGCTAATTGCTGAAGAATGGGACAATATTCAGCATATTGTTTGTTCATTGAGTCGTAAAACCACCACTCAAAGCACAATCATTAGAAAGTTGAGTAACGGCAAGAGCCGAAGATTGTCAGCATTGCATGAGTACGACCGTTTAATTAAATCTATTTATGTTTTGGAGTATGTTGATAATTCAACGTTGCGTCATTACGTCCAGCAAGCCTTGAACAGAGGTGAAGCATACCATCAGTTAAAACGTGCTATTACTTCAGTTAATGGCAATAAATTTCGTGGGGGAATGATTACCAAGTATCACAATGGGGTTCTAGGGATTTTCCCCTCTAAAAAGACTTAATCCTCTGTAGACCACACCAATAAATGGCTGCGGAGGTGGGTTACTACTTATAAGTGTGGCAAATTAGGTAAATATCGTACATTTAATACGGAACAGCCCTGATATGGCCATCAAAAACGAAATTACTATTCTCACGAGAGCAGAACAGGCAGATCTTTATTCCCCACCCATTTTTTCAATCGAAGAACAACGTCTGTACTTTTCTCTGAACGATGCGGAATTGGCAGTTTTTCGGTCAATTCGTCTCAGAGCTCATAGATGTTACTTTGTCGCGATTTTGGGATACTTCAAATCAAAGCCCGTCATCCTAGATATCGCTTACTCGCAGGTTTCTAAGGATTTAATGTTCATCAGTAAAGAGCTGCTTGGCGGCAAGGGGCTCAGACCATTCACTCCCTCACAAAAACAAAAAGATCGACTCTACGCAAAAGTATTAGACCTTGCTGGTTATCACAAATGGGACGAAAGTCAGCACTTCAATTCTCTTTTCGACCACCTTGTTCAGGTGGGCAATGCCTGGCTGGAGCCGCGTTACCTCTTTGATAC
Source organism: Shewanella aestuarii (assembly GCF_011765625.1). Taxonomy (NCBI): domain Bacteria; kingdom Pseudomonadati; phylum Pseudomonadota; class Gammaproteobacteria; order Alteromonadales; family Shewanellaceae; genus Shewanella; species Shewanella aestuarii. Next base: position 70,911 of record NZ_CP050314.1, read on the forward strand.
TGCTATTGAATTCCTAACCAGTCACAGCATTGCTATCCCTAGGTACACCGTACTCCAGAGACTGATAAGCAGAGCGATGCAGCAGGTCAGAAAAGACCTGGCGCACCAACTTAATCAACTCACCAGTCCTGAACTTCACGTCTTTCTGGACAGCATAACAGCCATTGATGACGGACTAAGCCTGAACCAGCTCAGAGGCGGTGCAAAAAGTCTGACCGTACCTGAACTTAAAAAAGAGCTTGCCCTTTATCATCAGTTAGCGCCATGGCGCACGCAAATCAATGGCGTTATCGATGGGCTTAATCTGTCTCTTAAAAATCGACAACACTTCGGTGAGCTCATCAACTATTACGGTAGTAAACTCAAACGATTCAAACGCGCACAGCAGCATCTATGGTTGCTATGTCACCTGACAGAGCGGATACAACTGGCACTGGAACGGTTAACTGATGGGTTCATTTACCATATCCGCAAGCAACAAGAAGCTGCCAACACCTTTGCACAACAAGCAGTGTTCCTGTCCTGGCAGTCAGCCGCGGACAATGTCACGAAAGCGGCAGAGTTACTGCATCTGTTTGTGGATGAGAACATTGATGATAATCAACCCTTCTCAGTAGTCAGACAACAGGCATTGAAGGTCATGAATGACAGGGATATCCAGACCCTCTGCCTTTACCTGAAAAAACAGAAACGGACCGTGGAAGAGTACCAGTGGCAACATTACGATGAACAATGCAATCTCCTGGAGCAACTGTTAAGGCAGGTGTTCTTGTGCCTTGAATGTGAGGCCGGTAAAGGCTCAGAAGCCGTCGTCGCCCAACTTCAACAGATGCAGACGGAAATCGCATTCGGTGGACCACTGAAGACGATGGATACGTCGCTCATCCCGAAAAAGCACCTCCCATGGTTGGTTAAACAGGATAACGTTAACCCGCAACGTTACGAATGGCTGCTCTACCGGCAGTTAACCTCACGACTGAATGGACGCATTTATTTGCCAAATGTTACCAAATACCGCGCACTGGAAGACGACCTGATCCCCCAGACATCGCAGGATACCTTGCTGGCCTCATCAACACTGGACAGACTAAAACAGCCCGCAGAGTTATTGTTACAGGAGAAACAACACCGGCTGGAAAGTGCACTCAAAGACGTTGCTCTCCATATTGATGAGGGAGACAATCGAAATGTGATCATGAAAAATCGTACCGGTACCCGCTGGCGTCTGCCGACCAAAAGCGCTACATCTCTGGTCAACAATCCCTTTTTTAAGCGAATGCAACCGGTCGGTATCGCGGATGTACTGCGGTATGTAGAGCGCGAAACCGGGTTCATGAAATGTCTGACTCATGTACTTCCGATACAAAAACAAGGGTTCACTCATCAGGATGATTTACTGGCCATTCTGATTGCCAACGCCACTCACCGTGGTGTGTATGGCATGGCGCAGATCTCCGATCGAAGCTATGAACACCTGAGTACGGTGCAGGCCAACTATATCCGGCCTGAAACGCTGCATGACGCCAGCGACGTGATCAATAATGCGGTTGCAGCGCTACCCATCTTCCGCCACTACCATATTCAGGAGGACCAGCTGCATGCCAGTGCGGATGGTCAGAAATTCGAAACCCATCTGGAAACCTTTAAAACCCGGTACTCCTCTAAGTATTTCGGCACCAACAAAGGGATCACGGCCATGACACTGGTGGCCAACCACAGCGCCCTCAATGCTCGGATCATCGGTTCCAACGAGCACGAATCACACTATATTTATGACCTGTTACAATCCAACAGCAGTGAAATCAAACCTGACGTACTCTCGACAGATACACACGGTGTCAATCATGTTAACTTCGCCTTACTGGATCTATGCGGTTACAGTTTTGCACCGCGATACGCGCAGTTCAGTAGTGTCATCAATGATCTGTTTGACGTAACTGAAAATGAACACGGCGGCACCAACCTTGCCCTGAAAAAGCCCATCAGGACGAATGTCATCGAAACGGGATGGCAGGATATTAGGCGCATTGTTCTGTCACTTCAGACAAAGCGAACGACACAGGCAATGCTGGTAAGAAAGTTGTCTGGTTATCCTTCGGGGCACCCGACATTACAGGCGCTGACGGAGTATAATCGACTGGTTAAAGCGCAATATTTACTTGACTACATCGACGATGCCAGTTTGCGGCAGTATGTGCAACGTGCCCTGAACCGGGGAGAAGCATGGCACTTCCTTAGACGAGCCATTGCGTCGGTGAATGGTGATCAGTTCCGTGGCAAAAACGAGTCTGAAATCGCTATCTGGAATGAATGCGCAAGATTGCTTGCCAACGCGATCATCTACTTCAACTCCGCGATACTGAGTCATCTTCTGGGACACTTTGAAGCGAGAGGAGATGAAGAGAAAGCGGGTATCACTCGTGCTGTTTCGCCCGTTGCGTGGCAAAATATCAACTTAAGCGGAACGTATAACTTCACTAATACTGGGAAATTGCCCAATATTGGCGAAATAACAAGGCCGATAGTGGATGATTAGGCTCCAAGCTGAAAGTAAACCACCTCCGCAGCCATTTATTGGTGTGGTCTACAGAGGATTATGTCTTTTTAGAGGGGAAAATCCCTAGAACCCCACCTTGAGACAGAACGCGCCTTGGTCAGAATCCCAGTCGCTGGGCGGGTTTGCGCCTACGCTCTTGACCCCCACGAGGTCTGGAAAGGGTACGACAACGCCAAAGAATACGCGGCCTTCGTGACCAAGACGCTGGTCAACAAGGACGGCGATATTAAGCGCCGGATCATGTCGATGTTTAGCCCAGAGGAACGCCCAGACGACAGGGAGTGACGGGCACTGGCTGGCAATGTCTAGCAACGGCAGGCATTTCGGCTGAGGGTAAAAGAACTTTCCGCTAAGCGATAGACTGTATGTAAACACAGTATTGCAAGGACGCGGAACATGCCTCATGTGGCGGCCAGGACGGCCAGCCGGGATCGGGATACTGGTCGTTACCAGAGCCACCGACCCGAGCAAACCCTTCTCTATCAGATCGTTGACGAGTATTACCCGGCATTCGCTGCGCTTATGGCAGAGCAGGGAAAGGAATTGCCGGGCTATGTGCAACGGGAATTTGAAGAATTTCTCCAATGCGGGCGGCTGGAGCATGGCTTTCTACGGGTTCGCTGCGAGTCTTGCCACGCCGAGCACCTGGTCGCTTTCAGCTGTAAGCGTCGCGGTTTCTGCCCGAGCTGTGGGGCGCGGCGGATGGCCGAAAGTGCCGCCTTGCTGGTTGATGAAGTACTGCCTGAACAACCCATGCGTCAGTGGGTGTTGAGCTTCCCGTTTCAGCTGCGTTTCCTGTTTGCCAGCCGGCCCGAGATCATGGGGTGGGTGCTGGGCATCGTTTACCGCGTCATTGCCACGCACCTGGTCAAGAAAGCGGGCCATACCCACCAAGTGGCCAAGACGGGCGCGGTCACCCTGATCCAGCGTTTTGGATCGGCGCTCAATCTGAATGTTCACTTCCACATGCTGTTTCTCGACGGTGTGTATGTCGAGCAATCCCACGGCTCAGCGCGTTTCCGCTGGGTCAAGGCGCCGACCAGCCCAGAGCTCACCCAGCTGACGCACACCATCGCCCACCGGGTGGGTCGCTATCTGGAACGGCAAGGCCTGCTGGAACGGGATGTCGAAAACAGCTATCTGGCCTCGGATGCGGTGGATGACGACCCGATGACACCCCTGCTGGGGCACTCGATCACTTACCGTATCGCTGTCGGTTCACAGGCGGGGCGAAAGGTGTTCACTTTGCAAACTCTGCCGACCAGTGGTGATCCGTTCGGTGACGGGATTGGCAAGGTAGCCGGGTCCAGCCTGCACGCCGGCGTGGCGGCCAGGGCCGATGAACGCAAGAAGCTCGAACGGCTGTGCCGGTACATCAGCCGCCCGGCGGTATCCGAGAAGCGGCTGTCGTTAACACGAGGCGGCAACGTGCGCTACCAGCTCAAGACGCCGTACCGGGACGGCACCACGCACGTCATTTTCGAACCATTGGATTTCATTGCAAGGCTGGCCGCCCTGGTACCGAAGCCCAGAGTCAACCTAACCCGCTTCCACGGGGTGTTCGCACCCAACAGTCGGCACCGGGCGTTGGTCACGCCGGCAAAACGGGGCAGGGGCAACAAGGTCAGGGTGGCTGATGAACCGGCAACACCAGCACAACGGCGAGCGTCGATGACATGGGCGCAACGGCTCAAGCGTGTTTTCAATATCGACATCGAGACCTGCAGCGGCTGCGGCGGCGCCATGAAAGTCATCGCCTGCATTGAAGACCCTATAGTGATCAAGCAGATCCTTGATCACCTGAAGCACAAAGCCGAAACCAGCGGGACCAGGGCGTTACCCGAAAGCCGGGCGCCACCGGCTGAGCTGCTCCTGGGTCTGTTTGACTGACGAGCCTGAAGGCCAACGATACCAATCAAAATGCTGCGTTCACAGCGCCGCGGCAGGGATCCGCCGTGCTGGTTGTCGGAAAAGGAGCCGCTAGTGGGAAAGAGGAGGGTAAATTTTCAGCGTTGCTGGCTCCCCGTCAGCCGGATTGGGTTGCATCGCAGGGGTGTCGAAAGAGTCAACTGCGGTCCAAAGCTGTTGGACTTGGGTGAAAAGGGCGTTTATTCTTCCTATACGTTCATTAGGTCATCTAGCCTTTCTTCCGCAGGTTTTGTTCTTGGTTTTTTAGGGGTAATGTCATAGGGTTTGTCTCTTAATATCTTGTGCTAAAAGCAAATCTGATAGGGGTATCATAGCACTTAATATTGATATGCTAAAACTTAGCTCGCTGGTAGCTTCGCTATTTTAACTATCTTTTTGGTGCTTCTATAAAAAGATAAAATAAATACAATCAATAAAACATACATTATCGCACCAATCATCCATATCCAGCCATCCCAACTTGCCAGTGTTTGACCAAAAATAAAGCTAAATAATAATGGGCCGATCACCCCCGTCGTATTGGTTAAGCTGACTAGAACGCCTTGTAGCTTACCTTGGTTAGTTTGATTGACTTGAGCTGACATTAACCCCTGTAAGGCTGGTAGCGCAATACTGCCGCCGGCGAGTAAGATTAATGTAGGGTAAATCATCCAACCCTTTGTCAATAATGACAAAATAATGAATGCTGCTCCATCAACAACAAAGCCCACAATAATCGTCACTTTTTCATTGAATTTCTTGGCGATTGCGCCCGCTACAAATGCTTGGAACAAGGCATGCATGATGCCTAACCCCGCTAAAGATAGGCCGATCTCCATACTGCCCCATTGAAAACGATGTTCCGTAAATAACACCCATGTCGTTGCTGGAATTTGCCCTATCATTTGAGTCATAAAAAAGATAAATAACAATAGTATGACTGGCTTGATCACTTGCAGGAAAGGTCGCGAATTTTCTGCTGTTTCTGTGGTGTTTTTTTCAGTATTTTTGATTTTATTATCTTTAAATATCAACATAATAACTAAAAAAGAGAGCGCATTTAAAATGGCAGCAATAATAAAAGGAAGATGAGCTGAGAATTGCCCTGTAAAGCCGCCAATTGCAGGGCCAGAGATTAACCCGACACCAAAAGCCGCCCCTAAGCGTCCAAACCACTTAGTACGCTCTTGTGAAGCAGTATTGTCAGCAATAACAGAAGCGGCGACCGCACCTGTTGCGCCAGTAACTCCAGAAATTAATCGCCCAACGTATAGCATCCAAAGTGAGCTAGATAATGCAAGCAAAGTGTAATCCACAGCAGCGCCTGCAAGAGATAGTAGTAATATTGGTCGGCGCCCGAATTTATCAGACCATTTGCCAAGTAGAGGAGCAAAAAAAACCTGCATGATGGCATACAGTGCCAGCAGGATACCGTAATGATTTGCTAAATTTTCAGCCGACACGTATTCACGTAACAATGTAGGCAATACAGGCATGATCAAGCCGATCCCCATAGCATCTAGGGCGGTGATCGTTAAAGCGGTGATCGCAAATTTATTCATCGTTTTTTCTCTATCATTGATAGAGTTGGAATATATCCCTATCAGTGATAGAGTGTCAATAGAAAAAAAGAGAGGGCAGTATGGCGCGATTAGATAAAGAAACCATCATCACAGTGGCATTAGAGTTGCTAAATGAAGTGGGAATGGAAGGGCTGACAACGCGAAAACTAGCTCAAAAACTGGGCGTAGAGCAGCCTACACTATATTGGCATGTGAAGAACAAGCGCACATTGTTGGATGCATTATCTGTTGAAATGCTAAAGCGTAATCATCGTCATTCATTACCCGCAGTTGGGGAAACGTGGCAACAATTTTTACGTAATAATGCATTGAGCTTTCGTGATGCATTATTAAGTTACCGTGATGGCGCAAAAGTGCATTTAGGGACTCGCCCGAGTTCAGACCAATATGACACCGTAGAAATGCAGTTGCAGTTTATGGTGGACAATGGTTTTTCATTAAAATGTGGGTTATATGCAATAAGCGCGGTTGGTCATTTTACGTTAGGTTCTGTGTTAGAGCAGCAAGAACATATCGCAGCACTTAATGATAGGCAACAAATAGCAGATGATACGATGCCTCGACTATTAAAAGATGCTTTGCAAATTATGGATCAAGATGATGGCACAGAGGCTTTTTTATTTGGTTTAGAAGCATTGATTAATGGTTTCGAAAAGCAGTGATAAGGTGTCTGTGTTTTTAGGCTCGCACAATAGGGGGGATTTGTGCGAGTGGTGGATTTATTTAGAACATTGTTTTTCAATTTGGCGTTTTTGTTCTACCAATTTTTTAGCTGTTGCCATCGCGAGTTGTTCATCGGCTTGCATTTTTGCTAAACACAGTATTGCAAGGACGCGGAACATGCCTCATGTGGCGGCCAGGACGGCCAGCCGGGATCGGGATACTGGTCGTTACCAGAGCCACCGACCCGAGCAAACCCTTCTCTATCAGATCGTTGACGAGTATTACCCGGCATTCGCTGCGCTTATGGCAGAGCAGGGAAAGGAATTGCCGGGCTATGTGCAACGGGAATTTGAAGAATTTCTCCAATGCGGGCGGCTGGAGCATGGCTTTCTACGGGTTCGCTGCGAGTCTTGCCACGCCGAGCACCTGGTCGCTTTCAGCTGTAAGCGTCGCGGTTTCTGCCCGAGCTGTGGGGCGCGGCGGATGGCCGAAAGTGCCGCCTTGCTGGTTGATGAAGTACTGCCTGAACAACCCATGCGTCAGTGGGTGTTGAGCTTCCCGTTTCAGCTGCGTTTCCTGTTTGCCAGCCGGCCCGAGATCATGGGGTGGGTGCTGGGCATCGTTTACCGCGTCATTGCCACGCACCTGGTCAAGAAAGCGGGCCATACCCACCAAGTGGCCAAGACGGGCGCGGTCACCCTGATCCAGCGTTTTGGATCGGCGCTCAATCTGAATGTTCACTTCCACATGCTGTTTCTCGACGGTGTGTATGTCGAGCAATCCCACGGCTCAGCGCGTTTCCGCTGGGTCAAGGCGCCGACCAGCCCAGAGCTCACCCAGCTGACGCACACCATCGCCCACCGGGTGGGTCGCTATCTGGAACGGCAAGGCCTGCTGGAACGGGATGTCGAAAACAGCTATCTGGCCTCGGATGCGGTGGATGACGACCCGATGACACCCCTGCTGGGGCACTCGATCACTTACCGTATCGCTGTCGGTTCACAGGCGGGGCGAAAGGTGTTCACTTTGCAAACTCTGCCGACCAGTGGTGATCCGTTCGGTGACGGGATTGGCAAGGTAGCCGGGTCCAGCCTGCACGCCGGCGTGGCGGCCAGGGCCGATGAACGCAAGAAGCTCGAACGGCTGTGCCGGTACATCAGCCGCCCGGCGGTATCCGAGAAGCGGCTGTCGTTAACACGAGGCGGCAACGTGCGCTACCAGCTCAAGACGCCGTACCGGGACGGCACCACGCACGTCATTTTCGAACCATTGGATTTCATTGCAAGGCTGGCCGCCCTGGTACCGAAGCCCAGAGTCAACCTAACCCGCTTCCACGGGGTGTTCGCACCCAACAGTCGGCACCGGGCGTTGGTCACGCCGGCAAAACGGGGCAGGGGCAACAAGGTCAGGGTGGCTGATGAACCGGCAACACCAGCACAACGGCGAGCGTCGATGACATGGGCGCAACGGCTCAAGCGTGTTTTCAATATCGACATCGAGACCTGCAGCGGCTGCGGCGGCGCCATGAAAGTCATCGCCTGCATTGAAGACCCTATAGTGATCAAGCAGATCCTTGATCACCTGAAGCACAAAGCCGAAACCAGCGGGACCAGGGCGTTACCCGAAAGCCGGGCGCCACCGGCTGAGCTGCTCCTGGGTCTGTTTGACTGACGAGCCTGAAGGCCAACGATACCAATCAAAATGCTGCGTTCACAGCGCCGCGGCAGGGATCCGCCGTGCTGGTTGTCGGAAAAGGAGCCGCTAGTGGGAAAGAGGAGGGTAAATTTTCAGCGTTGCTGGCTCCCCGTCAGCCGGATTGGGTTGCATCGCAGGGGTGTCGAAAGAGTCAACTGCGGTCCAAAGCTGTTGGACTTGGGTGAAAAGGGCGTTTATTCTTCCTATACGTTCATTAGGTCATCTAGCCTTTCTTCCGCAGGTTTTGTTCTTGGTTTTTTAGGGGGTAATGTCATAGGGTTTGTCTCTTAATATCTTGTGCTAAAAGCAAATCTGATAGGGGTATCATAGCACTTAATATTGATATGCTAAAACTTAGCTCGCTGGTAGCTTCGCTATTTTAACTATCTTTTTGGTGCTTCTATAAAAAGATAAAATAAATACAATCAATAAAACATACATTATCGCACCAATCATCCATATCCAGCCATCCCAACTTGCCAGTGTTTGACCAAAAATAAAGCTAAATAATAATGGGCCGATCACCCCCGTCGTATTGGTTAAGCTGACTAGAACGCCTTGTAGCTTACCTTGGTTAGTTTGATTGACTTGAGCTGACATTAACCCCTGTAAGGCTGGTAGCGCAATACTGCCGCCGGCGAGTAAGATTAATGTAGGGTAAATCATCCAACCCTTTGTCAATAATGACAAAATAATGAATGCTGCTCCATCAACAACAAAGCCCACAATAATCGTCACTTTTTCATTGAATTTCTTGGCGATTGCGCCCGCTACAAATGCTTGGAACAAGGCATGCATGATGCCTAACCCCGCTAAAGATAGGCCGATCTCCATACTGCCCCATTGAAAACGATGTTCCGTAAATAACACCCATGTCGTTGCTGGAATTTGCCCTATCATTTGAGTCATAAAAAAGATAAATAACAATAGTATGACTGGCTTGATCACTTGCAGGAAAGGTCGCGAATTTTCTGCTGTTTCTGTGGTGTTTTTTTCAGTATTTTTGATTTTATTATCTTTAAATATCAACATAATAACTAAAAAAGAGAGCGCATTTAAAATGGCAGCAATAATAAAAGGAAGATGAGCTGAGAATTGCCCTGTAAAGCCGCCAATTGCAGGGCCAGAGATTAACCCGACACCAAAAGCCGCCCCTAAGCGTCCAAACCACTTAGTACGCTCTTGTGAAGCAGTATTGTCAGCAATAACAGAAGCGGCGACCGCACCTGTTGCGCCAGTAACTCCAGAAATTAATCGCCCAACGTATAGCATCCAAAGTGAGCTAGATAATGCAAGCAAAGTGTAATCCACAGCAGCGCCTGCAAGAGATAGTAGTAATATTGGTCGGCGCCCGAATTTATCAGACCATTTGCCAAGTAGAGGAGCAAAAAAAACCTGCATGATGGCATACAGTGCCAGCAGGATACCGTAATGATTTGCTAAATTTTCAGCCGACACGTATTCACGTAACAATGTAGGCAATACAGGCATGATCAAGCCGATCCCCATAGCATCTAGGGCGGTGATCGTTAAAGCGGTGATCGCAAATTTATTCATCGTTTTTTCTCTATCATTGATAGAGTTGGAATATATCCCTATCAGTGATAGAGTGTCAATAGAAAAAAAGAGAGGGCAGTATGGCGCGATTAGATAAAGAAACCATCATCACAGTGGCATTAGAGTTGCTAAATGAAGTGGGAATGGAAGGGCTGACAACGCGAAAACTAGCTCAAAAACTGGGCGTAGAGCAGCCTACACTATATTGGCATGTGAAGAACAAGCGCACATTGTTGGATGCATTATCTGTTGAAATGCTAAAGCGTAATCATCGTCATTCATTACCCGCAGTTGGGGAAACGTGGCAACAATTTTTACGTAATAATGCATTGAGCTTTCGTGATGCATTATTAAGTTACCGTGATGGCGCAAAAGTGCATTTAGGGACTCGCCCGAGTTCAGACCAATATGACACCGTAGAAATGCAGTTGCAGTTTATGGTGGACAATGGTTTTTCATTAAAATGTGGGTTATATGCAATAAGCGCGGTTGGTCATTTTACGTTAGGTTCTGTGTTAGAGCAGCAAGAACATATCGCAGCACTTAATGATAGGCAACAAATAGCAGATGATACGATGCCTCGACTATTAAAAGATGCTTTGCAAATTATGGATCAAGATGATGGCACAGAGGCTTTTTTATTTGGTTTAGAAGCATTGATTAATGGTTTCGAAAAGCAGTGATAAGGTGTCTGTGTTTTTAGGCTCGCACAATAGGGGGGATTTGTGCGAGTGGTGGATTTATTTAGAACATTGTTTTTCAATTTGGCGTTTTTGTTCTACCAATTTTTTAGCTGTTGCCATCGCGAGTTGTTCATCGGCTTGCATTTTTGCTAAACACAGTATTGCAAGGACGCGGAACATGCCTCATGTGGCGGCCAGGACGGCCAGCCGGGATCGGGATACTGGTCGTTACCAGAGCCACCGACCCGAGCAAACCCTTCTCTATCAGATCGTTGACGAGTATTACCCGGCATTCGCTGCGCTTATGGCAGAGCAGGGAAAGGAATTGCCGGGCTATGTGCAACGGGAATTTGAAGAATTTCTCCAATGCGGGCGGCTGGAGCATGGCTTTCTACGGGTTCGCTGCGAGTCTTGCCACGCCGAGCACCTGGTCGCTTTCAGCTGTAAGCGTCGCGGTTTCTGCCCGAGCTGTGGGGCGCGGCGGATGGCCGAAAGTGCCGCCTTGCTGGTTGATGAAGTACTGCCTGAACAACCCATGCGTCAGTGGGTGTTGAGCTTCCCGTTTCAGCTGCGTTTCCTGTTTGCCAGCCGGCCCGAGATCATGGGGTGGGTGCTGGGCATCGTTTACCGCGTCATTGCCACGCACCTGGTCAAGAAAGCGGGCCATACCCACCAAGTGGCCAAGACGGGCGCGGTCACCCTGATCCAGCGTTTTGGATCGGCGCTCAATCTGAATGTTCACTTCCACATGCTGTTTCTCGACGGTGTGTATGTCGAGCAATCCCACGGCTCAGCGCGTTTCCGCTGGGTCAAGGCGCCGACCAGCCCAGAGCTCACCCAGCTGACGCACACCATCGCCCACCGGGTGGGTCGCTATCTGGAACGGCAAGGCCTGCTGGAACGGGATGTCGAAAACAGCTATCTGGCCTCGGATGCGGTGGATGACGACCCGATGACACCCCTGCTGGGGCACTCGATCACTTACCGTATCGCTGTCGGTTCACAGGCGGGGCGAAAGGTGTTCACTTTGCAAACTCTGCCGACCAGTGGTGATCCGTTCGGTGACGGGATTGGCAAGGTAGCCGGGTCCAGCCTGCACGCCGGCGTGGCGGCCAGGGCCGATGAACGCAAGAAGCTCGAACGGCTGTGCCGGTACATCAGCCGCCCGGCGGTATCCGAGAAGCGGCTGTCGTTAACACGAGGCGGCAACGTGCGCTACCAGCTCAAGACGCCGTACCGGGACGGCACCACGCACGTCATTTTCGAACCATTGGATTTCATTGCAAGGCTGGCCGCCCTGGTACCGAAGCCCAGAGTCAACCTAACCCGCTTCCACGGGGTGTTCGCACCCAACAGTCGGCACCGGGCGTTGGTCACGCCGGCAAAACGGGGCAGGGGCAACAAGGTCAGGGTGGCTGATGAACCGGCAACACCAGCACAACGGCGAGCGTCGATGACATGGGCGCAACGGCTCAAGCGTGTTTTCAATATCGACATCGAGACCTGCAGCGGCTGCGGCGGCGCCATGAAAGTCATCGCCTGCATTGAAGACCCTATAGTGATCAAGCAGATCCTTGATCACCTGAAGCACAAAGCCGAAACCAGCGGGACCAGGGCGTTACCCGAAAGCCGGGCGCCACCGGCTGAGCTGCTCCTGGGTCTGTTTGACTGACGAGCCTGAAGGCCAACGATACCAATCAAAATGCTGCGTTCACAGCGCCGCGGCAGGGATCCGCCGTGCTGGTTGTCGGAAAAGGAGCCGCTAGTGGGAAAGAGGAGGGTAAATTTTCAGCGTTGCTGGCTCCCCGTCAGCCGGATTGGGTTGCATCGCAGGGGTGTCGAAAGAGTCAACTGCGGTCCAAAGCTGTTGGACTTGGGTGAAAAGGGCGTTTATTCTTCCTATACGTTGACCCGATTAAGGTGTCAGCCCCTACTAAAAAAAATCTACTCAACACCTAACTGTAATTTTGCAGAACTAAGATGAATTTCATCTTGTGTTTCTAAAGCAAAATATCCATAAGCTAGAGGTGCGGCAGCAGCTCGTTCAACTGCTTGTTCAAACAGTTTATCCCATACTTCTCCACCTTGTTTTTCGTATGCCGCAATTAAATTTTTCAGACTTTCTTCACCGAAAACAGTAACGTGACCTGAAAAATCTTGTGCTATATCGCTGACTTGTGCAGTTGACCAATCAATAATTCCACAAACTTCTCCATTATGATGAGTAAGTGTATGACCTGCATACAAATCACCGTGAATGAATTTTGTAAAATTCGGCCATAAGGCATCATTATCCAGCCATTTTTGGTACCGAAGTTCTAATTCGGCATTTATCCCTAATTCAGATTTCACCAAAATCAATCTTTCAGAAATCTCATTTCTAACCTGTTCAGGTGTCAAAATTTTTAGATTATTACGAAGTACTTCTTCCGTAGGAATTGAATGAAGTTCTATAAGTGCTTTCGCTAATGATGGTATATAAAGGTCGTTTTCTTTAGACATATTCCAGGTTACTTCATAAGTCTCCGCATCATAAGTAAGTGCAGGTTTTCCATCGAGCAAAGGATAGGCTACCAGTTTTTCATTAGCTATACGCCAATCAGGAACTTGAACCGAAAGGTATTTCGACACCAATTGAAGAATGCGTTTCTCATTCGCAATCTGTTCGCCTAAGGTTGTTCTTCTTGGAATACGCAACAACCACTTTGTGCCATCCCTATCTGTAGCGAAACCAACCTTAAAATCAATTCCCATTTCATTAAAACTCATTTCATCCGAAAGAATTAACCCATTTCTTTCCGCTAATTTTTGAATATCTCTATTTTTCATTTTTTTAAATATTTTTGATTTTACCTAATTGCATTAAGTTGCGAGTGCTAAACGAAAGAATACCCACAAGGATTGCCAAACAACCGCTTATGATAAACGTAATGTTTACACCAATAACTTCTGCAATCAGGCCTGTGAATAATAAACCGATTACACTTGGCAAAACTGCCAAACTATAATAAAGTGAAAATACACGTCCTAATTTTTCAGGACTTACCTCTGTTTGTACAATTGCTGTAAAACAGCCATTGAAAACAGACAGGCTGATACCGCCAATGGCTGTTACCATCACAAATCCTACAAACCAACTTGCAGGTAATACACCACTCAAAATAAATGTAAGTCCCAATAATACATACATAACATTGACTGCGACTACTTTTGAGCCTTTCAATTTGAAAATACTCAGGATGACACCGCCAATAAGCATACCTCCGCCCCAAACCACTTCTACAATTCCTATCTCCCATTTTCCTCCTGCAAAATGCCCTGTTGTGAGCAACGGAAACATAATGGCAGCTGGCATTATAACAAAGGTTATCGCCATTGCATAAAGAAAAAGATAACGCAAACCTTTGTTTTTTGAAACAGTCTGAAACCCTTCCGAAAATTCTGTAGCAATAGAATGTGCAGACGATTTTGACTTCGCAACCACATTGGGAATTTTCACCATCACGAGTGAAAGAATAGCCAGCAATGCTCCAATCAAATCCAAGTACAATACTTTTGAAATAGGAAGATAAGCAATGGCTAATGTGCCAATGGCAGGACCACCAATACTGCAAACCGAATGTAACACCTGATTAATTCCTGCTACCTTTATCAATTCATTTTGGGGTACAATCAGCGGAGCAATTGCCTGTAGTGCCGGAGCGTGAAAAGCATTACCAACAGAGCGTAAACCCAATAAAATGTATATCCATATAAGATTAACATTTTCATTTTGTAAAATGACGAGTAACAAAAGGGCACAGAGAGCTATAAAAGCATCCGAAAAAATCATTACATATTTACGATTGAGACGGTCAACATATACACCTGCTATTAAGCCTATCAATGCTTGAGGCAACATAGCTGCTATTCCTGCGTAGGCTAAAACTTCGGCTGACTTGTACTCCAGACTAAGCCATATAACAATAGCAAACTGAACAGCATAACTTGTAAGCATTGAAGCAAACTGTCCAGCCCATATAAACATATAGGTCTTAAACCATTTACGGTTTTCCATAAAAACTTGATTAAATTATACAACAAAATAATTGTAGCATAATACTAATAGAGTACTATACCATAAAAGTGGGTTTTGAAGAGAATTACCCTAATAATTATTTAATCCAAGGCTTTGCCACGTGTTGTATACTTTTTGGAAGTGAAGCCACAAAAGTACAAATTATTATCTCAAAAAATAAGCTATTTTATCAAAATTAAGCCCAGCAGCTAACATGAACTCGGGTCGCCCTCAAAGGGGACATGCCTGCTGAACCGCGAATATAGAGAAATATCCCGAATGTGCAGTTAACGAATTCTTGCGGTTTCTTTCAGCGCCGCCAATACCGCCAGCCCGTCGCGCAAGGGGCGCGGCTCGTGTGTGCGGATGAAGTCAGCTCCACCTGCGGCGGCGGCAAGCTCTGCAGCGAGTGTCGCGGCCCCGACATCCCCCGGACCACGGCCTGTGAGCGCGCGCAGAAAGGATTTGCGCGAAACAGACAGAAGCACCGGCAAATCGAAGCGCAGCCGCAATTCATCGAACCGCGCCAGCACCGAGAGCGAGGTTTCGGGAGCAGCCCCCAGAAAAAACCCCATGCCGGGATCAAGGACAAGGCGGTTGCGTTTGATACCGGCACCCGTCAGCGCCGCGATGCGCGCGTCAAAGAACGCCGCAATGTGATCCATGATGTCGCCAGCGGGTGCCTCGCGCCGATCTGCCTGCCCGTCTTGCACCGAATGCATAACGACGAGTTTGGCAGATGATTTCGCCAATTGCGGATAGAACGCAGCGTCTGGAAAACCGCGAATATCATTGAGATAGGCCACACCACGCGACAAGGCATAGGCTTGCGTCGCGGGTTGATAACTGTCGAGCGAGACGGGAATGCCATCTGCCTTGAGCGCGTCCAGCACCGGCGCGATACGCGCGATTTCTGTGTCGGACGAAACAGGCGCGGCGTCGGGATTGCTGGATGCCGGACCGAGGTCGATCACATCTGCCCCCTCGGCCATCAGCTTACGCGCCTGCGCAATGGCTGCGTCTGGCGCCAGATACCGGCCTCCATCGGAGAAACTGTCCGAGGTTATGTTGACGATGCCGAAAATGATGAGCGATTTATTCATGGGGGCTTCTATAATAATAATAATCGAGCATGAGTCTCATACGGATGCTCGGGTCGAAAGGGAATCCCCAGGCGAGTAACCTGTTTGCGGTGATCCATTAGCTGCAGGAGCAGAATAGCATACATCTGGAAGCAAAGCCAGGAAAGCGGCCTATGGAGCTGTGCGGCAGCGCTCAGTAGGCAATTTTTCAAAATATTGTTAAGCCTTTTCTGAGCATGGTATTTTTCATGGTATTACCAATTAGCAGGAAAATAAGCCATTGAATATAAAAGATAAAAATGTCTTGTTTACAATAGAGTGGGATACAGACACGCTTGATATGTTTGGAGATGGGGTTCTAGGGATTTTCCCCTCTAAAAAGACTTAATCCTCTGTAGACCACACCAATAAATGGCTGCGGAGGTGGGTTACTACTTATAAGTGTGGCAAATTAGGTAAATATCGTACATTTAATACGGAACAGCCCTGATATGGCCATCAAAAACGAAATTACTATTCTCACGAGAGCAGAACAGGCAGATCTTTATTCCCCACCCATTTTTTCAATCGAAGAACAACGTCTGTACTTTTCTCTGAACGATGCGGAATTGGCAGTTTTTCGGTCAATTCGTCTCAGAGCTCATAGATGTTACTTTGTCGCGATTTTGGGATACTTCAAATCAAAGCCCGTCATCCTAGATATCGCTTACTCGCAGGTTTCTAAGGATTTAATGTTCATCAGTAAAGAGCTGCTTGGCGGCAAGGGGCTCAGACCATTCACTCCCTCACAAAAACAAAAAGATCGACTCTACGCAAAAGTATTAGACCTTGCTGGTTATCACAAATGGGACGAAAGTCAGCACTTCAATTCTCTTTTCGACCACCTTGTTCAGGTGGGCAATGCCTGGCTGGAGCCGCGTTACCTCTTTGATACTGCTATTGAATTCCTAACCAGTCACAGCATTGCTATCCCTAGGTACACCGTACTCCAGAGACTGATAAGCAGAGCGATGCAGCAGGTCAGAAAAGACCTGGCGCACCAACTTAATCAACTCACCAGTCCTGAACTTCACGTCTTTCTGGACAGCATAACAGCCATTGATGACGGACTAAGCCTGAACCAGCTCAGAGGCGGTGCAAAAAGTCTGACCGTACCTGAACTTAAAAAAGAGCTTGCCCTTTATCATCAGTTAGCGCCATGGCGCACGCAAATCAATGGCGTTATCGATGGGCTTAATCTGTCTCTTAAAAATCGACAACACTTCGGTGAGCTCATCAACTATTACGGTAGTAAACTCAAACGATTCAAACGCGCACAGCAGCATCTATGGTTGCTATGTCACCTGACAGAGCGGATACAACTGGCACTGGAACGGTTAACTGATGGGTTCATTTACCATATCCGCAAGCAACAAGAAGCTGCCAACACCTTTGCACAACAAGCAGTGTTCCTGTCCTGGCAGTCAGCCGCGGACTGACACATCAAAATCAAGCACTGGAAGCATCGAGTCGAGATTCATCTTTTTTTGAAGAGCTGAGGATTCCAACAAACCAAACTCTTCACCATTATGATACTGAAATTGGTATTTTTTAGGCTCACTAGCAATGTCAACTAAGCGCCGTAACTCACCTGAGTTACCAGCGTAATAAAGATATCCAGCCTGACTAAAAGGGTCGAACTTCTTAATGTCGCAAAATGCAATGTAAGTCTTTAAGGCGCTTAATTTAACTACTAGAGACCATGCATTGGTTTCATTTTTCTTCTCTTGATCAACCCATCTTTTTAGCTTTTGCATTCTTTCCAGTCGAGAGGGTTTAGCTAATGGTTTTTTGGGATCACACTGTTCATGACACCAATAAATAAAATTGTGTCTTGTGCTGTTTAGCACCCCTTCTGGCCGTATATCAACGATCAAATCTAATGAAGTAACATTTTTCTTAGTAATCGGCGGAGCGGGTGATTTATTTTGATTTCTCGATGCTGCTAATCGACTTTTTGCCATATCATCACCTCAGCGATTGTTGTGCGAATTGATTTTTACGCTGAGCGAATTCCAACCATGTTTTATTGTCATTCATGTAGTTAACGTATTTTTGAGTGGTAGAGGTGCTTTCATGCCCCATCAAATCAGCCAGCTCCTGTAACAAAGCCTCGAAGGGCTTACCTGTTTCCATATGTTTGCTGTACAGCCAGTCGGTTGCGAAAGTGGCTCGTAAGTCATGAGGGGCAAAATAAATATCAAGCCCACAGTGTGTCAAATCATTGCGGATAGTTTCCACATACTTTTGAATGGTGTTTGGAGCGTAGATATTGCCATTCGATTTAACGAATAAGTGGTTATGGCGAAGTAATCCTTTTTCAATAGCCTTCTTCCTCGCCTTACTTAACTTGTACTCGTACAACAGATCCATGACACTGGCTGGGATTTCAATTGTTCTGTTTTTTTTGAACTTGGTTAAGCAACCGTTAATATTCTCACCAATTTGCACCTTAACTACTTTAGCTTTTGGCTTGTCCACGACAGAGGCAGGAAATGTTATTAATTCCTCCAATCTCAATCCCGTTTCAGTTTTTAAGTACACCATTAGGGCTTTAGTGTCAGATGAATTTTCAATATCAAGGTGTTTATAAAGCTCTTGTTTTTCATCTTCACGAAGTGGGTTAAGCTCTCGAATATCAGCATCTTGAGGTTTTTTTATGTTCTTAAATGGTCTAGTGAGACCTGTGGTGTATACAATAATTTCCTTACTGTGACTGCGATTGAGATGTGAGAGCATTTCATGTTGTGCTCTGTTTCCTTTGTTGCTTATGCGAACAGTCTTTGCCTTAAACTCAAATGGTCGAAAGGTTTTGCTGATTGAAATGATCCGCTGGCGATGAAGGAAGATGAAGTAATTGACAACTTTCAAAACATAGTTAGAGGCTGTACTTGGAGAACCACCGACTTTTCCAGTTTCATCCTTGGTATAAAGGTTTTCCAATAAATAGTCTCGATATCTCACGATTGGACTTTCCTCTACCTTCTCGGTGCAGTCATATATTGTTAACGGAGGTTTTTCATCAACCAGAAGGCCAGTCCTTGGGTGTGTATGTTCGGGGATTTCCGTGCTCAACCACCGATAGAAGCTCAATAACGCAACTGCATGGGATTGAATCGTCTTATCGGAGGATATATCTGGATCTGCCAACAAAGAGTGAAGATATAGATTCACTGGCACCACATTGATACCATCGGGGTCTATTAAAATTGGAAGTTTATGAGCAAATGGTTTTGAGTTGTCCCTAACGTCATGGATGATCTCGCCACTGTCTGTCAGGGTGTGGCCTACTTATAAATGAGGGATATTTCTCCGTACTAATCCACATAAGACAATAGTCAAAGCCGAAGTCATCTGGAAACGACCTATTTTGTTCAATCACATTAACACCTAAATCATCCGTTATTCACACTGCTAAGCCTTCCCCCAGGGGGTTACGCGTTCATACATCTACTTTTTCAAGATATTTCTTAACCAATAGTAAAAATTGTAACCACCCCTCATCTCGACGTCTAATTTATACAACCTGAAACATTACAACATGTGATGTCTAAAGTATTTCCCAACTGTAAGCGCATAGTTGGACGAGAATGCCAAAATGCCATGGCGCTGCATTTCAGCTTTGATTTGAAAGACGGGTACGCCCATTTTAATACCGAGTAACTTAGCTTCACGCGACCGTGCAACCACGCAGCCGTCATTGTTGGACAGCACCACAATCGGCGTATCTTTTAAATCAGGACGAAACAGCTTCTCACAACTGGCGTAAAAGTTGTTGCAGTCCACCAAGGCAAATACTGGCATGGGATAGTCACGACTTACGGCGTATGTTTCGCACCACATTGGTGACCACACCAAATATCTCTAACTCTGTCCCTTCAGGAATATGAATGGGCTCATACACCTGGTTTCTTGGGATCAGCATGACGCACGGCCTTAGTTGAAGCTCCTTTACCGTGAGTTCACCATGGATGCCAGCGATGACAATGTCACCGTGTTCGGCTTGGACAGAGCGATCAACCACCAGAATATCATCTGGGTGAATCCCGGCATCAATCATTGAATCACCTTCAACACGCACAAAGAACGTTGCAGCCGGTCGCTTGATGCACAGCTCGTTGAGGTCGAGCGTTTGCTCAACATAATCCTGCGCTGGTGAAGGAAAACCAGCAGAAACACGTTCCATGAACAATGGAATACGAAGGCGCTTGGCTTTGATGAAGGCAAGTGCGCCGCTACGGCCTATCAGCGAGACACTCATGACGAACCTCGAAAAATCATAATTAATACTGTTTGTTTATACAGTATCTAATGCTATGCTGATTTCTACAAGTAAAATTGTAGGTAAAACTGTAGTTGTTCGAGTAAGACGTTGTGTCGTGGGTGATTTATTTCTTGTGTTGAAAAGCTTGATGTGGGGATTGCTCGCCCTCGTCAAAGCCTGCAAGGCTTGGACAATACTGCTTCTGCCTACTGCTCTTGTTTCTGTTACTGATCCTGTTACTGCTACTGGTTAACGCATGGGTCAAGTAACCGTCAGACAAGGCTTGTTGGACCCTTCGCAAAGGGTTTCAAAACAGTTAGTAAAATTCTGTTTCGTATTGAATTTACTGGCTTAAAGGGAAGTCAGGAGCATCATTAAAATGCTCAGTCGAACTCAGTTAAAGCCTTTTTCAACCGTTTGAAAAGGGGTTGGCTAAGCCATACGTAAAGGGTATTGGTAAGGGTTACCTAAAGGGTTTAGCTAAGGCTTTCTGAAAGGCTTAGCCAAAGCCTTCATACATGGGTTCACCCAGTAGAAAGATTAAAAAAACGCTGAGGTATCCAAGGTGCATTTTGAAAAACCTGTGGCACAGTGAAATAACCCAAAGCGAACAATAGAATTGAAGAGGAACCATCAATGACAAGAGCCCCTGCGCCATTTCCGCTAGAGCGCCTCGCGGAGATCCCAGAAAGACCAGAAGATTTTAGATTGCTGGAGCGCATTCCATTAACGCGTGAACCGCAGTCCTGGCCACTTGAACTTTCTCCTGTGGTCGGTGATGAACAGCCAATGGTGCTGCTCGATACAGAGACAACCGGACTGTCTGCCGATGACGAGTCCATTATTGAGCTTGGTATGGTTAAGGTGCTTTACAGCCCATCAGCTATGCGGATTGTGTCGATTGTTGATGTGATCAGCCTGTATGAAGATCCCGGCAAGCCAATCCCCGAGCTGATCACCGAGTTAACCGGTATCACCGATGATATGGTGCAAGGCCAGCGCATTGATGATGCAATTGTAGCGAGTTGGTTATCCGATGATCCGCTGGTGGTTGCACACAATGCACAGTTTGATCGTCCTTTCTTTGAAAAGCGGTTTGCTGCATTAGGCCATCTATCTTGGGCCTGTTCAGCCAGTGGCATAGATTGGAAAGCACTGGGCTTTGAAAGTAGAAAGCTTGAGTACCTGCTGCTTCGCTTAGGTTGGTTCTATGAAGGACACCGAGCTGCAACCGATTGTTTGGCGATGGCCTGGTTGTTCTATTTGTTGCCCGAGTCCGTTGCAAACTTGTTGTCTGAAGCAGACAGGCGAACTGTATTAGTTCGTGCGTTTGGTGCGCCGTTTGACGTAAAGGACTATTTAAAAGAGCGCGGTTACCGTTGGCATGACGGTGTTAAAGGTGCCAACAAACATTGGTGGCGCGAAATCAGCGAAGACGAGCTGCCGCTGGAGCAAGCTTACCTGGATGATTTGTACCATCGTGGCTCAGAACATGCCCACTATGACTACAAAGATGCCCGCAATCGATTTAAAGCTTTGTCATAGCCTCTTGCATATTTGAAAACCTCTGGAAAATGGAAAGTGAACTCATGGTTTAACCAACAAGAGGAATCTTTCCATGTACCAAGACAGCTACATTGAATACTGGGGCGAAATCTTCGTCTCTGCCCGCATCATTGAATTTGGCATCACGTTCGAGCGCTTTCTTAAAGATCCATGGAAGCATTTGATGTCCTGTGGCCAAGAGTCTGCCCCAGACGCGATTGCTGAAGGGATGCTGCCATTGCTGCCAGCTCAGGCAGAAGTTGCCAGGCGCATTCGGGAGAGTGAGCAACGAGCCCTGATGTCCACATACTCGGAAAAAGGGAAGTCTGAAAGCAGTAACATCGTGGTGCCACTGGTTCGGGTAGCGCATTGATAGCGGCTACCAGCAATGGCATGAAACAGTGTCTTCACGCCCATACCTGAGCGGCAATTGCAATCCAGATCAAAAAGTTGCCGCTTAGTCTTCCCTACAAAATAATTTGTGATAGGATGATACCTAATAAAATTAATTAGGTTGAAGCCTATTCAGTGTGTTATGGCCATCTGTCCAGCTTCAACCGGTAGAGATTGCTAAGTCATTGCGGATAAAGAGCAGCATTGAGTGACACTATTCAATGTGATTACGCGATGTCGGTCCGTACTTTATAAACAGAGTTTTAAGAAACTGGTTGAATTGGATAAACAAGACGCATGACAAATGATGGTCTGAAACAAACGGTAGTGGCGAAGTCAGATAGGCTTTCGCAGATAGCGCAGTTGCCACAAGCAACCAGGGATCGCATTGCCCACATCGATTTCACCTTATTGTTTAAGGGAGAAGCGGTGCGAGCGGATTTAGTCGATCGCTTCAGCATAGCCGCTGCACAAGCAACGAAAGACTTCACAATGTACAGAGAGCTCGCGCCAGGCAACATTGAGTATGACCAAAAGCTCAAATTGCATAAGCGTGGTGAAGCTTTTGAGCCCCTGTTCGACTATGACGTTGTGAGAACACTGGCGACGATTAGCCAAGGGTACGGAGATGGCTTCACTGGAAAGGTAAAACCACCACTGGCTTGTGAAGCGCCTTATCACCTTAACAAGCCGAGTTTATCGATAGTAGCGAAAGTCACCGAGGCCATCTACAAAGGCAAAGCCTTGAGTATCACCTATGTGTCGTTATCGAGCGGTGAAACCACGCGTGAAATTGTGCCGCATACGCTGGTGGACAATGGCCTGCGTTGGCACGTTCGTGGTTTTGACCGCAAGCATAATGAGTTTCGTGACTTTGTACTGACCCGAATTAAAGCAGCGGGTGTGCTTGAAGATTCAAAGCTGTCTGAGGCTGAACTTGAAACTCAGGACCGACAATGGAACAGATTTGTAGAGCTGGAGTTAGTACCACACCCACGCATTGAACACAGCGAAGCGATAGAGCTGGACTATGGCATGACGGGTGGCGTTCTAAAGGTTGAGATTAGAGCAGCAACCGCTGGGTATTTGCTACGCCAATGGCATGTGGATTGTTCTACGGAACACTCATTAATGGGCTTTGAGTATCAGCTTTGGTTGCGTAACAGCCAAGCACTTTATGGTGTCACAAACTTAAATCTAGCGCCTGGCAGAACAAGTTAATCGAACGATGTAGCGTCCATTTAGGCGTTACATAAAGAACAGAATTTTAAATTTGTAGTGAAGCCGTTGCAGCAACCTAGTGGGGTGCAACCAACACTGAACAGGAAAAGAAAATGGATCATAGTGTACATAACAAGCTCATCTCATTTATTTGGAATATTGCCGACGACTGTTTACGGGATGTGTACGTTCGCGGTAAGTACCGTGATGTGATTTTACCTATGGTGGTATTACGACGTTTAGATACGTTACTTGAACCTACCAAAGAAGCCGTGCTTGATGAGGTAAAGTTCCAAAAAGAAGAGATGCAAGCCACGGAGCTTGATGATGAACCATTAAAAGCGGCCAGTGGTTATGTTTTTTACAATACATCTAAATGGACGCTGAAATCCCTATTCAACACCGCAACGAATAACCAACAGATATTACTCGCCAACTTTGAAGAGTACCTGCTTGGCTTTAGCGATAACGTTAAAGAGATCATTGAGTGCTTTAACCTCAAATCGCAAATTCGTCATATGGCCTCCAAGCAAGTCCTTCTTGATGTCGTCGAGAAGTTTGTTTCCCCCTATATAAACCTAACTCATGAAACGGTCGAAGACCCAGATGGCAACAAGATGCCAGCCCTTACCAACCTGGGTATGGGTTACGTGTTCGAAGAGTTGATCCGCAAGTTCAACGAAGAAAACAACGAAGAAGCAGGCGAACACTTTACGCCACGTGAAGTTATTGAACTGATGACGCACTTGGTGTTTGACCCGGTGAAAGACCAGTTGCCGCTTACCATGACAGTGTATGACCCTGCGTGTGGCAGCGGTGGTATGT
Organism: Shewanella aestuarii; assembly: GCF_011765625.1. NCBI lineage: Bacteria > Pseudomonadati > Pseudomonadota > Gammaproteobacteria > Alteromonadales > Shewanellaceae > Shewanella > Shewanella aestuarii. The sequence continues at coordinate 94,983 of NZ_CP050314.1, forward strand.
TGACTGAATCTCAAAACTTCATTGAAGAAAAATACCCTAACGACAGCCGTGATGTTTACCTCTACGGCAAAGAGATCAACGACGAGACCTACGCGATTTGTAAATCGGACATGATGATCAAAGGTAACAACCCTGAGAACATCAAAGTAGGCTCAACCTTGTCTACCGACGAGTTTGCGGCTTCTCGCTTTGACTTTATGTTGATTGACTACCTACGAGTTGCGTGATTATGGACATTGCTAAAAGCATTGTAGAATCTTATCTGTGGCCTTATAGAGTATGTCCATAGGCGTTTTGCAAAATTTACTATTATTAATCAATTTTCGTCCATGCTATTTCGTAAGGTTGATCCATCTAAATCTTTAATTTTTTCATACTGTTCATCAATTTCTTTTAAGGTCAAATAATACCTTGGCCAGCGATTATTGCATTTTTGGCACATAATTAGCACAATAGGGTTTTCAGGCGTACTCTTTTCAGGGCTAAATTCAACAAACTCTACAGCATCACAATAAGGATCTCGACGTATTATTTCAGCTGGAATAAATGCCCGATTTGTCAGTAAAATCTAGCACAGATTCTAAAGAGTCGCGCACGTCATCAAATTTCTTTCCCACATTGAAAATTTTTTCAAGTTGATTTAATTGCTCTTCAAATAACTCACGAGAAAAAACACCTTCATAAGGGTCATTTAACTTCTCCCTTGTAGGAGCCCAAAACTCGTTATTCACTAATGAATCAATGTCTCTACTTGAACCAGCTCTATATTTAAAAACTCGCATATCAAGAAGCTTACTCACCATGAACATTATGAAAAGGACTAATTCTTTCTAAGTTTTCTGATACCTTCTTTTGGTCATTTGAAATTTCCATCAGACTCTGAGATATGTCAACATGCTTGCTTGAAATGTCTTTCAAGGTTTCGGAAATAATCTGTAACTCACTTGGTATTTGGCCAAGGGGCATCTCTTCTACTTTGACGGTCGTTTTGCCCCAAAGATTGATGCTAACAGAGGCCGCTGAAACTATTGTTGATAACACAAGAGCAGAAAATGATAACCAAAAAGCTTTTTTAGTATGAGTCAGTTGATCTGATAGTTTCCCCATTTCCACTTCATGCCTTAAGTCTTCAGCGGATTTGTATTTATTGTTAACATGATTCATCAACGTCTGGCTAATAAAAATTTCAGATGCTGCAAATGGGTATAGCTTTTTTCGGAAATTATCAGGCAAGCTATCAAAACTGTCGGAAGGCAATAATTATAAATAGTTCGTTACATGTAACTGTAGCTAACCTTATGTTTTATATAACTTTGTTTAAGGTTACACTTTTGGATGTTTTTAACTATCTCAAAAGTAACCTTAATTTGAAATTATTACCATTAAATTCAGGCAATTAGCTGTATATTAGTTGCGTTACATTGTTATTGTCCGCACGAGCATTGCTCAGAGCCATGTTTTTTCGTATTAACGTAGCATTTTGTGATTGAACTTTAGCGAGCATAGCTTTCAATTCTGCCACCTCAGACCGCAACTCTCGATTGCGGTCTTTGTATTTATTAAGTTCAGTTTGTTTGGCATCACGTTGCTGTCGAATGTCTTTGTTTACACCGCCTTTAATACGCTCTAATAGTTCAGGGCAATCACGGTGAATCAATGCTCGACTTACACCTGCTTCTTCGGCAACGGCAGCGACACTCATTTTACGTTTATGAGAAACAGTATTTGGACGACCTTTTTCGATTCGAACAATGGCAAGTCGAACCGCTTTATGTGTCGCTTTTTCTTTCTGGTTAGACATTTATCACCTCGATATCCTTTCTCTCGTTAATCTCTTGCTTCATAGCTTCAACATCAATACCCAATGCCACTAGAACCTTTTCACAGCGTTCCATGCCTTTTTTTACCGCCGCTCTACCAGCTTCACCAATATCATCCAATTGCATCAGTTTCATTTGCTGCACTAGCATTCCCTCCCAATAAGGCAGGTGTCGCTTATCTACAATGCCGCTTTCACAGCTATCAGGCTTACCACACTTACACTCATCATCATTGGTGCACCACCCAATACCTGTTGAGCGAATTGGTATGGAGCTAGAGTATGCCTTTGCCATAGCACTAAGAGAGCCAAAAGATTTAATTAACTCTTTATCCTCACGGACCTTCATGATGTTTTGAGCTATGTCGCCACCAGTGATAGGCGTGTCTAGTTCAAACCAATCTTGCTTAATTTCTTCTTCAACCAGATATTTCTCTCGAAGCATTTCTTCAAACAATTCAGCATCCAAAGCATCATTAAAGGCATACAAAGTGGTCATGGTAATTGACCAATGTTTAAAGTGATCTTTTAATGCTCTCAAGTCACCTAATTCAGAGTGAACCGCATAATTAGCAAAGGTACGTCTGAATTGGTGCGCTGATAGGTTCCAATTACTCCCTATCTGTTCACATAAGTTTGGCAACCTAGCGTTAGTCATTGCCACCCCTGACAATAGGTAAATTGCGTTTCCTTTTCCCAGGTTTTTCGATAGGCAGATGTGGTTTGATATTTCCTCAAGTCGATGTGCTTCCACATGATCGTTGCTTGCTTTCGCTTTTAGTAAATCACACTCAAGTTGATCTTGAAGTGGAGCGCTCAAACGGCCAAGAATATCAATCGCTTCCGTGGCTATCCTTGGCGCAATCCACTCAGCTAACCCTGTATGTGTTTTCTCAGAGACAGTTTCGATGTGGTAGTAAGTGGTGTCACCTTTCGTTTCAGAGCGATACGCATCACGCTTAATGCCTAATATTTCATGGATACGCATACCCGTTGTGAGTAACAGCCAGAAGATACAGCTATCTCGCAGTAGCAATGTTTCTCTCTTTTTTGACGATTTCAGAATTTCATCAGCTTTATCTAGGTATGATTTAGTAAACTGGCACAGCGGAATTAGCACTTTATTTGGAATAATGGGGGTCTTACCTTTGGTAATGGCTTCCCGATACGCTTCACCAACATACCCTGCTTGCTCATTAGCGGTTGATTGAGGCCAAGGATGCTCTTTGACAAAATCAAACTCTTTGCAGTGGTAATAAAGGTCTTCTAGAATGCGGAATCTATCCACCTTGGTGACTGCTGTCAGTGGTTTAGTCTCGCCTTTTCGTTTTGAGTGCAGGGTATTTACATGCCTAACGTAGGCATTTGAGGTAAAAGCTGTCAGCCCATGTGTAACTGTAGTATCTGAACTTAAAACCCACTGAAAATAACTTTTCAACTTGTCCAATGTTTTCACAAGAGTATTAAGAGCTAACCCCTTTTTGAATTTGCTCCAGATTACCCACTTTGCCATGCGCTTCATTTGAGTATCATCAATCGTAGAAAAAGTAAGGTTTAATGCACTTGCTATAGTTGCTTTCGTACCTTTACTAGCAGGAAACACCCATACATCTTCCTCAAATCGAGATAGCGTTTGGTATTCACCATTGGCGAGTTTAATGTAGGTCACGATACCCGTTAGAGAGCCATCAATGACTTGCTCAAGCGCACTGGTGCTTGGCTTTGGACATTGCTGAATTGCAAACTCAGCTTGTGTGAGTATTAACTCAATTGAACTCATTGCGTCACCTTCAACATATCAAGGTTTTGCCAGTACGGATGTGGATTAGATCTTGCCCGTTCTTTTTCAGTCTCTACACGCTGTAGCTGGCCAAGCTTAGCAAATTCAGGGACAACTTCTTCATCTACGATTCTTAGAACATTTTTTAAATGACGCTTCCAGTCTTTACGACCAAACTCGTCACGGCTTCGAATAATCGCCCAATAAAAACTAAAGAGTTTATACAAATCATCACCTGTAATAACGAAGCTTTTACAGCGGAAGCAGCCTAAAAAGTCATTACAGAACGAGCCATTTTTCGGTGCTTTATCGCCATTCTTAGGGTCTTTACAATGCCCTACAGGGACGCTTGGCTCTGCGCACGTTAGCTCTTTAACTCGTATCTCACCCATTAAGCCCAAGTTGCGCTTTGATTGCTCGGGAGCTTGCAGGTAGTGGTCAAGCGTTCCTGTCCCACTGTGTTTGGCTTGCCGCGCAGCAATTAACAAACTCTCACCACTCAGCTCATAAATACCATTGATGAACGTCTTGCGAAAACGGCTTACATTAAGTTTCATCGTTCGACCATCTTCATCTCTTAAGTCGTACTCTTTGATGAATTTTTTGATGTTATATCTAAGCAGCCTTTCTGCTAGAGAGGAGGCCGTACCTCTCTCGGCACCTATGTGGGCAACTCTAGACTCATAGACAAATAACAAGTCGGAATCGATAGACTTTCTCACTTGGCTATTACGCTCAATGATAGCCTCAATAAGATAAGCCACATCAAGCTTTATTCCTTGCACTACTTCAAGTTCCTGTGATTTTCGTAAATTGTGCAATTGCGTGGAGTTGCCTCTTTTTTTGAATACGGTTAAGAGCTTGCGGCAATCTTTAAGTGGGTGGTCGGTCAATGAGTCGGTAGTCATATTGAGAAGCGGAGATGTGTTGATGCCTGTCTGAATCGCCACAGCTAACAAACACAGTGTTAACTGATAACCTGTTAGTGGTTCGGTCTTTTGATAAATCGGCTTAATTGCTTGTTTTAGCGCAACCACCACCTGCCTTTTTTCATGGGGAGTCAGTGGTTTCTCGCCCTTTGCACGTTTACTTGAATTTGGAAATGGGCTCTTAGGAAAGAAATCACTGTTTAGGTTTATGTCATCAATGACTGACCAATAGCCCTTGTCCCTCATGTGTATCAGCATTGACTTGAGATGAGTGTAGTAACCTTTTAGGGTGTTATACCCTAACTCACAACCTCTAAGGTGCAGTAAATATTGCTCGATCAACTCTGGCGTAATGTCATCTTGTGTTAAGTCCTCACCCGCTGAATACCTAAATAATGTAAGGTATTCAGCGAAATGGAAAAAACCATTTTTAAAATAACCTTTTTGAGTTTCCTCGCTAAGAGCATCGGTATTTTTCAGCAGAGCTTTTGCGGTGTAGTACACTCGATTTGTAATGTCGTCATAACCTTTGCCATAGAAACGAGTAAAATTGACGTTAGAACCATTGCCACCTTTTGAACCGATATTCGGGTAATTCACTACAGGGTTGATTGGTCGGACTATTTCTCGATTTTGAGCAGTGTCAGTTGTTGACTCTACTGCCGATGTTTTCTTTAGCTTGTCTTTGTTAATAGACAGTTTTTTTCTTTGTCTCGCCATATTTCACCTACACAATCGCATCAATCTGTTGTTGATACTCAATCGACAAGTCATCGACCAAATCATTAACCAAATGTAAATATTTCATCGTGGTTGTGATACTTGAATGTCCAAGCCGAGCTTGTAGGTACATCAACGGTTCAAATTTACTGCTTTTATGCTCTAACATTCCTTTCAGCATGTGCGTTGCATAAGTATGCCTTAACATATGCGGTGATACGTGAAAGGGTAATTTAAGCGACTTGAGAGCCTTACCAAAAGCAGAACCTTGAGAAGCCCACCCTTGACCATCAGGCGTTAAAAACAAGCAATTTGACTCCACTTCCGACTCTTGTTGCTTCTGAAAACGAGCCTCATTGACATAACGCCACAAGTCCTCCATCAATCGTGTCGGGATGTGTATTTTGCGCTCTTTCTCACCTTTGGTTCGTGAAATATTGACCTCATAGTAAGCTCTGTTTCCAGTAGGCTTTCTTATTATATTCAAGGGAAACAGCAACAGTTCTTTTCGTCTAATTCCTGTCTGTAGACATAAGCGAACCATCAGCTTTAAGGTTGAATTTTCAATCGCAGATAAAAGATCTCGCACTTCAATTACCGATAAAAATTGAGCTTTTTTCTCAAAGGTTTTCATCATCAAATCAGAGCTGTATTTCTTACCACCATTTCTTTCTGTATGAGCTAAAAACTGCTGGCCTTTATTCACTGAAACGGATTCTAGAGAGTAAGGTAATGACTTAAACCACTTACCGACGCCATAAGAATAGAAACGCACTATCGTTCTTAAATGCTGATTGGTTGAATTTACCGACATGCCAAACTCACCAACACAAAGGTCACGATAAGCACTGACTAACATTTCATCTTCACTGCTTTCTGAAATGTCTCGCCAATCCAAACTGTTCTGCTCACAGAATGTCAGGAATTGAGCTAGGTGATTGCCATACGTCCACCAAGTGTTCTCACTATTCACTCGACCTCGTTTTAAGCACTCATATACCAAGAACTGCAACGCCTCTACACAAAGCATTCCTGATTCAATCCCTAGATCTGAATTATCAACTTCCCACGTTAAGAGGGGAAAGTTAGGGTACTTCACACTTTCAATTTCAAAGTCAGATGTGGATTTAATGCAAAGCATAATCGCCCTAATTCACTGTATATTAACACAGTATAATTGTACGCATTATGCTTTGCTACAAAAATAAACGATTTTTTATGTGGACATTGGTATGTAACACGTTTCTGGACATAAATGAGTTAAGCCATCTAACCCACTTTGGGGCAACTATGTCTTTGAATGTCGGGATCGGAGCCCTAATAAATAGGGCTCCTTTCAACTAACAATCAATGCTTTCTGAAAGTAACAGTGCATCTTCTAATTCAACACCAAGATAGCGGATCGTGTTATCTACCTTTGTATGCCCGAGTAAAAGCTGCACTGCTCTGATATTCTTAGTTTTTGCATAGACTAATGTCGCTTTGGTTCGCCTCATTGAGTGCGTACCATACAAATTTGAGTCTAATCCAAGATTTGAAGCCCATTTTCTGACAAGGCATCGATAGTATGAATAGCTAATTGGTTGCTGTTTTCGTCTTTGGCTTGGGAAAAGAAAATCGTTAGGGTTTAGAGAAGCAATCAACATCCATTTCATTAGACTTTGTTGAGTTCTTGTCGTTATTTCAAATTGGACTTCAATGTCTGTTTTTCGCTGAATATGCTTAACACGGTTAAATATTCTATCTTGCGAAGATACATCGCAAACTCTGAGTGGCAGTAAGTCACTAGATCTAAGTTTACTATCAATAGCTAAATTAAGTAGCGCAAGTTGCATCAAACTATTTTCAATCTCTAGCCTGGTTCTGATACGCCATATCTCTTCAAGCCGAAAAGGCTTTTTGACACCACTACGTTTCGCTTTACTAAAACACATCATGACGACCTCCTTTTATTTTGGTCATCACGATTGTAGTTAGAAAGAAATGGATGTATTCACATTAGTATTTCTACGGAATAACTCTGTAAGAGTGTGCCCAGTTAAGCCAATGAAATACTGGTCATTCCAAAACTTTAATTAATCAACTTGAATAGCCCCACACAAAGAAGGAATGGGGCTATACAGAGTTGTTATGACCTAAACTCTTTTAATTTTCCTTTAGAAAAGAACTGATATAGGCTTGGAACAACAAATAGCGTGAGTAACGTTGCTGTAATTAAGCCACCAACAATTACACTAGCAAGCGGCCTTTGAATTTCAGAACCAACCCCATTTGACATCAACATAGGTATTAATCCTAATGCTGACGTAATTGCGGTCATAAGCACTGGACGTAATCTCGACGTAGCACCATCAAATATAGCTTCTGCTGTTGTCAGTCCATCTTTGACGCGTTGGTTAATGCTTTCCACCATGACAACACCATTGAGAACTGCTACCCCAAATAAGGTAATAAAGCCTACGGAGCTTGGAACCGATAAATACTGACCTGAAAGGTATAGTGAGAATACCCCCCTATAACTGCTAAAGGAACGTTAAGCAGGATCAGCATAGCTTGCCCGACAGAACCAAACGCATAATATAGGAGTGATGCTATCAAAGCCAACGATAACGGTACTACAATAGAAAGGCGCTGCTGCGCTCTTTGTTGGCTTTCGAATTGACCTCCAATCGATACTGAATAACCTACAGGTAATTTTACTTCTGAGGCTATCGTTGCCTGAATATCTTCAACTACACTTCCCATATCACGGCCTTGGACGTTAGCTTGAATAACCACTCGGCGCTGCACATCATCACGCCTAACCTGTGGAGGTCCAGACTCAAAAGACACAGAAGCTACATCACCAATTCTTACCCAAGCGCCTGTAGGAGACTGTAACCTTATATCGGCTATAGCTTCACTATTCGCTCTAAATTCCTCGCCTAGACGCACGTAAATATCATAACGCTCGTTTCCATTAACAATCTGACCGGCTTCAGCACCACCAATTCCGTTTTGAACCACTTCCATGACATCGCCAACAGATAAACCATATCGAGAAAGTTCAATTCGATTAGGTGCAATAACCAGCTGTGCTTCACCAGCTATCTGCTCAAGAGCAACATCTTTCGCACCTTCGATTGATTTTATAGCAGCTTCTATTTCTTGGCCTTTATTAGCAAGTACCGCTAAATCAGGTCCAAATAGTTTTATTGCAAGTTGGGCTTTTACACCTGATAACAATTCATCCACACGAGTAGCAATAGGCTGGGAAAAATTTAGTAGTAACCCAGGGAACTCTTCTAATGAGAGTTCCATTTTATCTTGTAACTCATAACGATTAGAGGCGCTTGTCCATTCTGAAACAGGCTTAAGGCCAATGTAGATTTCAATGTTGTTCACAGGCTCGGGGTCGCCGCCAATTTCTGCTCGACCAATTCGGCTCAGTGCATAGGTCACTTCAGGGAAAGCCATTAACTTTTCTTCCAATATTGGAGCAACCGAGAGCGCTGTTTCTAAACTAGAAGAAGGGGCTAGAGTAACCCTTAGGTTAATCGTTCCTTCTTCAAGTTCTGGCACGAACTCTGTCCCAATTTGTGGAATAACTGCCGCAGCTGAAGCAACAAGTGCTAATGAAACAAAAACAACAAATTTGGTCTGATTTAAAGCAATTTTCAATGACTTCCGATACAGAACATCGATAGGTTTTAAAATCAAACCTTCCCTTTCTTTTACCCCACTTTTAAACATAAAAGTGGCAAGTGCAGGTACAATAAATAAAGCAACAACTATAGCTGACACCACAGCTAGCATAATGCTGATTGCCATTGGCTGAAATAGTTTTGCCTCGACACCTTCAAAACTAAACAGTGGTGTAAAAACAACAAGAATGATTGAAGTAGCAAAAAAGATTGGACGAGCAACTTCTTTACCCGCAAGTTTTAACTTTTGCTTAATTTCAATACTTGCTTCATCGTTGCCGCTTTCCAGTTGCTTATTTAGATGTTTAAACATGTTTTCAACCATTACAACGGAACCATCGACTAACATGCCAATAGCCACGACAATACCACCAAGCGACATCAAGTTGGCTGAAACACCCAACCACGCCATCACCATTAATGCAATACCAATAGAAATTGGAATAGAAATCAGCACTAAAAATGTAGCTCTTAAATTCATTAAAAAGAGCGCCAATACAACGGTAATAAAGACAAAAGCTAAAGCAAGGGCTTCAACAACGGTTGTCACCGCTTTTTCAATTAAATCTGCCTGATCGTAAAAAGGCTCAAACCTTACACCTTCCGGGAGTGCCTGGTTGATAAGCGTGGTTCTAGCATTAATACCATCTATCGTCGCTTTGGTATTCGAACCCATCCGCTTTAAGACTATGCCAGAGACAACTTCACCCAAATTTTCGACAGTACCGTTGTCAGCTTTGCGTGTCATAGTGACAGCACCTTGTCTGATCTCTGAACCAAGTGATACATTCGCTACATCAGAAACAGTAACAACGACACCATTTAGTGTTTTCACAGGCACTTGCTGAATATTTTCAATACCTTTCTCACCACTTTCAAACCAACCTGTACCACGAATAACTAACTGCTCTTGGCCGCGGTTCATGTACCAGCCACCGACATTGGCGTTGTTATTTTCAAGCGCTGAAACTACTTCTTCTTGTGTTAACTCGTAGGATAATAATTTGGAAGGGTCGACATTAACTTGATATTGTCGAACATTACCACCAAATGACAGTACATCAGTCACACCGTCTACAGGCATTATTAATAGTTTAATGATCCAGTCATTCAGACTTCTAAGCGCCATTGAATCATACTTGCTAGTGTCATCTGAAATCAGCAAATATTGAAAAACTTGTCCTAAGCCAGAAGTGTTGGGCCCCATTTCTGGTGTCCCAACTCCGGCAGGAATAAGCTCCTTTGCAGCCTGTAACCGCTCAAAAACTAACTGTCTAGCAAAATATATGTCAGTGCCTTCTTTAAATACTACAGTTACACCGGACAAACCTGTTTTTGATATAGAGCGCACTTGTTCTACATCCGGCAATGCATACATCACAGCTTCAATTGGATAGCTAATAAGCTGTTCTACTTCTTCAGCGGCTAAACCCGGCGCTTCAGTATTAACGGCGACTTGAACATTTGTTACATCTGGAAAAGCATCTAAGTTCAACTTAGGTATGGTTATAACGGCACTTGCCATCAACGCAAATAGTGCGATTAGCACTAGCAACCTGTTGTTAATGGACCAATCAATTATTCGATTAAACATGGTTGGCCTCCTTAATGGTTATGCGGATCAAATCCGCCCTTAGCTATCTCAGAGGCGACAAAAAAAGCGCCACGGGTAACGACTCTAGTTCCAGGTTCAATACCTAAAACTTCGCGATACTCGCCAAAAGATCTGCCTCTTGTCACTTCAACTGCCATAAACTCATTTGGATGGTCTTCAATAAACACTGTCCAATCACCATCACTGCTTCTTATCAACGCTTCTTCTGGTACGGCAATGACCTCACTGTTCGATTCGAACTGAAAATAGACTTTCACAAACATACCTGAATGAAGCTTATGTTCAGTATTATTAACTGACAGTCTGACAATTCGGGTACGGGTGATAGGATCGATTGTGTGAGCTTCTTGTATTACATTGGCAGGATATTTAGAACCACTTACTTCAACTAGAGCAGGGCTGCCTAAGACTATATTTAACGCTTTATTTGGTGGAACATTTGCTTCTACCCAAAGGTCTGTCTCATCGGCAAGTAACATGATGGTTTCACCCGCTTCAATGCGCTGACCTTGCATAAAGTCATCCTGTAAAACAACACCTTCTCGCTCAGCAATAAGCGCATATTGCCCAAAGGTTGAGTTATCTTGCTGATATATTTTTTCAATTGCCTGTTGAGTCAAACCAAAAGCAAGTAACTTACCGTAAACTCCTCTATAGATGCTTTCAGCCTCCACAAGAGTTCGCTCGCTTACATTATCACTACCTAACTTTTTAGCTCGCTTCCAATTGGAAGATGCAATGATAAAATCAGCTTGCGTTTGTGCCATCGTCTCGCTAAACAATGTAACCAGCTCTTGCCCAACTTTAACGTGGTCTCCTAAGCTTGCATGGCGGCTAATAACTACAGAGTCAGTTCGTGGAGAGACAATATAGCTCTTATAACCATTTGCTTGGATTTCTCCCGGAGCATAAATACTTTTAAAATGTTTTTTTAGTACAAGCTCTTCAACTTTTATTCCTGCTAATTTAATTTTCTCAGCACTTAAAGTAATACCTTCTTCGTGCTCCTCTTCCTCAACTGAAAGCTTCTGAGGGATATTTAATTCCTCTGTAGCATGCTCAAGCTCATGAACAACAGTTTTAGTGGAGTGTTCATGCGAATGTTCATCGTGATGAGTGTTATTTTTGCTGCTACTAGCCGATGTTGGGTTTATTGAAAACACACCCAAAGTAATCACTAGGGTTACCCCTGTGATTTGAAGAAAATCATTCATAATGTCTCTTAACTTTTATTAAACCAAATTTTGTTTGCGTGAAGACGCGGTGCATTGAGTAAAGTTAAGCGATGGGAGGGCGATTGAGCCTAGTTGAATAACTATGAGGAAACAAAGTCAACTTATTGAAATTGTAGAAGTGGTTTTTGGGCAGGTTTAAGGTAAATGCTTTCACCAAAAACCAATTGGTATGATTGCCACTACAGTGCCCACAATGGTGACAGTCATGCATATCATGTTTTTTATCATCATCAAGCTTGGATGTATGATCAGTCTCGTGGTTATGAGTAGATTGGAAATGTTCAGCATCTAGTTGATGAGCATCTGCAGATACGGATACCGCAAATGATTGTAAAATAATAGATAATATAAGCAGTATTTTTAAAGCAACGTTAGTTTTCACAGCTATACTCTCATCGTTAGATGAATATAAAATAGCAAATTCATGAACTCAAATCTAAGGCTATCATCACATCATCACATCATCAATGATTTTTTTCTCTCCTTAGCATTTTTAATACTAAATGTACTATCGGTCTGTAGTGAAACGTGTAAGATTTGAAACAACTCTACAGCAATTTGGTGTATGTAAAATTCGGCACCGGTTACACAAATCAGTAACCAAACAAATATTCAGGGAGGAAGCTGCTAATGAATTCAGGTATTTGGTTCAGGGCGGGTATCGTTATCATATATGGCTCGTCTGTAGATGCCTCTCCTCATAGCCACCATGCAATTCAACTTGCGTGGCCTCGATCTAATTCTGGTTGTACATTAGATAATAAGGAAATTAATACAGCTGTAGTTATTGATTCTAGCATCAAGCATCAGTTACAAATGGATGAGGGTTGGATCTTATTAGTAGAACCCTCCAGTGAATTAGGTGTTGCATTGACAAAAAAGTTGGAAGGAAGGCCATCAAGGCTATTTGAAGGCTCTGTTCTCTTTTTCAACCATCCCAAAAACACTGATGATTTGACGGAACATCTATCTTCACTGTTTGAAAGCCTAGGTCTGCAGACCATGTTTCCACTTTGCAATCAAACGCTAACAATAGACCCTCGTATTAGGACATTACTGAGCGAACTTTCTCAATGCTTAGATGGGCAATGCCTAAAGCCAAACCATTGGAGAGCATCAGATGTTGCCAAAAAGCTTGCACTATCTGAAAGTCGATTTCTGCATTTGTTTAGTGAGGAACTAGGCATACCTTGGCGACCATACCTGTTGTGGTGTCGAATGATATGTGCGGTAAGAGCGATACTTAAAGGAGCATCAGCGACAGACGCGGCCTACATGGCTGGTTTCTCTGACAGCCCACACTTGAGCCGAAGTTTTAGAAAAACGTTTGGAATGACAATTCGCCAAGCAAAGACCATTTTTCAAGAAAGGTAGCCAGTTTATTCAAGTCTTGTATTCTCCTTTTGTTTACTCTTTATGTGTGTTCTCAGAGAGGAGATATTCATGACTTTGGTATCTAAAAAATATCTACAAGAAACGGCGATGCTAGATTTTAAGCACCCAGACATCCAAGAGCTAGTTGAGAAAAAAGAGTGGAATAAGCTCTCTCAGTACGAGGTTATTGGTGCAATTTACAAGTATGTCCGAGATGAAATTCAATTCGGTTATAACAAAGATGATCGCTTGGCGGCAAGCCAAGTGCTAAAAGACGGCTACGGGCAATGTAATACCAAAGGTACTTTATTGATGGCATTGTTACGTGCAGTAGGTATAGCAACACGCTCCCATGGTTTTACTATTTTTAACGAACTGCAGCGAGGAGCGATACCGAACTACCTATTTGTGCTCGCGCCAGAGCGTATCATTCATAGTTGGGTAGAAGTCTATCAGAATGAACGCTGGATTAATCTAGAAGGCTATATTTTAGATAGTGATTACTTAAAACAGGTGCAAAACAGATTCGCTGAAGTTAATGAACCATTCTCAGGTTACGGAGTTTCTACCAAATGTTTGTCCAATCCTAGTATTGATTGGAAAGGAGAAGATACCTATATACAAAGTGAAGGGATCGCCGACGATTTTGGCGTGTTTTCGCAACCCGACGATTTCTATTTTATACACGGTAGTAACTTGTCAGGTATAAAAAAAGTGATGTTTCAATATGCACTCCGCCACTTAATGAACTGGAATGTAAATAACATACGAACAAAAGGGATTTCAAACTGAGTGGATTAGATAAATTGGCTACATATATAGAGCTTTCTGCATGAGAAAAGTAAGTCAAATTGCAGGATTTGAAACTGACTTCAATTCCTTCCTAGCTCACTTTGGGGCAGAAATGCTTTAAGAAGCTCTGAAAGCTTCCATAAAAAAATCCAAGTGCATTAAATACACTTGGATTTTGATAACTCTGGAAGGCCTTTCTACCAATCAATTCTACTCTAACTAGTGCAGGCTAAAATAGGGCTGACCTGCTAGCAATTGTTAACATTTACTTGGGTCGGTTGTTACTTCGTATTTCGGTAAGCCGCCAAGAGTTTTTGCTTCAGTGTACAACAAAGAACAAGTAGGAAAACCAGTACTATCCAAAGGTGATCCTCGCTGCCATATTCTAGCTAATCCTTCTGCAGGATTAATACTTTGAGTAATCACCCATTCGCTTTTTGAGTCAACAAAACTGACATCAGCCACATCTAGATCCATTGCAAGTCTAAAATTCAATGCTGTAGCTTTCAAGTAACCAAAAGCAATACCTACCTCTTGTGCAGCGCCAATATCAACGGAAACACCGTCGCCATTTGCAGCCTTTTCTTTTCCTGCGATTGCCGCTTTGGAATAGACTAAAGAATTAGCACCTTGAAGTGCGGCTTTAACACCAGCTAGTGCGGATACTCTGGCATCACCTTGAAGATTAATAAATTTAGGCGCGGCAGTTACCGCTAAAATACCTAAAATAATGATAACTACAACTAACTCGATTAATGTAAAACCATGTTGCTTTTGCATTTATCACCTCTTAAATAATAGAACAAAACATTTGTTATTTTGTTAGTGAATTTATAGTTAAAGGTTAAGTATCTGTCAACATTCATAATGCACTCTACTTAGATAAGAAAAAATAAGCCAAATAACTACTCTCTAAAGTGAGCTGTCAAATAAACCTATCAAACTTTGGGGCAGAAGTAAGCTTGCCACATAAGGTTCTTAGCTTTAAGCTAACGTTGAGTGCCTCGGGTATCCCTGCTTTTTCATTGAACTGCTATTTGCTGTCTGGCCAGAAGTAATAGCATCAATCTGAACTTGGCGTAATTACAAAGCAGCCCTCCGAGGACGTACGATAGCCCTGTTATCTTCCGCTCATAGAGTATTGACCATAGGCAGCGCGTAATAGAGCCACTAATTTTAGTGGTTCTTGTCGTTTCTAGCATTCGAAAAAGAAAAAGCTCTGCAAACGCAGAGCTTTATCATCGTGAGATTTACTTGTAGTACTGATAAAGTCGTTTGGAATTATGTTTCCAACTTTTTGCTAGGCCAAAGACATACGCTGGATAGTCATCCCATGGGTTAGCCAAAGATCTTCCTCGAGCAGCTCGCAGCTTGATCGGGTACCCTCTGCACTCAATCATGTGAAGGAAATAATAGCCCTTTTCCTGTTTTGTTGAAAAATGCTTGTGGGTTCCACTGTGAACTCTGGGATAAAAATCCCAAAGATATTGATTCTGGCATTTAATACGTTTTCGGTACTGCTGTTTTAATTTTTTCATTTACCCTCCAGGTTTACATTACCTAGAAGGGGTCCTCTGCAAAGTAGTTCATTCGTCCACCTTTATGTGATGTCTAATTTAGTCCAGCAAATCAGCAGTCGTATGATCACAGTTAGTGGTAGAACCTGAAATCATTATCAAAGCTTATCGATAAAAACATGAAACCTCAAACACTTTGGGCAAAAATGTGCTAACTCTTAACCCGCAAATTCACCAAAAACCCCCTGTGTCAGGATAGTTGTCGCCTCTAATTTTACTTAGAGGTAAAGCAAATGAAGCGTTATTTTACAACATCATTTAAGATACAAGCCGTTGAGAAAGCACTTAGCCGAGGCGAAAATATATCCTTAGTTGAGATAGCTGAATCTTTAGGCGTTGGTTATTCAACACTCAATAGGTGGATAATCAAAGCAAGAAACCAAGAGTTTGATTCTGTTTCATCTGTCGAGATAAATAACATGAGTAAAGATAAGCGTCCGTCAGATTGGACACTTGAAGAACGCCTTAAACTGATTGTTTCCTGTGGCTCGTTGACTGGTGAAGAGCTAAATGAATACTGTCGTGAAAAAGGGGTATATCCTCATCATCTTGAACAGTGGAAGCGTGATTTCATCAATGGCAGTACTCCGAAAGCCAAAACAGCGATGCCTACAGAAGTAAAAACGCTTAAGCATGAAAATAAAGCGTTAAAAAGAGAATTAAACCGTAAAGATAAGGCGCTAGCCGAAGCGGCTGCGTTACTTGTTCTCCAAAAAAAACTTCACATTCTGTGGGATGGGAACGAAGAGGAAAGCTGACACATTTTGATGACCGGCAACAAACAATCGATTTAATTGAAGAGGCTATGGCCTCTGGTGCAAGACAATCAACAGCTTGCAAAGTATGTCATGTTAGTACTAAGACATTGCAGCGGTGGATGAAGCCGGATAACCAGTGTGATGGTCGCATAGAAGCGCAGCATACGCCAAAAAACAAACTGACAGAGCTCGAGCGTCAACGACTAATCAAGGTGGCTAACAGTGATGATTTTAGCTGTTTACCACCGAGTAAGATTGTCCCTAAACTAGCGGACCAAGGGGTATACCTTGCTTCTGAGTCAACATTTTACCGCGTTTTAAAAGATGCGAAACAGGTAAAACATAGAGAAAGTAGTAGACCTGGGCGTAAAGTCATTAAGCCCAAAGCCTTAACTGCAACAGGCCCAAATCAAGTTTACACTTGGGATATCACTTATTTGCCAAGTCAGGTTAAAGGGGTATTTTTCTACTTGTATTTAGTACTAGATGTTTTCAGTAGAAAAATTGTAGGTTGGCAAGTGCATAACGAAGAGCTGAGTTCATTTGCTGCAGAATTGATAAGGGATATTTGTTATAGAGAAGGTATTAGCAAGCAGCAAGTTACTTTGCACTCAGATAATGGTAGTCCGATGAAAGGAGCGACAATGCTGGCAACTCTACAGGATTTAGGTGTAATTCCTTCATTCAGTCGCCCATCGGTAAGTAACGATAATCCTTATTCGGAATCACTGTTTAGGACTTTAAAATATCGACCAGAGTACCCTGAGAAACGGTTTGAAAATATAGTAGCAGGACGTAAGTGGGTACAAGATTTTGTGACTTGGTATAACAATGAACATTTGCACAGTGGCATTAAATTTGTCACGCCTAATCAGCGTCATACTGGTGCCGATATTGATATCTTAAAGAGCAGAGATAAGGTCTACCAAAAAGCAAAACAAACACGTCCAGAGCGTTGGTCGGGCAAAACTCGAAACTGGGAACCCGTAAACGAAGTGAATTTGAATCCAGAGAAGAATAAGACAGAAAATAAGGCGGCATAAATTTAAACTTTAGGCGACAACTCTCTTGAAAAACGCCGAAAACGCCAAAAAATATCAAACTATTATATAAATGCACATTTGGAAGTTGCTTTCTGCTGCTGATGGGATCATCTTTGTTGCTGTTATAAAGTATGATGCTTTTTTGTTATGAATAAATTGCTTATTTCCCCGACCACAAATAAAAGTATGATACTTTTAGATATTTAATGTTATCTCACTTCAATAAAATCAAAGTCTTATACTTATTAAAGTATGGTACTTTTTTGTTTGTTTACACTGAAATGAAGTCGTGCGCTTTAATTGATGCTGCAAACCAGATAGATACAACGTTATCCAGATCATCTTTACGTAATGGTCTAATCATATTTTCCCCAATAATTAATACTTTAGGGAGGCGAGGTTGTTCTTAATTGATATATCTACAAAATCAACGAACCCAACTCCATTATTTGACGCTTCAATGCTCTGTAATGAAGTGAATTACTGTTAATAGCCTTTTTTATATTGTCGAGATGCATTCTGAGTGCTATTTATTAACTTCCCAAACGCTTTATCTTTCGATCTTTTTTCTGCCAGCGATGCTCCGTTCAGAGCCTGCTCTCGCATCAGTTTTTGGTAACTATGCAGACGTCGCTCTGACAGGAGCCCACCTTTAATTGCTTGTTGAATCGCACAGCCTGGTTCAGACGTATGCGCACAATCAGAGAAACGACATTTATCTGCAAATTCAGCTATCTCGCTGAAAGTTTCGTTCACTCCCTGTTCGCAACTACTGAGCTGTAGTTCACGCATTCCAGGTGTGTCCATAAGAATCCCACCTTGAGGAAGAACTTTTAATGCTCTATGTGTCGTGGTATGTCTTCCTTTACTATCTTCTTCCCTAATTTCGCCTGTCTGCTGAGATTCATAACCGACTAAGGCGTTAACCAGAGTCGATTTTCCGACTCCAGACGACCCCAAGAAGGCCAGAGTACTACCGCTATTGCAGTAGCTTTCAAGCAGCTTGATATCGTGGTTATCCAACGCATTTATGGTGTAAACCATCAGCATTGGGTCGAGTTCTTGAACTTGTTGTCGTTTGATATCTGTATCTTCACATAAATCCGCTTTAGTAAGGATGACCACGGGCTCCACCATAGCTTCTCGTGCGGTGGCTAAATACCGCTCTATTCTGTTAAGGCTAAAATCATGATTGAGCGAGCAGACAATCATGACGGTATCAATATTGGCAGCGATGATCTGTGTTAACACTTTCGAGCCTGGAGCTTTTCGTTCAAATAAAGACTGGCGTTCCAGGCGTTTACATATTCTCAATGTGTCATCAAATAGTACCCAGTCGCCTACGCAGACTATTTTATCAAAAGGCATAGGTCTTAAACTTGATTGCCCTTTAGGAGACACTACTACAATGCAGTCTCTGTGCTGTTCAACAACCCGTCCAATGGTTAGATTGCTTAACTCTTCCAGACTGACTTGTTGCTGAAAAAAAGGTTTCCACCCAAGCTGTTGAAGTGTAGGAGCTAAGTTGTTCATATTTCGGTCTCATCAAATCGTTTAGGGCATAATAATTGATCGACAAACGACTTGATTGAACATTTCCGACAGATTACGTAGAGCTAACTCCGCCATACACATCAATCGTTAAACCACGCTCTTTTTCGTATGTTTTAGGTGTTAGGCCAATTTGTTTTTTTAAGTAGCGGATGAGGTGAGGTTGATCGCTAAAACCAAACCGAAATGCAATCTCGACCCAATCGATATCATCAGAATCGCGTTGGTAAACGTACTCCAGCAGAGCCTCAAGTTTATTCATAGACTGACACTGTTTTAACGTTAAACCTGTCACCCTGTTAAAGCTTCTTTCTAGTGTACGTTGTGAGCAGTAGAGCTGGTTACCCAGTTCAGAAATTGATCCTGAGTCCAGCGCCTGAAGAGCTTTGCGTGTAATCTGGCTATGTTGATCCTCATGACTGTTCAACGCCAACGGCAAAAACAAACTATCTAGTTTGTTACAACACAGATCTGGATTGCTTTGTGCCAGCTCAATCAGTTTCATCTCTCCCTCAAATAGATCAGTAAACAGGGTACTTAGTTGAACTTCTTCAACGCAATCAAGTATTGGCTGTTGATCTGAGAATAGTTTCAGTGAATAAAAAGCGCCAATATGAAACTTGACTCCAAGGTGGATAAAAGGTTTTGAGTGATCGAGTTGAAGTGTCTGATGATGGGGAAACAACCAGTGGCTTCCTTTACCATCAACCGATCCTGGGTTCATATCGTAGTGATAGCCCTGTTTGGCTGGAGAAATGATCAGATGAGCGGATGGATCTGGGTTTAATTTCGGGTAATCGAAACTTTTGACATCGGGACGTTTTTCAATAAGCCAATAACACTCAATGTATTTTGCAACTTCTGGTATTTTTGAAGGCTTTAGCCAATGGATCATAATACTCTCAATCTGTTCGCGTCATATACTATCACTATATGCTAGGTTAACATTTTCACAAATAAGCCCTGACAAGATTGGGGCAAGGGCTTACCCATTAACTGCCTATTGATAGTCAAATTCAATCTGGATAATTCGGTTTAATGGTTCAAGCCCCGCTCGCTGTATCGCCTTTTGAGCGCTTAAATTGTCACTTTCGGTTGAGCAGATAGGAATTAAACCCAGCTCATTGGCTACTTTTACTAAACTGTGTAGTACACGAGTGGCAATTCCCTGACCTCGTTCTGACTCGGCTACAATCATCCCTAAGTCTGCATATCGAGTTTGATGTTCATCAAACAGACGACACTCACCCGTTGCTAATAACTTTCCATCCCTCCAATACCCTCGAAGCTCTTCTCGTTTTATTAAATTACCGAAGTACTCAGATAACCATTGTGCTGGAGCACCAAGATTACTCACTGCAAATTCAACGAACTCAGGCAGTTGATCCTGACTTGCAAGAGTTAAATTTAAACCTGTTACGCATTCAGAAACAAATGGAACAACTTGTTGATACATTAACGCATTTACTTTAAATGAAGATGAGTTATCTAAGCAAAGCGATAGATAGTGAGGTTCAGCTGTACTCACAAATGCACCTTTAATGGAACCAATCACTGAGCTATTTTGCTCTGCAATCAAAGTAAACAGTTCTTTCGCCTTAGTTTGGGCTGCCTGTGACAGATAAAACTGCAACATATAGCCATCAGCATTAATGCAGCAGTACCCAACTAAAATATCGTTCTCATAAAAACCAAAATGAGACGACATGGGAACAAAACCAAAGTGCCACATACCATCAAGTGGCGCTGTCGATTTTTCAAAATACTGTTTTTTTAGTTCGTTAATGTCTTCTAAGGTTTCAATTGGCTTGATTTCTAACATGACTGTTTATCCTGCTTATAGCTGTAGCGTTATTACGAAAAAGAAACGCATCAAAGAAGATGTGCTGCCTTATATGCTGCAAATAATAGGTGATGGGAAGCTTAATAGATTGAACAAAAACGACACTTTCTGGTAGGTAATCAGAACTCAAAATATTGGTTGCCGATAAATACTATAGCTACATAGTTATGCAAAAATGAGACTTGAGTGTTTGTTGTGAAACTAAAAAATGAGGAGTTCTGTCACTGCCTCTCAACTGCCAAACATTAATAAAAGTAAGATGATTTCGGCGGCACGATTCGTCACTGAGTATTTGTGCAAGCTCACAATGAGGCAGAAATGAGTTTGGCAACATCTTAGTGAGGCTTTTTCTTGTCTATCGTTGCCTATCTGCAAAACCTATCCTTAGTGATGAGTTCTTTTAGTTATTCGCCTTGCCTGATAAATGTTTGCTTATAAAATAGTTTGAAATGAGATAGATCAGTTATTGAGATAAACCAGCTTATGCTGGTTTTACCTTAATTTGGACATACAAGCTGATAAAACTAGAAAAAAAACGTCTGCATGCTAGTATCAAAATTCGAATAACATTCAACAAATTGGTTTATTTATGACGCCATTATCTGAAATGCAAAGAGAAGCGATTAGCCAAGGTAATTTTGCATTGAAATTTGCAGTACACAAATACAATTCTTATATGCCTGGACATATCTTATCAATTGAAGAGGCCGCTAAATGTGTTGTATTGCAAAGTAAATGGGCTGTAAGTCATGATATAAATGGCTTTGAGAATGTGAAGGTTAATCTGCTATCACATGAAATTGTCACTGGATTGGGGATATTTATTACCATTATTATTTCTGAGGTTGAAAATAAGCCTTACCAGCAATCATTTATCGTAACTGAAAGTGAATCTCATTGGTTCTTATTTGATCACACCCTTTCGACGCTCACTAAACCGAAGGATGTAATAAACGGCAAACCCATAATAGCTAAATATCAATCTGTTTAGTGTATCTAATCTAAACGGTTTGCTGCTGGAACAAAGCGCTTTTGCCCAATCAATGGCTCTAGCTGCATACTTTCCTGAAATCCATCAATAACTTAGCGTGATTATCAAAAATTTCTTTATTTGAAATGAAAAATACAGTGTCGGCTTTAATTAATTTGATGGCATTTTCAATTGCCTGCACTGAATTTAAATAGAGGTAAAGACCGAGAGGGCCAGGACTGCCAGTTCGCTGTATATTATTAAATATCTCATCTTTTATGACATAGAGGCAGTCAGGAAGGGCGGGCTCATCATAAGATGTAACCTTTAAATTAAATCCATGGTTTTGTAAGCGCAATAAAAAATCTACCCAAGATTCTTCAGCTTCAGCTACTGCATTATTTTCAACTATCAAAGCACTCAGTTTAATCAACTGCTGCTCGATGTTGATGGATTTAGATCTTACAATCAGTGTCTTAATTTCTTTTTTAATGGGTTTATTAACGGGCTCTTTGTATTGATTTTTTAATCGCTTAAGCAGATAGGCATTGCGCTTCTGTGGAGGTACAAACCCGCGTTGTTCTGCAACATCGATATATAAACTAATGAGATTGTTAAAACAGAAATCAACGACATGCTGCTTATAATTAGGTTTCATTTACTTGTTCCAACGTGCTTTGGCCATAGCACTTTCTTTAGCTAGAATATTACGGCCATATTGAAATACCATCTGCCCTGAAGTCCATCGTCCAGCTTGCTGAACCTCAAGAGTGGAATAGCCTGCACTTAATAAATCTTGGCAAGCGCCGACTCTAGCACTGTGACCGGACCACAATGAAATACCTTCTAATAGTTCAGGTCGATTAAGTGACAAACAATCATAAGCCTGCTTAAAAACACGATCAATGGTATAGCGTGAAATAGCTTGATTCTGAGAAGTAGGCTTACCATTTCGACGCATTTTTTTGAACAAATACACAGAATCATTAACGTCTAAGCTAAGGTATTTTCTAATCGTATCAACACATTGGCGACTTAGCATCGTTGTATCGGGTTCGCCAGATTTACGAGATTTGGTAAATGGAATGAGCAATGTTGCACGTCCATCCTCATGATAAGTGAGGTGTGATAGCTCAATACGGGCGAGCTCACTTTCACGAAGCATCGTTTCATAAGCGGTAACCAATATGGCTAAATTTCGACTAATTAGCGGATTAGGATCATGGCGCCACAACTCAAAAATAGCATCACAATGCACCTCTCTAAATGGTTGCGCCTGATCAACCAATTCACTTGAAATCACCTTATTCTTCCTAATGCCGGTCACAATATCAATTGCTTTTTGGGTATGTGAAGGAGAAGGTAGCCCGGCTGCTAAGTGAATTTTACTCACAGCCCAACGATATTGGCTGAGAGTATTCATTTTAACCAAAGACTTTTTTTCATTGATAAATTGAATAAAATTTTGCGAACTTGAAGGCAGAGAAATCACTTGTTTATCATTACACCATTGCTCAAAAATAGCCCAATTAATAAAGAGCGCCTTCAAGGTGTTTTCACTCAATTGACTATCATTGTTAGCAAAATCAGCTAACAAACTGGAAATTAGACGTCTAATCTCCTGATTATCGACTTCATCAATTGGCCTTTCAAGTTGTAATTTTAACCTCTTTTCGAGTATAGATCTGTCATCTAAAAGTGATTCAGCAATCGACTTAGGCGCTATATCTTGTGCTGTGGCCAACCCCGTAATGCCGGGCAATATTGGTAGATTACTGTTCATCATTCACCTCAGAATTTTCATTGTGGTACTTGTGAAATGAAAGTAATTCATCAATGGATTCATCGATAGTCGCAAATCCCTGTTGCTCTTTGTATTGATTAAGCGCATTAGCGACTCCTGTGGATAATACGACTCGGACTTTACGTTGGCGCTTATCTAGCTGACGGAACTTTTTTTTCATTTCACGCCAGCCAATATCGCTAAATATTCGATTAATAGCGGTGTTGAGCGAATCCATATCATGCTCAGTGACTTCATTTTTATTTAGTTTTTTTATGTTATCTATCAGCCTGTTACAGTAAAGCCATAAGCTTTCATACTCCTTAGAAGTAACAATTGGCTTGTACATCTCAGGATTATCAATTGAGTTAGTTGGCTTAATCCATTTTTTTAGCAAGTCAGCAGATACAAATACTTCATCAATAGAGAGCAACTTTAAATTATAGCCTTTGCCAGATTTACCATACTCGTAATGCCAACGAGGTGCTTTATATTCCGTCATGCTGAATACCTATCCAATGTGTTAGAAATAAACTCAAATCGGTTGTCTTAGAAAAACATTAAATATACTCGGTCATAGAAACACAATGAATTTAGACCGAGCCATGCCAAGCTATTCGTTGTCATAAAACCACAACGAACTAACCAACGATAAGTCTGCGTGTTCTTTTGTGGTGCCACCACTTAATAAACTTAACTATAAACCTCTAAAATGTTTAATGCAACATAACTGTAATTATGTTGCATTAATATTTTGAAAAAGGCCATTTTCAAAAGTGTGGCCACCACTTTTAAATAATACAAAAAGGTGAGGGTAGTTGTCGCAAAGCAAGCGCGTAAAGCAAGAGTTGTTTTTGGCACAATATAGTTTGTTATTAACCAAAAGTTTGTACACAAACGCAGGTTTGGAATAAAACGTGTACAATTGCGAAGTATTATTTCATTTTCACAGAAATACAATCAATTTTATGTGCTAATATCTACTACATAGCTAACACATATATGTACTAGGTTATGGACATTGACGACAAACATTTTAAAAATTACAAATCCAGGATTAAAGATCTGTATCTTCTGTGTTTTTGGGGAGCCTTTCAGGATAAATTACTTGGCGCGTATGTTTCAGCGGAGATAAAATCGATTAAAAGGGACCACCTTTGCTATCTAATTAAGAGAAAATTATCCGACTATGATGTAACACCTACTTATGCCTTAAATTTATGCAAAAATATTC
Source organism: Shewanella aestuarii (assembly GCF_011765625.1). Lineage (NCBI taxonomy): Bacteria > Pseudomonadati > Pseudomonadota > Gammaproteobacteria > Alteromonadales > Shewanellaceae > Shewanella > Shewanella aestuarii. The sequence continues at coordinate 119,689 of NZ_CP050314.1, forward strand.
TTGGCCGAGGTGTAGATAATAAATATCTGTTAGGTCAGTTCGGACGCTCTGGTAGAACCGCTGCAGAAAAGTCAAAAATATTTGAAATGGATATACAGCGATTTGAAAATGAAATCCTTGTTGAATATCAGCTATTTACAGACAAGTTAATTCTTCTTAAAAGACAGGCCAAGAGCGAAGCTATAAAGGAAACTAACAACTAATCTTAGTTCACTACTTAACTATAAGCTAAATCATATATGTGTTAGCTATCTGGTATAGGTCATAGAACAGTTTGTTAAGCGAAGAAAATTATGGATTTACTTACATTGAATATAGCAATGCATCATATGCTTGTTTTAAGAAAGGCTTTTACTGCCAACTTGAATCTGAAGCATCGACTTGCCGCTAACTTATAGTGTTTGTTGGCCTGTTCATCATTCGCTAGCGCTTGATATACTGAATCCCATCTTTGTTTTAACATTGTTTTAAAACACAAAAAAAACAAATAATCTGTTTTACTTAGCAACGTACAGAAAGTTACTTTATTCATCAAATTACCTCAAGTGAGTTAAGCTTATTTGGCCTGTAAGCTTAAAGCCCGCCCTATTGACTCCAAGTGTTCATTAAGTTGCTGATAATTATTATCAACTTCCTCTTCCGAAGATGGTGGACAGTGAAATGATTTGTCGTTGCGACAATGGACCACCCACATTTTTTTAAAACCAAAATACCTTTCAACTATCCAAGTTACGTTACATTCTTTATTTTGAAAATTTTCGATAACGGATTTTATACTTTGTGCTAATTTATCTTCCGAAGAAAAAATCACTGTGGGTAGTACCCATTTATTATTTAAAGTGATATCACGTGTTAAAATTGGATTGGCACCGAATAAATAAAGTGATTCGCAGATAGGCAGAAAGTGACTTCTGATCTTTCCTTCTTTTTTTGCGGTAATGTAATCTGGATGTTCACAGATATTTTTAATCACAGTGTTAAATTTTTTTTCACTCTTTATTTGTTTACTCATAACAATACTAATCTTTTGTTTATTCAGTTGGTAAAAATCAATACTACATGAGCGCGCAATAATATTTCCAACATAATATTGATTAGAGAGAGTCATCGAGTTGATCATCGAAGTAAAAAGACCATTGTTTAAATTAAACAATGGTCTTTATTATTACTGCTACAACGTAATAGTCTGAAAATCCTTGGTTTGTAAGATACCGTTAAAATCCACAACCGCTAAAGGACTATCACCGAACTCTGCAAGCCGGATTACCTTAAATGCTGCTTTTTGATTGAATTTCCGCTTTGAATGGATGAAAAACAAATTAAAATCTTCAGTATTGTCTAGTTTGAAGCGACCATCAGAGCCTACTGTAGACACATACTCTAATTCATTTAATAACAAGTTATTTATGTGAAAATCTTCATACATTGTGACTGTACGAAAATGATCCATAACTACTTCATCGATAATTTGTTGGTCTGAAGGCAATGCTACTCTATCAACACCTTCTTGCGCATATTTCAAACTCGACTCAAGACCTTCCATTTTTCGTCTGTCGGTGTACCGGTATCGATCATGTAAGTCTGCTATATCAGGATGTGTCTTATAATACTCATTGCGCAGTTTCACCAATTGATTGCCATCATTTACATTTATGATAGCTTTGTTCAATGCATTGGTGATTGCATTCAACTGTGGTTCACCTAATTTAGAGACACTACTATCACTGAAACTTACTATAAACGAAGCGCATGAAATTTCTGTTTTGTTTGCATCAATACTGGCATCTGAATAGAAGTGGTGAGTCAGTGTTTTGCCAGAAGTTGCATTATTCAGTTCACGGCAACTTTTTTTGCTAATTTTTTCAGAATAATTATATGAATAAACTCTGAATTTCCAATCTTTAGTCAATCCTTTTACAAGATCACTTGATCTGCCAATCCCAACCTGGGATAAGCTTTCAATAGCTGCATTTCTAGCATCTTGAAAGTCTTTATTTAATTGGTCCTTTTTAGCTGACAATGCGGCTCTATCGGCCTCACCTTTTTCATAAGCACTTTTAGACTCATTATAAATTGGAAGGTAAGCATCAAACTCGGCTTTTACTTTTGTTAATGTTTTATTTTCTGCATCAAGTCTTGCCTGATAGATAGCGAGTAGTTTTGCTTTTTTTTCCTCTAAATCGAATGGCTTAACATCATCAATAAGTTGTACCAAGTCCATTTCGTCAATCAATTTATTGATCGCACTAATTTTTGCTTCAGATTCATTTATCCCACGTATTGCCTCGACCTTCGCTTCAAAGTCAGCTTTATCGTCAAACCAGTCTTTAATTGCGGATTCGTTTAGCGTATAGACATCGATGATTTCATCACCGAGTTTTCGCATAGCGGTATCATCCAACTTGCCAATATCGGGTCCTTGTGTACAACCTTGAGCAAATAGCACTGCAGCAATCATAGAAATTTTTAACTTATTCATTATCTATCCTTGGTAATTAATAACATAACTGCAAAATTGTCTCAGAAAATTTAAACAAATTGTCAAAATAAGGTGCTCAAAATCGAAACGCTAATTTATTACTATAAATAAATTTTGTGACAAAATTCATTTTGATGATTAGCAAATAAGAAGTGCAACGAGAATGATGCTGATGATTAAAATTTGACTTGTACGATAATCAAGCTCATAATCCAAATATTGACAGTATGAGGTAACATAGTTGAGCAATCGGGCAACCCTTAATTCATACATTCTCATCAACCACCAACGATTAGTTGTGGCATTAGATGAGCTGGCTAACTTTGTTTGTGAAAATGCATCGTTAATTCATATGTATAGACTTCCTAACCTCCCTTTAGGGGCAGAAGATGAACAACCTGAAAGCATTGAAATAAAGAATATTTTCGATGGTACAGACCAACAATCAAAATCATTTTTAAAGCAGGCGTTAACACAATTAGAGATAAACGCTTTTGAGGAAAACACATATCTAGCAAAACGGTATCCAGGACTGGTTGTGTTACCTCCTCTTTTAAAAGATGCTTTTCGTAAGTTAAACGATAGGGTTACTTCTCTTAGAGAAGAGTTTTACGCTTCAGTTAAAAGAGGATTCAAGAATCGCCAGTCAGTGCACGAAAATCTACACAAAATTTTGCCTAACCTTGTTTTATTGTCTGCGGTAAGAAATATAAGGTACGTAGAGCAAGATATAGATGAACTGGCATCTGTGAATTTTTATTGGCTGTCAAAGAAGATGGTTAAACACGTAAAGCATGAGTCGGCCACTGAAATTATCAATGATGGCGTAGCTAAATTACGTAATAAAGACTGCTTTGGTTTGACAAATGAAGAGTTACTAATTAGGCAAAAAAAAGAGTTAGAGTTGATTTCAAGGGTGCCTAAATCATCGAGTATTGTGGAAATTCGATATGCCCGAGTACAACCATTTATCGATGTTTGGGGGCGAAACGAATCGGATTCAAGAAACACTAAATTATTAGGGTTGAATGCTAGTTTACCAGTGATCATGTTTAGTATGCCACACCAGATAAAGCAGCTTTGTAATTATAATTACAAAGCACCAAAAAAAATCAATTTGCCGGTACTGATCCATAGAAAGCATTGGTATGTAAAATAAGGATAAATTATGATTTCTTCTATAGTTTTCGCTATTGGCGTGTCTTTAGGTGTTTCGGCCGATCAAGGTTATGAATTTCCAAAAGGCATTATTATTCGTGAATATAATGATATCCGTATTCGCGAGGTTACAGAGGTGAGTCACGCTCCAACTTTAATTACTGAGCAAGATAAGTACATTCACCAACTTTACCGCGAGCAATTTAAACGATTTAACCCACATTCATATTTCGACTTAACAGAAAAAACTAAAGCTGAAATTAAGCCTTTAAAACAGGGGAAGCCCCTTGAACGATTTAGCGTTCAAGTAGATCCCTACTTCATGGATCGATTTGATAAATGACCTATAGCCTATTTAAGAAAAATCCATTATATCAGGCAACGCTAGTTGCGCTACTGTTGCCATTTTGCGTATTCACCTTATCCAGTATAACGACGTTCGCACTTTACTCTTTCACAATACCCTTGTCCTACTTAGTTATTAGTGCTCTGCCATTGCTAGGGACCATGGTAAAGGTTACGATTAGAACAACTACTAAACAATTAGTTATTAGCCGGTCACTCATTGGATTTACATTTCATAGCAAAATTTTTCAGATTAATTCTGAAAATGATGTTTTTTGGGTCCAAGAAAGTAAAAATAAGCGATTACACACATTATATGTCGATAGTCGGACTACTGGACTTACAATCTCAGATTAAAAAAACTCGTGCTATAATCAATATATGACAAAAAAATTATCTTACATTGAAGCGCGTACACTAATTAGGGAAAATTTCGTATCCAGCGCACTTGAATATCAAGAATTTAGAAATTCTTGTGAAGCTTTACGCTCACAATTACCATCGCAGCCGTTGGTGTTTTATAAAGAGGACTGGAAGGGTTGGGATGAGTTTACTGGGGTTAAACACAAAGAGTTAGATATAGATATCAAGACTCTCCAAACGCTCGCTGAACATTTAAACTTACATACAAGATCTGAATGGGAACAAGCAATCAAAGAAAATATGCTAGGTGTCCCCATATCGATAAATAAAATTAAAGGTTTTTCTAATTGGAGTAACTTTCTAAGCAAATCTGAATACATCTCATTCAAAGAGCTACTTGTTTTCACTAGATCTCTATCTATTAAAACTCAAATGGATTGGCGTGAATGGTGCAAAAAAAATTCTCGACCAGATCGAGTACCATTTAATTTACGTAAAATTTATTATGATGATTATTTAGCAGAATGCCTTAATCAAAATGTAAGCTTTTGGAAATTTATATTTGTAGGTGAAGATTAGCCCTTAGATGTAGATTTTACATGCACATGCAAGGGCTAATATGTACTCCATTTTATACTCTATCTACCACCCACGAATCCAAAGTTAGACGGTGTTAACCGGGTCTCATTTTGTTGATTCATTTCACTTTCTTTTTCGTTTGTAGCTAAAGTGTTCTCACCATTATTCTCATTCGCTTGGGCTTTAATGGTTACTTTCTGTTCATCACTTATATTGTTACGTGAATCTGCAGAATTTTTACCATTAGCACCAACATCATTGCTGCCTGTGTCATTTGTTGGGCTTGAACTCATACCGACATCATTGGCTCCAACATCATTGCTGCCTGTGTCATTTGTTGAGCCTGACCCCATACCGACATCATTGGCTCCAACATCATTGCTGCCTGTGTCATTTGTTGGGCTTGAACTCATACCGACATCATTGGCTCCAACATCATTGCTGCCTGTGTCATTTGTTGGGCTTGAACTCATACCGATATCATTGGCACCAACATCATTGCTGCCTGTGTCATTTGTTGGGCTTGAACTCATACCGACATCATTGGCTCCAACATCATTGCTGCCTGTGTCATTTGTTGGGCTTGAACTCATACCGACATCATTGGCTCCAACATCATTGCTGCCTGTGTCATTTGTTGAGCCTGAACCCATACCGACATCATTGCGGCCTGCGTCATTTGTTGAAGTGTCTGAACCCACGCCAGCACTATTAACACCAACATCATTGCTGCCCGCATTATTTGTACCTACTGAATTGCTGCCTGTGTTATTTGTTGGGCTTGAACTCATACCGACATCATTGGCTCCAACATCATTGCTGCCTGTGTCATTTGTTGGGCTTGAACTCATACCGACATCATTGGCTCCAACATCATTGCTGCCTGTGTTATTTGTTGAAGTGTCTGAACCAACGCCAGCACTATTAACACCAACATCATTGCTGCCTGTGTCATTTGTTGAGCCTGAACCCATACCGACATCATTGCTGCCTGTGTTATTTGTTGAAGTGTCTGAACCCACACCAGCACTATTAACACCAACATCATTGCTGCCTGTGTTATTTGTTGAGCCTGAACCCATACCGACATCATTGCTGCCTGTGTTATTTGTTGAAGTGTCTGAACCCACACCAGCACTATTAACACCAACATCATTGCTGCCCGCATTATTTGTACCTACTGAATTGCGGCCTGCGTCATTTGTTAAAGGTGTCTCACTACCACGAACTGATCCAGTTTCTGTGTTACCCGTCTCAGCCTTGGCCACTCCACCCGATGCTGCTTGAGGGCTTGCTGTTTGAGGGGTATCACTACCACTGACAGAGCCTACTTCTGCTTTGGCCGTTTCGCCACTAGCCACATCGCCTTTAGCTACTTCGGCAACATGCGCTTCAGATTTAGCCGTTGAAGGTGTTTCACTGCCGCTAACCGAGCCAGCTTCAGCTTTACCCGTTTCGGCCTTGGCAACTTCGCCTTTAGCCACATCGCCTTTAGCTACTTCACCTTTGGCTACTTCACCCGATGCTGCTTGAGGGGTTGCAGTTTGAGGGGTATCACTACCACTGACCGAGCCTGCTTCTGCTTTACCCGTTACGGCCTTGGCGACTTCGCCACTAGCCACATCGCCTTTAGCTACTTCGGCAACATGCGCTTCAGATTTAGCCGTTGAAGGTGTTTCACTGCCGCTAACCGAGCCAGCTTCAGCTTTACCCGTTTCGGCCTTGGCAACTTCGCCTTTAGCCACATCGCCTTTAGCTACTTCACCTTTGGCTACTTCACCCGATGCTGCTTGAGGGGTTGCTGTTTGAGGGGTATCACTACCACTGACCGAGCCTGCTTCTGCTTTGGCTGTTTCACCACTAGCCACTTCACCACTAGCTACTTCGGCAACATGCGCTTCAGATTTAGCCGTTGAAGGTGTTTCACTGCCGCTAACCGAGCCAGCTTCAGCTTTACCCGTTTCGGGCTTGGCAACTTCGCCTTTAGCCACATCGCCTTTAGCCACATCGCCTTTAGCTACTTCACCTTTGGCTACTTCACCCGATGCTGCTTGAGGGGTTGCTGTTTGAGGGGTATCACTACCACTGACCGAGCCTGCTTCTGCTTTGGCTGTTTCACCACTGGCTGTTTCACCACTAGCCACTTCACCACTAGCTACTTCGGCAACATGCGCTTCAGATTTAGCCGTTGAAGGTGTTTCACTGCCGCTAACCGAGCCAGCTTCAGCTTTACCCGTTTCGGCCTTGGCAACTTCGCCTTTAGCCACATCGCCTTTAGCTACTTCACCTTTGGCCACTTCACCCGATGCTGCTTGAGGGGTTGCAGTTTGAGGGGTATCACTACCACTGACCGAGCCTGCTTCTGCTTTGGCTGTTTCACCACTGGCTGTTTCACCACTAGCCACTTCACCACTAGCTACTTCGGCAACATGCGCTTCAGATTTAGCCGTTGAAGGTGTTTCACTGCCGCTAACCGAGCCAGCTTCAGCTTTACCCGTTTCGACCTTGGCAACTTCGCCTTTAGCCACTTCACCTTTGGCCACTTCACCCGATGCTGCTTGAGGGGTTGCAGTTTGAGGGGTATCACTACCACTGACCGAGCCTGCTTCTGCTTTGGTTACTTGACTGTTTGGTATTACTGCTTCTTCTTCCTCTTCCTTTGCAATCATTGAAATAGTCGATACAGATGGACTATTCTGCTGGTTGCTATTAGTAGAGTAATCTTCAGTTTTGTAGGTTTCTCTAGCGTGTTTCAAGTAATCATCGTAATTCTGCTTTTGCTCTGGTGACATAACGGATTCAAGTTTTCCGCCAAGATCCTTGAGTTTGTTGTATTCGATTTGTTGATCTGCGCCATGCTCAGCTCTATCACTAAATCTACCTTTGTCATAATAAGTGCGGCCGAAACTTTCACCTGAGCCCGTTATACCTAACTCTTGATCTACAGCTAAAGCAGATTTACCATCTAAGATCATACCTAAAGCTGTTGCTGTTTTATCTGCAGGCGAGTTTGTATCAACTGTAGAAGCAACTTTTCCTCGATTTTCTTGTGCATCAACATAAGCAGATGCAATATTTCCATTATTATTCTGACCTGCTTCAATACGTGATAGAGATTGTTCGATTTGGTCAGATTTAGTATTCCCGTTTAGATAGCTCTTATACCAGTCGTTACCTGCTTTGATTTGATTTAATTGCTCATCGGTAAAGGATTGGCTTGCCACTGGTGTAGGGTTACCCTCTGGAGTAAACAAACCATCGACAAACTTCTGATCTGAAATCACTGCTAGTGCAGCATCAAATCTTTCCTGTGTTGCGCCATCAGTTCTTAATCCCTGATCCAGAACTTTAGTGTTGATGGCACCAATATCATTCAGTTTCTCCATACCTTTAGCATAATTATCTTGCACAGAATCGACATTACTGGCGTTCCCACTATTAACAGAGTTAATAATGTAATTGCCCATGGCCTCACCACCGCTACCTTTTAAGAAGTAATCGGCAGCTGGTTTTAAAATAGAATGATCAGATTGATGAAGTGTTTGAGCCAAGCTATTGCCATCAACAGAACTACCCGCATCTGTAATTTTATCAGCTGCATTTGCACTAACACCCTGCGGAATTACCATTCCAACGTCATTCGCCTTGCCAGAAATATCGATATTATTTTTAGCAACGTCTTCCATTCCATTTTTCGTATTTTTTGTAGCATCATCACGAAATTGGTTAGAATCAGATTCAATTTTCTGAGATTTAGTTGCAAGTTCTTCAGCGTTAGGTTGGGCTAGACGTTTAGCTGAATCATCAAATACTTTATTGATATTTTGACTTGCATCCTGCATTAGATCTAATTGTTCGCCACGTTGTTTGTAAAAATCAACCCCTTCTGCACCACCAGTAATGCCATTATCTTTCAGGGCTTGGAAAATTCCTTGGCTAATCTGGTTGTCGGAACGTTCTTTATCAAAATCAACGCCGCCGTTACCAGCTTTTAAATCTATTGCATCGTGCTGATCCAATAAATTCATCAAAGCCTTACCCTTGGCCATAGCATAGCCATCAACAGAAGTGTTATTTGACGAAAGAAGATGGTCGCTAGTTTTCTCATTCAGATAATCATCAATACCACCTTTTTTCCCGTCACTTAACTGATACTGCTGAGATTGCAACTTATCCCACAATTCAGGGTCAGACGATTTTAAGAAATCCTGAATTGATTGATTACCCAATGCTGAGTGAAGTTGTGACATACCAATTTGCGTCGAAGCTGACACTTGACTAGAACGTGATTGCATAGCAGATAAAGAGGCACTTTGCTGCCTAAGCGCTTGTTCTTGCCTTGCAAGTTCAGCACCTTCTGTTGCACTTTTTTGAAATGCTGCTGACGTTGTATCGGACCACCCTTCTGAAGCGAGTTTGGTATTAGCAAGAGAAGCATTAATTTCTTTTGAATGTCGTTGAGCTAGATTCATGGATTCTTGGAGTGATTTCTTTTCGGATGCCGAAGCGCTTTCATCAATGCCCAGTGCAGCTTGGGCTTTGGCACCTAGCTTAAATCCTAAAGGACTTTTCTCACCACCAAATGTAAGCGAACCGCCCATTTCTCCCGAAACAGTACCCGAAGCTGCGACTTTTCGAGCTTGTGAAATATCCATACCAGTGGCTTCTTGAATGGCTTGAGCAGCGGCCTCAACCGCAGCCTCTTTTGAGCCAACAGTATATTGATTACTCTCGCCATTTTTATAGTCGTAAGAACCAACATTACCTTTGCTAAACATCTCATTAACTGCAGATTTTCGGCTATTGGCAACTTGTTCTGCACTGGAACTCAGTGATTGCGCTGCCATGCCCGCGCTGTTAGCTGTAGATGAACCAACAGAATAATCGGTTGCTGAGGTTTTAGCTAAGGTATCACCTCTATTCCATTCACCAGTATTATTTTGATAAACACTGTTTTGGTTGCCGTATGCTGTTTGGCCATTAGTAACTGTAGCGCCTGTATCTGGTGCAAAACGCTCTGCCTTGATATTTGGATCTGCCATAGATTTTGAGGCTAAACCCTGCATCGCGTGAACACCCTTATACATAACAAAAATGCAAATAGCAGGAATAAAGGTATAAAGCATACCGCCCATAGAAATGTAGGAATTTGCGGTAGTGAACTGCGAGTCTATTGATGTCAAACTAAACTGACTTGTTCCAGCAGCAACGTTTTCTGTAAATCGACCAGTCATGGCCATAGCCATAAAGCCATTAACAAGAACGAGCATCACTGCCCAAAGGTTAACAAAAACCCACACCATGAAATATTGACCAACCGCCAATAACCCTTGTCCAGAAAATGCCAGCGTGACACCAATAAAAGGAGTAATAAATACACATAATGCCTCAAAAAATGATTGCATGATTTCGGCATTTTCCATCCAATATTCTTTTTTCTGAGCATTAGCTAGATGGCGCTGATTAACGGTATCAAACATGCCTTTTGCCACTTGATTGCCATAAGGTGAATTATTGAAATAATTCGCAAATTCACTTTGCAAAAACATCACTTTCGCTAAGTCTAATGATGATTCTGCTTCAGGTATCGTGCCATTTGGAGTTTGTTGTGCAATAAATTTATCCACCTCAGATAACTTAAGTCCTTGACTAGCCATTGACTTATCAAGAGCTAAATTAAAATGTGCAGAATTGACCGCATTTGTCAGATGGGTATGCACTTCAATACACGAGGCCATAATACCGTCTGACGCCGCAGGATTCGTGCTCAAAAAATAAACAGAATCGAGGGCTTTATTTGATATTGCTATTGATGGTACAAGTTCCTTTGGGTAAGCTTTTGCTAAAACATCCAGCGGTTCATTTTTGCTAGGAGAAAGCAATTCTGAGGTAACATAGCAATCATTCAGATATTGGTTGAGTGTTTTACAAATATTATATGTTTTTTCGCTACCTTCGATGGGTACACAGGCAGATTGATAATTAACGCTAGCCAACCCTACAAAATGTTGAATTGGTGAAAATGCAGTCCACGTATTAGCAACACCTACCACAGAAAATGCTTGAGCGAACTGATCTGCTACAACGGTAATAGTACCAGTGATCATCCATCCACTTAGAGCAGGCAATAATGGGACATTACTAATGTTTTGATAGGTATTATCGCGTTTAGAAATAACAGTAACGTCAACTAAGGATTGAGGACCAAGTAAACCTAAAACGACAATGATGGAAATGATAAATCCTTTTGCTGGAAATGGGGATTTATCTTGATCAATAGCCCATTTAAACATTCCAGCCATTAATCCTAAAAGTAAGGCGATACCAAACAACACAAAAATGTCATTTGTAGACCACATTCGAGATAAACCTTTGAAGATTTCGATTAGAAATTCAGGGTTACCCATTGAGTAAACTTCAAAACCCGTCATTTGTTATCCCTCACTCGATAGATCTTTCATTAATAAAAATTGTGAAAACTCTTTATGAATGTTATCTAATTCTTTGGTTAACTGAGTCGATACTAAGTTTTCATAATGCTTGTGAAAGTCATCTACGTTTTTAAGCACTTCATTGATACCAAGCTCAGGGATTTCACTTAACTGGTTGGCAGCTCTCAAAGCTGTAAGTGAATTTCGAGTCTGTGTAACAAAGTCATCTTCGAGATAATCCATCATAACGCGAGTCATCATGAGCGATTTTAACTTTACATATTGATCACGCGTATTCGAGGAATATCCCAACTTTTTCATGGTGATAGTCATATCGTTACCCATAAAATAGCTTAATAACTTTTGATTTTGAGTTAATTCCACATTGCCTTTAACAATCGTATCCCATAGCTCGGTAATGTCAGCGCGTAATTTAGGCAGTAAGCGAGGAACAGAGACTTGCGTTTCAGTGGTTGAAGTACATCCGGGGCTTCCATCACACTTATAATATTTGAAACTAAAATCTTGCGTGCTATGGATGTTTTCGAGATCGAGAAACAAATTTATATAAGCTAATGCGCCTTTAGGCCGCAAAGGAGTCAAACACGTTTTTTCACCGTCTCTTTCAGGTTGTGGACAGGTGCCATTAGTAACATTAGTCAGGTGTGAGCCAACCAGAGTTTGTGCTAACTCACCAGGGCGCAATGATAAAAATGATTCAAAAAATTTACCCTTAGCGTTAGCTTGTGCTATCGCCTTCATTGTTGCGTTTGAACTCGGGTCAATATTCACAGCCAAAGCTTTTTCGGAAATGCCAGCAACAGACTTATAAAAGGTATCTACATCATCAGCATAATTGCCAAGATTCGAACCACCGACCCCTACCATGTCAAGACGTTATTATATAAAAATCAATCAATATCTAAATCCCACCTATACATCTATGCCATTCTTTTATCTCAATTTTTTATAAAAACCAACACCTAGCTTTAGCTAATGTTCGCTTTGAATCAATTTATAATGGGCACAAGTTAGGCACAAAATATAAATGTCTAAATCGACCACTATTTTGTAAGAATCTAGTAAAACACAACCAGCATCGACAATCTGATTACCTGAAAATACCCGCTCAATGATAAATTCGGAGTAGATGATAACAAACGACAAAAACAGGCCAGTAGTTGTTATGCTGATAAGAGGTTCTATCGCAAAGTGAATTCTTACCGCTATGGTTTGAGACGCGCAAGATATCTCAGATACAATTAGGCCGCTAATGAATAAAATTGCTCCAAGGGCTCATATTTTCTGCGTTTACCATCTGACCTTTTTTTAAAAAGTGTTACATACTTCAATTCCAGCTAACACGACACAAAGCCTGAGGATGAGATGATGTACAGTGACATGGATAAACTCTATGCAGATAAAGGGTATATCAGTAAAACGCTGTCCTGTGAATTGCTAGAGAAAGGCGTGAAGTGGGTGACGAACGTGAGTAAGAATATGAAAGCGAAGGCGGTGATTTTGAGGGATAGAGCGATGTTGTCGAGACGTTTTATCTTAGAAACCATCAACGACCAGTTAAAAAATAACTCACACCACACCAGACACCGCAGTGTGCATGGTTTTATGCTCAATATGATTACGGGACTTATCGCCTATCAATTGAAAGACAATAAGCCACAACTGAACATCACTAACGCAGAGTTTAATGCTATTGCAGTTATGGCTTGTTAAACCGAACTCAGGTTGACTAGGTTAAATATATCCCAAGACAATTGGCTTAAGCTTACCACCGACTTTGGTAAGCTATTACATGGCCCAGTCGTACGCTGCAAGAACTGACTGATTTCTGCGAACACTTAGGAAAGCGACGACATTTTGCTAAATGCTGTCAGCATCTCAACGTTGGCTGATTTCAGGCCAGCTTCATTGACCCTTCCTTACAAGACCGCCAACAAGATAATGGGATGGGATTTTTTTACTAAAAATCACCGTTTTTCAGCCAAATAGGTTAATTGAGTCAGTCATCACCCTTTGAAGCCATACTTCGCTCGCTTTTTAGCTCCGAAGTGACTTTTAGTCACTTGAATGCTAATCGAAAGTGCATAATGTTCTTGTTTAAAATGGCTGGCCTGATTTATGGATCAATTTTTGTGATAAGTTCGACCCAGACAGCCACTATTTCACCGTAATGGCAATCCCCACCGGTAGCGCTTCAAACCAATCTAAAAAGCGCTGTACATAAGCACCCCGAAAAATTCGCCCATGCTGCGGGCACAGCATCTCAATATCTAGTTGCCGCACCCGTTTTATCCAATCCATTTTGGCAGTTTCAGAGGACATCCAACGTTGATGAAAATACTGCATTTTACTGATGTGACTATCAAAATCTTCGACAAATAATGGACTATCCACCGGCTCTAGTGCCGCGCCAATATCGCCACTGAATAGAATTTTAGCGACGGGATCATACACATTCATATTTCCCGATGAATGTAGGTAATGTGCAGGGATAAATTGCAGCTTTAGGCCAAGCAGGTCTAGCTCGCCGCCTGTATCAGCAATCGGCACAAATTCGGTACGCTCCATCCCAAAATGACGGATAAATCCTTCCCATAGCCATGGGCTATAGAGTTTGGCGTCTTCTAACACTTGGTCCCATAAGCCAAGTGAGGAGATAATGTCAGGGTCTTGATGGGAAGCAAAAAGATAATGAATATCTTCTAAGGGCATAATTTTCACTAAGGCTTCTAGCATAGGGGCAAACAGCTCGATACCACCTGGATCGAGTAATATCGCTTGTCCATGGTGACAAATTAAATACTGATTTGTATCGATAATATTATCGGGTTTACATGCATCTCGCCCTAACATTATCCAACGGTGATGTTGCTGCCTTTGAAACAGATCGACAATCTTCATATTTATAAAATTTCCTTAATTAAGCTTTTGCAAATATGTACATCCTCTAAGATCACCGCAGTGCTTTGATCAATTTTCTCTGACAATCCGTCCATCTGCCGCTGATACTCAGGAATACTCCCCGCTTCAATGCGCGCATTCACCGCTATTACTTGCATGCTTTGCATAAACTTGAATAACTCTTCGAGTTGCATATCTAGCTGGCGACAGTATTGCTGTGTATTCAATCTAAACTCATCACAACAGGTCACCACGTGCTGTTTTTTAGCCATCAATAACGCGGTGGAATACAGTGGATCAGACTCCAGCACCTGGGTCACTTTGTTGCTAAACATTTCACGGCGCCAGCGTGACACAGAATCCAGGGCAATACGTGCCACTAGGCGGTTAATCTCGTTAGAAATCACTATCGCACTCTGTGCAAACTCATCATAAAACAGTGAAAGTACTTTTAAACCAGCTGCTTGCTGGCCAATCCTTACCGCAAGTACAGAGAGATTTTTAGCCGACAGTGACAATAAACCCGCTTGTTTACGTGAGCGATTCAATCGTGCAGATATATCAGCAGCAGCCGCAGTTTGCTGAGCAAGGGGGTGACGCTTGGGCAGGTGGTTATTATCAGACACTAAAAGCTCCTTTCTCGCAAAACAAGTTTAAAATATACCACTTATCTCAGCATAGCCAGCATTTAGTAAATATCTGTGTGCTTTTAAAAAAAACCTTAATTTACAACGCAAATTAACAAGCCTGCCTTAAAAGCGATTGGACTGCCCTATCGCCGCCCTTATGAGACTCGACACACAGCGGCAACCCTATGGTTAGCTGCAGGTGAGTCGCCAGAATGGATTGCACAACAAATGGGCCACTCTACACTACATCAGTGCTGTCACATACCAAACTATTTATCTTGAGCGTTTATTGTCTGCATTTTTTCGACAATTATTCAAACTCTTGCAACAGTTGTTGTGAATGTTGCCAAACACCCCTTCATGAATGCGGTAAAGAAGTCAGCGAAGAGCTCAAAATCATTCCACAGAAAGTCAGCGTTATCCGTTATGAGCGTACCAAATACACGTGTCGTCAATGTGAAAGAACACACGTAAGCAATAAAGTCATTACCGCCCCTAAGCCTGCGAGCATGCTGCCTAAAAGCATGGGCTGTGCTGAAACGTTTGCCGCTATTGTCACCGCTAAATACGTGGATGCATTACCACTGTATCGCCAGGTTGATATTTTAAATCGCTCAGGAATTGATATCAGCAGAGCCACGCTCGCAAATTGGTGTGTACAGCTAGGTGATAAAGTCCAAGTCATTATCGATGCAATGAAGGATAAGCTCCTGAGCGAAAAACTCATTTGTGCCGATGAAACAACGGTACAAGTCCTTCGAGAAGAAGACAGAAAGGCTGAAACTAAGTCGTACATGTGGGTTTACCGCAGTGGTGAATTTGCAGAAAACCCTGCGGTTATTTATGACTATCAACCGAGTCGTGCTGCCGCCTGTGTAAAGGATTTCCTAACGGGATACTCAGGCTATCTCCTGACCGATGGCTACAGTGCTTACAATACGCTTGAGCTGGTTACTCAAGCCGCTTGTATGGCACATGCTAGACGTAAATTTACCGATGCACAAAAAGCATCTCCATCCAAAAAAGCAGGTAAACCCGAAAAAGCACTGAGTTACATAGCCAAACTTTACGGCATAGAAAAACAGGCAAAAAACTTAACGTCCCAAGCGCGTCAACAGCTGAGAAAGCAACAAGCAGAACCTATCCTCAATGAATTTTACAATTGGCTAAACAGCCAACATGTTTTACCTAAAGGGGCATTAGGTAAAGCCATTAGTTACACCTTAAATCAATGGCCCAAATTACTGACCTATCTTGGAGATGGGGATATCAGTATTGATAATAATGTCACAGAGCGGGATATCCGGCCGTTTACCACAGGGCGAAAAAATTGGATGTTCTCGACGTCGGTGGGTGGGGCTAAAGCCAGTGCGAATTTATACAGCCTGGTGATGACCTGCCGTGCCAATGATTTGAATCCCTACTACTATTTCCGTCATCTCTTTACGGAATTACCCAAGCGTGCACCATCAGATGAACTGTCTGATTTGCTGCCGTGGAATGTTGATTTAGGTGAAGCAGAATAAGCTTCACCGGTTCATTGAGCGCTTACCATAAATAGACGGAAGGCACATCAACAAACATCTTCATGTCATTAGCCCCTTAATGATGGTTTCGATATCCGTTGTTGCTAAATCCTATGGAAGAGTGAGTTGGCCGGTTCGCGCATTAAACAGCACGGAATGCTGTTTAATGCGCGCAGATTACAGTCGTTGTTTGTTTTAGTTGTATAAAGCGTGATTGAGTGGCGTTAGACGTTTGCTCTGGCACGCTTAGCTGTTGCTTAACCAGTAAAGCGCGCTGTTTATAATAAGTGGCAATCGAGACATTATGTTGCTGGCAGAATTCAATATTAGTGCCTTTGAAATTGCTGCGCTGCTGAAGTAATTCGAGCCACTGTGCCGCTGTTCTGTATGTTTTCATCAACTGCTCCAAATTTATCATTGAGCAGGCATTTTCAAATAGTCAGATTAACGATGCGAGGTGTGGTTCGCTAGACGTTACCAACACCATAGTACTCGTGGCTTATCAAAATTAACCTTTATGCGAAACATTGATTAATTCTACTGTTCCATCCTCCTTGATTTCAGCGATTTGGCCGCGAGGTTCTTCCATAAAAAATAGCGCAAAAAAACCAACTAAAGCAGTCGCTGAGATAATTAAAAAGAATGATTTATAATCAACAAAAGATAATACGGTCAAAAAGGTTACAGCTCCAACATTCCCATAAGCACCCGTCATACCCGCGATTTGGCCTGTAAGTCTTCTTTTAATTAATGGTACAACAGCAAATACTGCTCCCTCACCTGACTGAACAAAGAAAGAGCAAGCCATCGCAGTTACAACAGCTAACCACAGTGGCCAACCACTATTTACTTGGCCCATCAGGAAATAACCCACAGCCAATCCAGCTGTCAGAATTAATAGTGTAGACTTTCTGCCGAACCTGTCCGAAATAAATCCACCTGCAGGACGAGACATCAGGTTCATAAATGCATACGCACCTGCAACAAGTCCTGCTAAAACGGGATCCAATGAAAAAGTGTCTGAAAAAAACAACGGTAACATGGAAACAACAGCAAGCTCAGAACCAAAATTCGTAAAATAGAGAATATCGAGAACGGCGACTTGTTTGAAACTGTATCTATGTATTTCAGGTACTTTTTCACTAAAAATATGTTTGTTAACGCTCCATGCTTTATAAACTTCAAATAAATAAAGCACAAATAAACCACTATAAATGAAGTAAGTGATAAGGTGACTCAGCAGATTTACGCCATATGGAGATAGTTTCCAGGTGAGTAGTGACAATGCGGCATACATAGGGATTTTCATTAGTAGTAATAAATAAAAATCACCAACTGAAGTAACCTCCATTGCGGATGAATTTTTAGGACGGAAATAAGTAGAGCCTTTTGGTGTATTTGTGACATTAAAATAATATATAAAACCAAATAAAAAACTAATTATACCAGTAATTCCAATAGCATAACGCCAACCATCATCACCGCCAAATAACAGTGCGATGGACGGTAAAGTAAATGCTGCTGCAGCAGAACCAAAGTTCCCCCAACCTCCATAAATCCCTTCAGCTGTTCCCAGTTCGTTATGCGGAAACCATTCGGATACCATCCGAATACCAATGACAAACCCTGCACCTATAAAACCTAGTAAGAATCTAGCTATTGCGGCTTGGATAAAATCATCAGCTAACGCAAACATGAAACAAGGAATTGAGCAAAAGATCAGTAAGGCAGAATAAACAATTTTGGGGCCATATTTATCCGTTAACATCCCAATAATCACGCGTGCGGGGATTGTTAAGGCAACATTCAAAATTAATAACGTTTTAATTTGATCCGTAGTTAGTCCAAGCGACTCTTTTACTGCCATTAACATGGGGGCGAAGTTAAACCAAACAAAAAAGGTTATAAAAAACGCCATCCAACTAAGATGCAAAATTTTCATCTTGTCTTTGAAAGCAAAAAGGTTAAATTTTTCAGTAGCCATATTGAACTCCAATCATGCAGTGATAAGGTATTCTGGCTGACTAAATAATAAAAAAGTTGATGTATGTCATTTAATTCAAAAGCATTACTTTAGCCTTAAAAACCAGCTACTCAATATTATTATTTTGTTATATTGCTGAACTATTGGTGTTACTGATATCATATCCACAAGTGAGTATGTGTTATTTGGTATTTGGTAAAGGTTAACTTTAAAGGAATAGATCTCTGATGGGTGAAAATAATCAGGGCAACCGCATGAGTGTTCATTAATTAGCCATGTCAATAACCGAACTCATCAAGGTAAAATGTGTTGCGGAAGAACTCCGCTTGGAACATTACCCTATGGAAAACAGATTTGTGCCGAAAAAACTTAGCTCAAATCTAAGCTGACAGACACTAGTTAAAATGGGTAACTGTTAGATCAAGTCTGAGCTAGTACATTTAGGTAGTGTTAACACCAAGCGACTTTGTCGTATCTTAATTACCAAGCGATTCTGTCGTAGTCGCTAATTACCAAGGGAAACTGTCGGTCTATTTTATACATCTCTGTTAGTGTTATTTCTTTTTAATGCTAAGGGGGTGTTGAGGATGATTGTGATGGACTCTAAAGCTCAACTCACCGTTGATATTATTGCTAAAGTGGTTGAAGGCCGGATAACAATTGGCAATGCAGCTAAGTTACTCAGTAAATCTCGACGAACCATTGAACGTTACGTTAAGCGTTATCAAGAAGTCGGTATTCAATTCGCCGTGCATGGTAATAGTGGTAAGTCACCACCGAATAAAACGCCCACTTCAATTAAAAAAGCAGTACAGGTATTAATCAAAGAAAAGTATTTTGATTTGAATTTGCTTCACTTAGCTGAGCAGTTAGAAGCAAATGAAAACATTAGTGTAAAACGTGAAACGCTGCGAGGTTGGGCGCATGATATTCACCATGTAAAACGTGCTAAACGTAGACGAGGTAAAATCCGTAAACGCAGAGAGCGTATGGAAGCGCCTGGCTTAATGATGCAAATGGATGGTAGCCCACACCGTTGGTTTGGTGATAAAAAACATTGCTTAATTGCCATGATTGATGATGCAACTAGTGAAGTTTATGCAGAATTTTTCCCTTCTGAAACCACTGCCGGGTGCTTAAAGGTTATGCGGGATTGCATTGAAAGAAAGGGGGTATTCAAAACACTTTACGTTGATAGAGCTGGCATCTTTGGTGGCCCAAAACGCTGTAATTTCTCACAAATGCAACGGGCTTGTGAGGAGCTAGGTATTGAAATTATCTTTGCTAACTCTCCGCAAGGTAAAGGGCGCGTTGAACGAGCATTTGATACCTTCCAAGACCGATTGGTGCCTGAGCTGAGATTGAATAATATCAGAGATTTAACAAGTGCCAATGCTTACCTCAAGCATGTGTTTATCCCGCAATTTTGGCAAAGTAAAATCCAAGTGAAATCAAAACATCAAGCATCAGAGTTCACAGCACTGAACAAGCACACCAACCTTGATGATATCTGTGTGATTAAAGAGCATAGAAAAATACGAAATGACCATACATTCAGCTATGGCAATAAGTTTTACTTGATTGATTCACCGCTCAAGCATTCAATTGCCAACCAAAAAATCGAAATCAGAAAAACCAACAAGAAAGACTTTACTGCTCACTTCGCTGGACGGAGACTCAAGGTCTCAGAGGTCAATGAGCCGAGTAAACTCGCGACAGAAGACTTGACAGTACAGAAGAAGTTAGAGGTGCTAGCCTTGGTTGAGAAACTGGGCAATGTGAGTGAGGCATCACGCCAAAGTGGTGTCTCCCGTGACACTATTTATCGTCACCTGAAATTGGTTAAACAAGGCGGTGTTGATGCATTAAAACGGCAAGAAACGCCAAATATACGGCATAAAAACTGTGTAAATATGGCAATCGAAAAGGCGGTTGTTCAATTCTCAATCGAACATCCCCACCTTGGTCAGCAGAAAGTCGCTATGAAGCTGACAGAAGCGCTTGGTATTGATATTAGCCCTAACGGTGTGCGTAGTGTATGGCTAAGAAACAATATGAATACTACTGCGTTGAGGGTTGATAAATCACAGTCTTTAAAAAAGTCAGCGTGAATCATAGCCAGTTTAGCAACTGGCTGTTATTCTATTTACGACAAAGTCGCTCGGTAATTAGACCGACAGTCTCCCTTGGTAATCACACTAGTACATTTAGGTAGAGTTAATTTCAGGGTGAGATCGCGAATACTTTTCGCTCAATCAGTGGAAGTTTATTAATCGAATATCAACTGCATGGACGCAGTTGTTAAGCCATCATCATTCATTCGGTAGCCCTGGAGTTAATTTACTTCATATTATTTATTCTTCATTTTTACTGCTTTCATTATCCTCGCCGTCGTTTATTCTCGTATTACAGTAAGTCATACAAGAGAAATGTAAAAGTATAAAGCTGTATTTCATCATCACAACTCTCCTCATATTTTCAATTAGTTAAGCGATAAGCAATCCTATATGAATACTTAATCAATTTATCAGCTAAGACTTTTCATATACTAAAAATTAACGTTACGTTAGCTATGTTGGCTAACGATCTTTCTTTGTACCTGATGTCCCATTGCTAATAGTTTGGGAGTTTTTTCTTGTGTATTGATAAAGTCCGTTTTATTAGTCCAACCATAACCTTGTGTATTTATAATTGACTGAGCCATTGGCCCGCCTAAGGTATTGCCAGGGCCTAGTACGATAACTTTGTCTGGAGCAAACTCTTTTATTCCTACGGCTATCGCTTTGGTAAAATCATATGGAGCTAATACCTGATGCCCTAAGGTGTATTCATGTAATTTATTGGTATCTGTGCTGTATTGTGTCCAAATACGTCCTTCGCCATCTATCATTGGGATTTTGGGATGCTGAAATAACTCGGCAGTTAATGCAGCCTTACCTCGCGCTGAAATATCCGCCATTAAAGGAGAATGAAATGCGCCATGGTTATACAGGCGCATTGGGTATCTATCGTCAATATTAGGGAATAACGATTCCGCACGTTTAAGTCCGGCTTCGTTTCCCGCTAACACTCGATAACCACCAAGGAAAATTGATGTATAAAGCTGACAATCCTCTTCATTATTAATTTGTTCAACTAGGCTATCAATATGCTGAATTTTGACATTGTCCAGTCGCCAAAGCTCATCCATTTCAGGATAGATAAGCTGCCCACCAATTAAGCCATTGGCCATCATAGAGCCCATAGTATTAATAACTTGAATAGCGCCATCGGGATCTAATGCGCCCGCCATCGCTAGGGCGATATACCACCCCATCGAATTGCCTGTTACGGCAACTATTTCATATTTCTCACAGTCGATGTCGATAAAGTCACTCATTGAACACGCATAAATTAGCGCTGAGGCATTTTCGCCCGAAGTATGCTGCTTGAATGAATATTTAGTTTCACTATCAAGTGCGGCAATACTCATTTGGTTTTGCTTATGCCGATAAGCATCGATATGGGCAATAAATTCCTGTTTGTCAGCATGATTACGTTGTAAATAACCCAGCTCATCTTTGTTATAGCAGCCTCTACCAGGGGCAACAACTAACACTCTTTGTTTAGGTTTATGAGCATTTATTTGATTTTGGTTCATGCTGGTATCTCCTGTTGTTGCACCATACTGTTAATTAATGCTTGATTAACTGATTGCTCAACAGGCATGTTTTTAACTAAGGCTAAAGCTGTGTCAACGATGGTATCTCGTATCGGTAACGGAAGGGTTGCAGCATCCGCTAACGGAATATAACAATCCTCAGCTGTTATTCTTGCCACTACCGGGCATAACGAACCAAGTTGTTCATGCAGACTGGTTACAATCGCTTCGCTCACCGAGCCACTTCGACGGCACTCATCGACAATCAATATATGACGGCAATGGCGAGCTTTTTCGGCGATTGCTGTTTCATTGAGTGGCGCGAGGTAACGTAGGTCGATAACCGTAACCGCAATACCCTGCTCGGCCAATATTTTTTCTGCTTGGCGACTTAAATAATAACCATTGCCATAGCTAATAATGCAGAGGTCTTTACCCTCGCCAAACTGGCCTAATTCACCATAAGCAAGCGGCAAAGCTTTGGCTTGTGGTACATATTGTCCAGCCCATAAGTTATCACCTACCTCGTGTAAATCACGGGTCATGTAAAGGGCTATAGGCTCAAGAAATACTACGACACGTTGCTCTTCCTGAGCTAAACGCACACATTCGCGCAGCATAGCCATCGCGTCTTCACCATTAGATGGACACGCCAAAATAAGCCCCGGAATATCCCGAAATACGGTAAATGAATTATCATTATGAAAATGACCACCGAAGCCTTTTTGATAACCAAGTCCCGCTATGCGGATGACCATGGGATTAGTGAATTGACCATTAGAGAAAAACGATAACGTTGCGGCTTCACCGCGAATTTGATCTTCTGCATTATGTACGTATGCCAGAAATTGGATCTCAGGGATCGGCAAAATACCGTTGTGCGCCATGCCGATCGCCAAGCCTAAAATTGCGGTTTCATCTAGCAAGGTGTTGATCACACGATTAGGACCAAAGCGTTCAATTAAGCGAGAAGTAACATGATATACCCCACCTTTTTTACCCACATCTTCACCGCAGACCACAATATTGTCGTTACGGCCCATCAGCTCCGTTAAGGTGAGATTAATGAGTTTACCCATGTGCACTGGCTTATCTAACGATAGTTTGTCGGCGCTAATTAATTGATTGAATGTATCGTCAGTGAATTGACTCGTTTGGGCTAACGTTGATTTCACTAATTTTGGCGGAATAATACTAGCCATAGCTTGTGCGGCCGTTTGCAGTTTTGGCTTGTTGACCACTTGCATGGCAATCGCACTTATCCTTGCTTTAAGATCTTGATATAATTCAATCACTTGGCCTGAGGTTAAAAGCTTGGCTTCAATTATTTGTTGTGCGGTAACCAGCAAAGGATCCTGGGCTTCATTTTGTAAAATATAGTCTTTACTTAAATAGGCTATTTCGGCGTCACTGCCAGCATGGCCCATTAATCGCACCGTTCGCACATGTAAAAACACTGGTTTTTTATGTTTACGGGCATAGTCTGCCGCAAGCTTACTGACTCGATAGGTATCCAATACATCACGGCCGTCGCAATAAAAATATTTAAGCCCTGCACGCTGGCTAAAATTGGCTGTTATCCAGCCTTTGGGAGTACGAGTTGAAATACCAATACCGTTGTCTTCGCACACAAACATTATTGGCAACGGAATTTGCTGATACGCTGTCCAACAGGCTGAGTTGATCGCAGTTTGGGCGCTGGCATGATTCGATGAGGCGTCACCAAAATTACACACGATGATACTGTCTGCGGGCATATTGGCAGCTACCGATAATCGCGCGGTAAGTGGAATACTAAATGCAGCACCAATGGCCTTTGGTAGATGTGACGCAATGGTTGACGTTTGCGGCGGAATAAATAAGCGTTTACTGCCCAGCACTTTATGGCGTCCACCAGAAATAGGATCGTCACTTGAGGCAGAAAAAGACAATAACATGTCCCAAAGCTGGGTTTCACCAGCAACTCGCCTGCCACGCTCTATCATGAAAGCGGCGCTGCGATAATGCAGAAACGCCATGTCTGTAGGCCGCGTTGCTAATGCATAGGCCGCATTACCTTCGTGTCCTGAGCTACCAATAGTATAAAAACCTTGATTACGAGCACGCATGCGGCGCGACTCTAAATCCAGTAAACGACTTTTTAGCTGCGACTCGAATAACCCAAGAAAATCGGCATCACTTAACCCCAGCTCGGTGTGATCCCAGCCTTCGCCTATATCTTCAAAATCCTCAACTAATACGCGCTCAATAAACTGCCGCTCTAATGCTATTGCTCTGTCTTCCATTGCTGTAATCCCACATAATTTGCTGTGTCACACACGGGCTTAACCACAGCTAATTCATGTTATTACTTGGCTGAATTAACAATTTTAGCTAGCAAAAATTCGCCTCTTGAGAAAACCCAAAGGACATTGCAACTTTATATTTGGCTAAGTCTTACTTGATTTGATTTTTTAGTGACTCTAGTTCTGATACTTAGCGTGATGCTTAAAATAGAACTGCTATTTACTTGACCTCTTCATACGTTGACCTGTGCATATGTTGGTCTGATGTACATGTTGGCCTGACACATAGGTTGAAGCTTTGCGGCACACTGACTGACGAATATGAGATACGCGTCAGTCATTATCCATTTGAAACTAAGTTAATATTCAGCTCACAATCTACTTAGCATAACCTCGGGTTAGCCAAAGGCTTGAATGCCCGTTTGCGCCCGACCTAAAATCAGCGCATGAATATCATGAGTGCCTTCGTAGGTATTGACCGCTTCAAGGTTCATGACATGGCGAATAACATGAAACTCATCGCTAATGCCATTGCCACCGTGCATATCACGAGACATGCGGGCTATGTCTAACGCCTTACCACAGGAATTACGCTTGATCATCGAAATAGCTTCAACGGGCAAAGTATCGTTATCCATCAACCGACCCGCTTGTAAGCAAGCAAATAACCCCATGGTGATATCGGTTTGCATATCAGCAAGCTTTTTTTGGATAAGTTGAGTTGCCGCTAATGGGCGATTAAATTGAATTCTATCTAGGCTGTATTGACGCGCCGCGTGCCAACAAAACTCAGCGGCACCCAATGCACCCCAAGCGATACCGTATCGGGCTTTATTAAGGCAACCAAAAGGCCCTTTTAAGCCAGACACATTAGGCAGCAATGCATCTTCACCCACTTCAACGTTATCCATCACAATTTCACCTGTGATAGAAGCACGCAGTGAGAATTTACCTTCAATTTTGGGGGCGCTTAACCCTTTCATGCCTTTTTCTAGTATGAATCCTCGGATCTCGCCGTCTAATTTGGCCCACACCACAAACACGTCGGCAATTGGTGAATTGGTGATCCACATTTTAGCGCCAGTTAGGACATAACCCTCTTGGGTTTTAGTCGCTCGTGTTTTCATGCCACCAGGGTCTGAGCCAACATCTGGCTCTGTTAATCCAAAGCATCCAACCCATTCACCACTGGCTAATTTTGGCAAATATTTCATCCGCTGTGCTTCGCTGCCATAGGCATAAATCGGATGCATCACTAAAGATGACTGCACGCTCATGGCTGAACGGTATCCACTGTCCACGCGTTCGATTTCACGGGCAACTAATCCATAACTCACATAATTAGCGTCTGAGCCGCCGTATTGCTCCGGCAACGTTGAACCTAATAAACCAAGTGCACCAAGTTCATTAATGATCTCGCGATCAAAATGTTCTTTTCGATTTGCCATTAATACTCGAGTCATTAATTTTTCTTGTGCGAATTCATGAGTCATATCTCGGATCATGCGTTCTTCGCCAGTTAACAAACTATCGAACTGTAATGGATCTTTCCAATCAAATATTACACGAGACATGGGTTCCCCTTATTTTTATTGTTTTATCTACAAAGACAGTGTTTAACTTCTCTAATTGTTTAACTACTGTAACTATTGCATTAATGGACTGGCATCAACATCAAATTCAAATCCATCAATATTAGCCTGGCTTATTAGGTGTCTAATGTATTGTGCTATTGCTTTACGTTTTACTTTTTCATTTAAATAAGTCGTGATACGTTGCTTAACTAAATCATAAGGTAATTGATTACCGGCAATTTTCATGTCAATAAATACCACATGGTATCCATAACGTGATTCTACTGCATGAGTCATTAACCCTTCACTTGCAGCAAAAACTTGTCGTTCAAATTCTGCAACGGTTTGACCTTTACTCAATTGCCCCAATACACCTCCATGCTTGGAAGAGTCACATTTAGAATGTGCTGAAGCTAAAACGCTGAAGCTTTCCCCCTGTTTTAGCTGCTTAATAATTTCGTCAGCTAATGCTTTGGCCTCTAATCTGGTATTGATATCTTCTACTGGGGCTGGTAATAAAATGTGTCTTGCTGCTACCAATGGTGATGTCGTAAATTTTGATAAATTGGCTTGGTAATACTGTTGGCACTCTGCCGATGTGGCTTGTGGTATTTTAATATCTTGATTAATAAGTTGCTCTAAAACGGCATCTTGGTAAGTTTTTTCATCTGCAAATGTTGTTGCATCAATGTTATTGGTCAAATTGAGTTCGTCTGCACGTTGTAATAGCAATTTACCAATAATTAAACTTTGAGCAGCACTTACCATAGCTGCTCTATGATTGTCTGCTGGATGGTATTGCATTTCATTCAATACGGCTTGTTCAGAGATAGACTCTTGATTAACGCTTATCATAAGGTACCCTCAATGGAAATGAAAAATGCCCTGAGCTAAGCCCAGGACATCACTATCATTAACGTTTCACACGAACAACTTGGTAGTTTCTGCTTAAGTATTGAACTGGAACACTGGCAATGTGAACTAGACGACTAAACGGAAATAATACAAACAAACTCATACCAAGAAATATATGCAGTTTGAAGATAATATTCACATCGGCAATCGATGCTGTCGCTTCAGAAATATCAAATGTCACCACATTTTGAGCCCAGCTCATCAGCAATAACATTTCTGAACCATCAAGATGCCCCAAAGACACTATGATAGTTATTAATCCGAGTACAAGCTGGACATAGAGCACCATCAAAATGGCAATGTCCATGTTACTGCTTGTTGCTTTTATTCTCGGGTTGTTTAAGCGACGTTTGATTAAAATGGTTAATCCATATAAACAAATTAAACCAAATATTCCACCAGCCGTTATCGCGATTAATTGTTTGTCACTGGCTTCAATGCCAAACAAGTGCCATACCTCCGCTGGAGTAAGCAAACCAACAAAGTGACCAAGTAAAATCGCGATAATTCCAATATGAAAAGCTCGACTTCCTCTTTTAAGGTCTTTACTTTCAAGTAGCTGGCTTGAACCTGTTTTCCACGTATACTGCTCTCTATCGTAACGTACGATAGAGCCTACAATAAAAATAGCGAAGGCAATATAAGGGTAAATGCCAAAAAACAGCGTGTTTAAATAACTCATGGTTTACTCCTAACTGGCACGTTTATCAAAACCAGTCCAGGTGACTGGCACAAACTGATCTTTGCGTTGACTTTCACTCGGACGATTAACAGAGCTTGGGCAGTTTTCTGCATCAGGGGCACCAAAGGTAACCGCTTCTTCTTCCCATTCTTTATCAATCGCCTGCTTAGTATCATCACGCTTTTCATTAACGAGTTGGGCTCGAATTGGAGCCAAGTCGACCTGGTTTTGCGCTATATGAAGTAACGCATCAAGCAACACCGCGTAATCACTCTGACGTTTCTCTAGGCGACAAAATAGAAGTGCAAGAATATGCTCTACTTCTTGTATTCCCGCCCTAGCATTTTCATCACCTTGGCTTGATAAAAACTCAAGAAATAGTGGGATATAATCCGGCAATTCTTTTTTATCGAGTTCTAATCCTGCTTGTTTGTATTGGCTAACCAAATCAACCATCGCTTGACCACGATCCCGGCTTTCGCCGTGCAAGTGTTCAAATAACCACAAACCAAGAGCACGACCACGCTCAAATAGGCCATCATACTCTGCTTGCCAGTCCATTAAATCACCTGCAAAACGGTGTTCAATAAATCCGACTACAGCTGCTTGATGTTGCTCATTCAATGGACTATTTTGTACCACTTCAATGAGTTCATCACACGCATCAATCATCTCCTGCTTGGGGTAATCCAGCAGATGAGATATCACACTCAATACTTGCATGTTTTACTCCTTATTTGATCTCAACAGGGATAATCTGGCGAACAGTTTGCTTTTTGTTACCAAACAAATTCACGCTATTTCCACCGTCACTACAACCGTTACCAAAGCTAAATCCACAGCCGCTCTTCATGTCATAAGCATTGGCAGCATAGGCTTTATGGCTGGTTGGAATGACGAAGCGATCTTCGTAATTTGCAATCGCCATATAGCGATACATTTCTTCAACTTGGTTTACCGTTAAACCAACTTGCTTAAGCACGGCTAAATCTTCAACACCCTCAACTTGCTGAGCACGTTTAAAGGCGCGCATTGCAATCATTCTTTCAAGCGCATGAATAACAGGGCGTTCGTCACCAGCTGTTAATAAGTTAGCCAAATAGCGCATTGGAATTCGCTGAGATTTCAAATCAGGAATAACACCATTCATGCCAATATGACCTGCTTTTACGGCAGTTTGTATTGGTGATAGAGGCGGCACATACCACACCATTGGTAAAGTGCGATATTCAGGGTGTAATGGTAGTGCCACTTTCCAGTCAACAGCCATTTTGTATACTGGTGACTGACGAGCTGACTCTAACCAACTATCAGGGATCCCTTCCGCTCTAGCAGCTGCAATAACTTCTGGGTCACTTGGGTCAAGGAACATACTTAATTGAGCGGGATACAAGTCATGCTCATTAGGTACGCTTGCGACTTCTTCGACTCTGTCAGCATCATATAAAAGCACGCCTAGGTAGCGAATTCGACCCACACAGGTTTCTGCACATACTGTTGGTTGCCCAGCTTCGATACGTGGGAAACAGAAAATACATTTCTCTGATTTACCTGATTTCCAGTTGTAATAGATCTTTTTGTATGGACAACCCGATACACACATACGCCAGCCACGACACTTGTCTTGGTCAATCAGCACAATGCCATCTTCTTCACGTTTATAGATAGCGCCCGATGGACAACTCGCAACACAAGCAGGGTTGATACAATGTTCGCATAAGCGTGGCAAATACATCATGAATGTTTTTTCAAACTGACCATAGATGTCTTTTTGCACAACTTCATCAAAGTTTTTATCTTTTTTACGCTCAGAGAACTCTGTACCAAGAATTTCTTCCCAGTTTGGCCCCCAGTTAATTTTCTCCATACGTTGACCGGTAATCAACGAACGAGGACGAGCCACTGGCTGATGCTTGCTATCTGGTGCATTGTGTAAATGTTGATAATCAAAATCGAATGGTTCGTAATAATCATCTATTTCAGGTAAATCTGGATTAGCAAAAATATTAGCTAATAATCTACGGCGATTACCTTGACGAGGCTCTAGAGAGCCATTTTTATTGCGCTTCCATCCACCATTATATTTATCTTGGTTTTCCCATTCTTTTGGATAACCAATACCCGGTTTGGTTTCTACGTTATTGAACCAGGCATATTCCACACCCTCGCGGCTAGTCCAAACGTTTTTACAAGTAATAGAGCAAGTGTGGCAGCCGATACATTTATCTAGGTTTAACACCATGCCAATTTGTGCACGTACTTTCATATTTTTATCCTCGACTTACTCTGCGTCTAACCAGTCAACATTGTCCATTTTACGAACAATCACGAACTCATCTCGGTTACAACCTACGGTACCGTAATAGTTAAAACCGTATGATTGCTGTGCATAACCACCGATCATATGGGTTGGTTTCATCACAGCTCGAGTGACTGAGTTATGGATACCACCACGAGTTCCTGTTGTTTCAGCACCTGGGGTGTTAACAATTCGCTCTTGAGCGTGATACATCATGCTCATCCCTTGTGGTACACGTTGTGATACAACCGCACGACACGCTATTGCACCGTTTACGTTAAAGACTTCAATCCAATCGTTATCTTTAATGCCTGCATCTTTGGCGTCGATTTCGCTTAACCACACAATCGGACCACCACGACTTAACGTAAGCATGAGTAGGTTGTCTGAATAGGTTGAATGAATACCCCATTTTTGATGCGGAGTGATCCAGTTCAACACCAACTCTTTATTACCATTTGGTTTTTTGCCTATAATAGGTTGAGTCGTTTTTAAGTTAACAGGTGGTTTGTAACTCACTAATGTCTCGCCAAAATCGCGCATCCATTGATGATCTTGGTAGAATTGTTGACGCCCCGTTACAGTACGCCAAGGAATATACTCGTGTACGTTGGTATAACCCGCGTTATAAGAAACATGCTCGTCTTCTAACCCAGACCAAGTCGGTGAGCTAATAATTTTGCGTGGTTGCGCTTGAATATCGCGAAAGCGAATTTTCTCTTCTTCTTTAGGCTTAGCTAAATGGGTGTGATCTAGACCAGTAAATTCACCTAAAGCAGCCCATGCTTTAACCGCTACTTGACCATTAGTTTCAGGCGCTAAACTTAAAATCACTTCAGCGGCATCAATAGATGATTCAATTTTTGGTCTACCTTTTTGAGGGCCTTCAGTAGTGTGCAGATAGTTGAGCTCACCAAGGAATGCCACTTCTTTTTCGGTATTCCAATTAATGCCTTTACCTCCATTACCTTGGCTTTCCAATAAAGGACCAAGAGAGGTAAATCGGTTATAGGTATTAGGATAATCACGCTCTACAACCATAAAGTTTGGCGCTGTTTTACCCGGGATAAGGTCACATTCACCTTTCCACCACATTTTAACCCCATCTGGTTGAGCTAATTCAGCAGGTGTATCGTGCATTAAAGGCACTGAAACAAGGTCTTGCTCCAAACCTAAATGCCCTACACAAAGGTTAGAGAATGTTTTAGCGATGCCTTTAAAAATGTCCCAATCTGAACGAGATTCCCAAACAGGATCAACCGCCTTAGATAATGGGTGAATAAATGGATGCATATCTGATGTATTCATATCGTCTTTTTCATACCAAGTCGCGGTAGGTAAAACGATGTCTGAATACAAGCAAGTTGTAGACATACGGAAATCCAATGTCACCCATAAATCTACTTTGCCTTCAGGTGCTTTATCATGCCAAATCACATCTTCTGGTTTTTTATCACCACTTTCGCCTAAGTCTTTACCTTGTAGGCCATGCTTAGTGCCAAGGAGGTGGCGCAACATGTATTCATGGCCTTTACCTGAAGATCCCAGTAGGTTTGAACGCCAAATAAACATGTTGTGTGGGTAGTTTTTAGGATTATCAGGATCTAAACTCGCAAATTGCATTTCACCTGAAGTTAACTGCTGCACAGTATAATCTTTTGGTGACATACCCGCTTTAACCGCTTCTTTACATAAATCAAGTGGGTTTTTATTAAATTGTGGCGCTGAAGGCAACCACCCCATGCGTTCAGCACGTGTGTTGTAGTCAAGTACTGATGCTGTCCACTTAGTCTTATCTGCCAGAGGCGACAACACTTCGGTCATTTCTAATTTTTCATAACGCCATTGATCAGAATGGTTATAGAAAAACGAAGTTCCGTTCATTTGACGAGGTGGTTTTTGCCAATCTGAACCAAAAGCTAATGGTACCCAACCGCACTGAGGGCGTAACTTTTCTTGGCCAACATAATGCGCCCAACCGCCACCTGATTGACCAACACAGCCACACATCATGAGCATGTTGATTAAACCACGGTAGTTCATATCCATGTTGTACCAATGGTTTAAGCCGGCACCCACAATAACCATGCTGCGGCCTTTCGTTTTATGTGCATTATCTGCAAACTCACGGGCAACTTGAATGACATTTTCAGGATCAACGCCGGTGATTTGTTGCTGCCAACCAGGTGTATAAGGCACATTATCTAAATAAGATTTAGCGGTATTGTCGTCGCCAAGACCATTATCTACACCGTAGTGCGCAATCATTAAATCAAATACGCTGGCAACTAAAACGCTGGTGCCATCTTTAATCGTAACGTTCTTAACAGGAACTTTGCGAACTTGGATTTCATCATGTTCAGTGTGTTGGAAGTAGCCTAAATCATGAGCTTTACTGCCAAAATAAGGAAATTGTACATCGGCTACGCTGTCAGCTTGTTGCTTTAAGCTCAATGCAAACTTATGTTTTTCTCCTGTTTTGCCGTTACGTTGCTCAATGTTCCATTTACCCTTCTCACCCCATCGGTAACCAATTGAACCCGTTGGAGAAATAAGTTCTCCCGTGTTTTCATCTATTGCAATGGTTTTCCATTCAGGGTTGTTATCTTGGCCAAGATTATCTGCTAAATCAGATGCACGTAAAAATGCACCTTGGACTAAGCCAGTGTCATTTTTATCTAACTTAACCAACATTGGCATATCGGTATAAGTGCGCACATAGTCAGCAAAATATTCACTCTGTTTTTCAATGTGAAATTCTTTTAAAATGACATGGCCAAAAGCCATCGCAAGTGCAGCGTCGGTTCCCTGCTTTGGTGATAACCAAATGTCAGACAATTTAGAACATTCAGAATAATCTGATGTGATAACGACAGTTTTAGTACCTTTGTAACGCACTTCAGTAAAGAAGTGGGCGTCAGGTGTACGAGTTTGAGGTACGTTTGAACCCCAAGCAATAATGTAGTTTGAGTTATACCAATCAGCAGACTCAGGTACATCTGTTTGTTCACCCCATATTTGCGGTGAAGACGGGGGTAAATCACAATACCAATCATAGAAACTTAAACAGTTACCACCGATTAGCGATAGATAACGAGAACCTGCGGCGTAGCTCACCATACTCATGGCTGGAATAGGAGAAAATCCCATAATACGGTCTGGACCGTATTCTTTAGCAGTATAAATATTCGATGCAGCAATAATTTCATTCACTTCGTCCCATTCAGAACGAATAAAGCCGCCTAAACCGCGCTTCGTTTTATAGCTTTTAGCCTTAATTGGGTCATTAACAATTGAAGCCCATGCATCAACAGGATCGCTAAATTGAGTTTTAGCTTCACGCCAAAGTTTTAATAAGGCTTGACGTACTTTAGGGTATTTTAAGCGGTTGGCACTATAGATGTACCAAGAGTAACTTGCCCCACGTGGACAACCTCTAGGTTCATGGTTTGGTAAGTCTGGGCGAGTTCTTGGGTAGTCAGTTTGTTGGGTTTCCCATGTCACCAAGCCATCCTTGACATAAATTTTCCAGCTACATGAACCAGTACAATTTACTCCGTGGGTTGAACGTACAATTTTATCATGTTGCCAACGACGACGATAACCATCTTCCCACTCGCGACTTTCATCAGTAGTCACACCATGTTCATTAGAAAACGATTGTTTATTAGTCTTAAAAAAGCGCATTTTATTTAAGAAATGGCTCATGTATTCATCTCCTCACCGACTTTGTAGCGGGCCTGTTACTCTTTACTTATGCCAAAACAAGTTTTTTTATTATGCTTAGCGATAGACTGTAATATATGATTAGAAAACAGACTTTAACTTGACGCAGATCACGTCAAGGTGAGTAGATAATGTGATGAAAAACATGAAAATACCCTCTTGTAGGTAGTGAGGGAAGTAGTGTTTTTTAGCGTAAACAGTGGGGTTTGTAACCTGTTGTAGCTAACTACAAACACTGTTGCGGTGTGGTGAATTCTTTGTGGGTAATTTGATGAAAAAACGTTTCCTTGGTTCAGTAATGTTTCACATTACTTTATCGCTAAGCAGTATTATTGCCATTGCAATAATGACAATGTTTGCCTCTTATTGGATTACAGAACAAGCCGATATAGATGCTTATGCTATCAATGTTGGTGGGTCGCTCCGAATGCAAACTTACCAAATAGGTTTTTATACCAATACTGGTTTGACTGATGAAGCTGAAAAGGCCACCTTACTATTTGAAAAGAAATTAGACTCGCCTATTTTTAGTCAGCTCAGGCAATCAACGGATGTCATTTCAGTATTGAATGACTTAAAGCTTTTCTGGTACGAAGAATTAAAACCAAACCTGTCTCAAAATAACCCACTATTAACACAACATCTTGCCACCCAAGTTTTGCTCGCAAACAAAATGGTGACACTTTTACAAAATAACGCTGAGCATAGAATAGTACTACTTAGAACAATTCAACTTGTGGCGGTTTTTATCACCCTTATTTTAGGAGTATTAATTTTCTATTTAATGAAATTATGGATTCAAACACCTATGGCGCAACTCACTCAAGCTGCACATGCTATAGGTAAAGGAGACTTTACTCAAAGAGTTCATGTAAAAGGTGATGATGAATTAGCGTTACTTGCTGCAACATTAAATCATACTTGCGATGCTATCGCTGCAATGTATGGTCAACTTGAAAAAAGGGTACAAGAACAAACTCAAGAACTAAAAAGAAATAATAAGGCGTTGTTATTTTTATTTTCGACCGTCAGAACGATGCTAGAAAAACAAGGGCATAAGATTGATTATCAAAAGCTTCTAGATCAATTGACTGAATTAATTAATATCCAAAACATTGAATTATGCTTAATGACCGCACATGGTGAAACCCCGTATTTACATTTACATAACCAGCAAATGAAAGATCATTTGTGTGTGGCTAAAAACTGTAATATATGCTTTGGTGATGCTGTATTTACCAATATAGAAAAACCAGACAACACTCTATATCCACTGGTTTATAATAATATTAATTATGGAGTGTTAGTGGTAAGCAATGATCAAACCATGAGCACACATAGCTGGCAAAATCAGTTAGTTCAGTCGGTTGCGGATCAAATAGCTTTATCACTTAACTTAGCTGATCAACACAATAAAGAAAGGCGTATAGCATTACTCCAAGAACGGACTGTTATTGCTAGGGAACTGCATGATTCTCTAGCACAGGCACTATCCTATTTAAAAATTCAAGTTACCCGTTTAGATTTCAGCCAGAAGAAACTCCAGTATGATCAACAACAACCCATTATTGATGAGTTACGCTTAGGTTTAGACTCTGCTTATCGTCAATTAAGGGAACTATTGACAACTTTCAGATTAAAAGTACTCGATGAAGGCTTATATCCTGCGCTAAATAAAACGCTAGAATTACTAACTGAACAAAGTGACATGCATTTCAGTCTTAATTTTGCTATTCAACAAGTGCCCTTATCTCCTATGGAAGAAATTCATTTACTACAAATTGCCCGTGAAGCTTGTCAGAACACGGTTCACCATAGTCAAGGAAGAAACGTTTGGATAGATGTCAAACAAACACACACCAACACAGTGGTATTAACCATTAGCGATGATGGTATTGGTATCACGAAGACAGCAAAACTTAATCATTATGGTATGGCCATTATGCAAGAACGCGCAAAACAGTTAAATGGCGAGTTAAATATAAGTGATAGATTAGGTGGCGGTACAGAGGTGATGCTGACTTTCACCCCACAAAACTCGACAGCGCAATAATGACAATAATAATCAATTTTTTGTGATTATTTATAGCTCCAGAATTAATGAAGAAAAACAGATTACATCAGGGCCACCGCATGAGTGATTAGATTTTATACAAACCGTGAAAATTTATTAAACGAAACGCCGTGAAATCATCCATGATGGCTTAACAACCGCATCCATGCGGTTGATATTCGTTTAATAAACTTCCACTAATTGAACAAAAAGCATTCGCGATCTACCCTGCTGATTACATCCACCAATTCGCACATGTAGATATTTTGAGGGCGTTCAAAATTCTGTGTCAGTGTAATTCATTAAATATCCAGTACGCTGTCTAAACGCCCTTCAAAATAAATAGCTAGTTGAGATAAACAGAGACTCCAATTGTGAATTGGCATTGTCCATTTCTCTGACGCATTTAATATGCCCGCGTACAGTAGTTTCAGCAAGCTATTTTCATTAGGAAACGCCCCTTTAGTTTTGGTTAATTTTCTAAACTGACGATGTACAGCCTCCACGGCATTGGTGGTATAAATCACCTTTCGAATGTGTTCTGGGTACTTAAAGTAATGCGATAAGTTATGCCACTTCCTACGCCAGGAGTTAATGACTAATGGGTAAGCATCACCCCATTTGGTCTCTAGTTCATCGAGCGCTAGCTCAGCTGCTTCCTTTGTCGATGCTCGATATACTGGCTTCAAATCTGCCATAAATTCCTTCTGGTTCTTAGAGGCGATATATTTCATCGAGTTACGAATTTGGTGGATCACACACAGCTGAGTTTCTGTCTCTGGGAAAATAGTCGCGATGGCCTCAGGAAATCCAGTTAGACCATCAACGCAGGCGATGAGGATGTCTTTTACGCCACGGTTATTAAGATCCGTCTGCACTGAAAGCCAATAATTAGCCCCTTCATTCTCTGATAGGTGTAGCCCTAAAATTTCTTTTTTACCCTGCATATTAAGTGCAAGCAAGGTATAAACAGCCTTGCTGACGTAGCGGCCATCCTCTTTAACTTTATAGTGAATCGCATCAAGCCAGACGATTGGATAGTGGCTATCTAAAGGCCTTTGCAGCCATGCTTTTAGCTCTGGGATAAGTTTATCGGTAATTGCGCTGACAGTGCCTGTGGCGACATTCATACCGTACATATCTTCAATGTGCTTATGGATATCACGATAACTCATGCCCATGCTGAACATTGAAAGTATCTTTTGATCGATTTCATCTGAAAGTGTTGTTTGATTCTTTTTAACAAGTTGAGGCTCAAAGCTACCGTTACGATCTCGTGGTGTATTAAGCTCAAAGCTACCAACGGATGACTTTATGGTTTTACTACTAGCGCCGTTCTTACGATTGGGCTGTTGGTCATTATCAAGATTCTGTTCAATTTCAGCTTGGAGTGCCGCTTCTGTTAGTTGCTTGATGAGTGATGTAAGGACACCATCTTTACCGTTTAGGTTTTTACCTGCTTGAAGCTCTTTAACTGCATCGTTAAAGTTAAATTTATTGTTTGTCATGTGTCATTCCTGTTTTAGTAAACTCTACTGAAATGACACAGATTTTTGAACACTACCGATATTTTTTCTTCATTATTTCAATCACATACCCATTGAAAGAGCAATTTTTTAAAGCGTGATTATGATTTGTTGTTTTGTTGGCTTAACATCCAAACTGCAGCTTCAACACGAGAACGCATACCGAGCTTCTTTAGTAAATGCTTAACATGAACTTTTACTGTGCCATCGGTAATATCCAGCTCTCTAGCAATTAGTTTATTAGTCAATCCTTTCGCTATTTGCTTTAATATTTCAAACTCTCGACTGGTCAATGAGTTTAATAAAATAGCCCTTTGCGATACGTCAGGTTTACGTATTGCCTTAGCTAAAATCGCTGCGAGTTTATCTGAAATCACCATTTTCCCTGTCACTGCTTGTTTGATTTTTTCTAATATCAAGACAGGATCCATATCTTTCAATAAATAACCATCAGCACCAAAACTAATTGCTTGAATCACGTCTTCATCATTGTCGGAAACTGTTAACATAATAATTCGAGAAGTCACGCCTTCAGAACGCATAACTCGTAAGGTTTCAAGCCCATCTATACCTTGCATATTTAAATCTAAAATAATCAAGTCAGGATCTAACTTTATCGCTAGTTCAATACCATAAGTGCCATTGTCAGCCTCCGCCACGACTTCAAGATCACTTTCTAATGCAATCAATTGTGTTAATCCTTTACGTAATAAAGGATGATCATCAATTAATAAAATTGTGGCAATATTATTGTTCATTTTTTAGCCCTATTATTTATACAAGTAAACCCAGAATCATTGTAGGTAACATTTGTAAGGCAAAAGTTGATTTACATCATGAATATGTAAAAACGCTTGCTAGGTCACATTATTAAAAAGTACTTATGAAGAATAAATATAATTAGAAAAATACAACTTAAATAACAACAACATAGAAAAAAAGAATACTCACTCATAGGTAGTCACTCCCGCAATCTAGCAGCTCAAAATTACCTACGATTGTGCATTGTTTCAATGTGAAACTCTCACCATAGTTATGTTAAATTTCATACAACTGGATGAGTATAATGGCAGATCTAAAAAAATGGGAACCAGAAAACGAGCAGTTCTGGGAAACCACTGGTAAATCAATTGCTCGACGAAATTTGTGGATTTCAATACCCAGCTTATTATGTGGCTTTGCGGTCTGGCTTTATTGGGGTATTTTAACGGTTCAGATGATGAACGCAGGATTTAGCTTCTCCTCCGACGAACTCTTTACTTTAACCGCCATAGCTGGGTTATCAGGTGCAACACTACGTATCCCGAGTAGTTTTTTCATACGTTTCTGTGGCGGCAGAAATACCATTTTTTTTACGACTTCATTGTTACTTATCCCTGCCTTTTTTACAGGAGTTGCATTACAGAACCCTGATACCCCTCTTTGGCAATATCAACTACTAGCACTACTATCTGGTTTTGGAGGAGGCAACTTTGCGTCATCAATGTCTAATATCAGTTTTTTCTTCCCTAAAAAACAACAAGGTCTCGCTCTAGGATTGAATGCCGGTTTGGGTAATTTTGGCGTAACAACAATGCAAATACTTATCCCTTTATTCATGACTTACAGTGTTTTTGGTGCTTTTGGTGGTGACCCAGTCACTTTAGTCAGCCCATCAGGAAGCTTGATTGGTAAAGTACCGGCAGGCTCTCATACCTGGATCCAGAATGGTGGCTATTTATGGTTACTCATATTGGTCCCTTTATTCTTTGCAACTTGGTTCGGCATGAATAATATAAGAACAAAAGAAGTGTCACCTGATGTTGGGTCGCCACTTAGCGCTATCGCTATGATTAGTGTGATGTTAAGCATCGGTTTAATCATTGCAGCAGCAGGGTTATGGCTAATATTACCTGAATCTGCAAACGGCTCCGGCTGGGGAGTTCCAAAGGAACTCGTTTTGGTATTAGTTGTCACAACGACCGTATTTTGCTTAAAAATGCTTCCAGGAGCCATTGGGGATAGTTTATCTAAACAATATCAGATATTTAACAATAAACACACTTGGGTGATGAGCGTTATTTACACCATGACATTTGGCTCATTCATTGGCTTCTCTGCTGCATTCCCATTAGCGATTAAAGTGATTTTTGGTTTCCAACATGTGATGGTTGACGGACAAATGACCCATGAGATGGTAAACCCTAATGGACCCAGCGCATTAATGTACGCTTGGCTTGCTCCATTTATTGGCGCATTAATTCGTCCTGTGGGTGGCTGGATTGCCGACAAGTTCGGAGGCGCCTTAGTCACACAGTTATGTTCAGCTACGATGGTGGTTTCAAGTTTCGGTGCGGCATATTTCATGAAACAGGCATACAATTCAGCCACACCTGAAGAGTTTTTTATGCCATTCTTCATCACCTTTTTAGTTTTATTCGCTGCAACGGGTATTGGCAACGGCTCAACATTTAGAACTATTGCAATGGTGTTTCCAAAAGAACAAGCAGGACCTGTTTTGGGCTGGACTTCGGCTATTGCCGCTTATGGAGCATTTTACATTCCAATGGTATTTGGTCAGCAAATAAAGTCAGGGACTCCTGATGTCGCACTAATTGGCTTTGCTATATTCTATGCTGTTTGCTTACTTGTTAATTGGTGGTTTTATCTACGCAAAGATGGTGAGTTCTATAATCCATAAAATATGATTACCCACAGGCTTATTAAAACAATAAGCCTGAACCTGTACCTATTCCTAAAATCGATGACATTAAGAGTAATATTATGAGCGCATTAAAAGAGTTAATTTCGATGGCAAACTATCAAGGTGAGTCAGTAAAATTATTATTTCTATTTGCTAAAGCTGAATATGCACAATCTGATAATGGCGAAAATAAAGGCCATATGATACCTCTCATGTGTGTAGATAAATATCCAAAAGATCTTTCTGATTTTGCCGGTTTATGTGATGAAGCTGATAATATAAACTCTGAGTGGGAATTTATTTTTGTTACCAGCATGCTGGCTGACGTGGACCAAGAAGCGCTAGATAATGGCTTAAAGCGCATGGCAAGTGATATTGAAAATGGTGAAAATACTGCGATGTATGTTGTCTTAGACAGACAAGAAAATGTCATTGAAATGATGCGCAGTTAACCTGCCGATTTTATCATTATCACCCGAGAGCTAGTTTTGCTGAGCATCGCTAGCCTTAGAGCTACCGCAAAAGTGGTTGTATTTTTGTACAAGCAGTGAAATGTATTAAACGAAACGTCGTGAAATTATCCATGATGACCCTCATAGACAGGATCTTTAGCGATAACGCTATATTTTAGGTAGAAAAAAGGCCTTATTTATGATCTGATAATTGTCGCCAAACAAACCACCATGAGCAATAAATAAAGCCGATGACGATTATCTCCTTAAAAAAGCAGTTTATGCAATTTTTCAATGCAAATATTCTTCAAAAAATGGCTAAGCGAACAGGGTTTATTCAACGAAATAGGTCTATTCTTCCGGAAATACTGGTCCCAAGTTTGATATCTGCGTTAAGTAAAGGTAACTGTCATGCCATTGCCGACTTGCATCGTCAGTTCAATGGTATGTGTCTGACTGAAGACGATAATGTGGCTTACAAGCCATTCCATAACCAGCTCCGTAAAGAAGCCTTTCCTCATTTTATGCAGCAACTGGTTCAGTTGGCTATCGCTCAATTTGCCCGCCAGCAATGTGCTCAGCTTCCGAAGAAACTCTCTTGCTTCAGGATGGCAGTTCTTTTCATGTTCACAAAGCCTTAGCTGATATCTACCCCAGCCGTTTTAAGCGTAATCCAGCAGCGATAGAGTGCCATATGACCATGTCTCTGCGAACATTTAACCCAACCGCGATGACGATAACTGCTGATACAGCTTCAGAAAGAGCCTATCTCCCCAAGCCATTTCGGATGAAAAACAAGCTACTTCTGGCTGATGCAGGATATCCTGATTTCGATTTTTTTGCCGATGTGGAACGTCATAATGGTTTCTATATTGTTCGGGGTGCAAAGTCACTCAACCCAAGGGTTGTTGAAGCTAAAAATGGCAAGGGCTGCATTCTTCCTAAGCTTGTTCGAATGAAACTCAAAGACATAACGCGCCGTACCAACCTCTCTGAAGTCCTTGACTTAACAGTTCGCAGAGGGAAACAAGAGTTTCGAGTTGTAAGACCTTGGTTCGCACAAGAAAAACGTTTTTGTATCTGGTTAACAAACCTACCGACAGAGGCCTACTCAGCCGATGATATTATGACGATTTATCGCTGCCGCTGGCAGGTTGAACTGCTGTTCAAAGAGTTGAAATCACATACAAACTGGCAGAGATTTGCTACTGCGCAAAAAGCGATAGTTGACGGCCTAGTCTGGGCCAGTCTGCTGGCCGTTATCATCAGGCGCAGTACCGCACTTCAGATAATGCCCTCTGTTTCACTGTTCAAAGCAGCGAAGAATGTGGACGTTTGGCTGCTGCCAATCTTTGAATGTATCTGTCATCGAGCCTGGTCAGAAATAGCAGAAAAGCTAGACTGGGCTATTTGTTATATAACCAGAAACGCTCAAAAGTCACAGCAAAGAAAATCTAAAGAAGACATAACTTTAGATGGGATTTATGCCAAGCTTAATGCTTAAGGTCCAGTGTATGTGATGACCCTAATATAAAAGAATAACCGCGCTCATGCGGTTGATGTTCGTTTAATGAACACATAGAAACATACCCAATCAACTCTCACCAAAGGTGACTCTACCACCACAACTTACTCATGATTAACGATAGTAATAAATAATTCTGCAATTTCTTCTTTAGTTAAGGCTTCATCAACCGTTGGGTAAAATATACTTTCCTTTTTGATGTTTAGCAGATTCAATAAAATCCTTAACTCTTCAAAGATTGGAAGTAAATTACTGATAGTTGAGTTAGCTTCTACTTTTGCTTTATCATTATTGCTTTGAGACAAAGTAGATATTTTTGATAAATCCAGAGAAATATGTTCAATCAGCATTTTGCAATGCTGAAATTCTTGTAGAAGTGAATAGGTTGGATAGCTTTCGAATAATGGATTTTTTTCATCTTTAAACAAAGGAAATAATACCTCCTCTTCCCAGTGAATAAACAGTAACAAATCCCTCTTAATAAAATTAAATACATGTTGTGATTGAGCAATATTACTCCTTATTAACCCATAAGAATAAGATAATAAAAAACTCTGCTTGTCGTGTATTGCTGAAAAATAATTAGTCATTAATCCTTGCATATTAATACTCCTTGGATAAATCCATTTAAAACCAACCTCACGATGTTTGACTAAATAAATAAATAACAACTAACAATGTAATAAACCAAAAACCACTCACTAACTTCCAAAAGAAGAGACTGTTTGATTGTTTAACTTCTGGTACTGGTTTTAAAAAAATCGGGTTAGGTTGAGTTAAATCAGTCATAAACTCAGCGACTGTGTTATATCGCTCGTATAAATCAAATTTAACCCCTTTCTCTAAAGCTTTATCAAACCACACGGGTATAATAGGGTTAATGCTAGTAGCTGAAATATATCTTAGTTTATCGTAATCTCTTATACTTCTACATTCTTCAACCTGTTGCCCATAAGGCAAACTATGAGTAAAAACTTCATAACTCAACGTAGCAAGACTATAAATATCACCTTGAATTCCAGGATTTTTACCTTGTAGATAATTGGGGTCGGAATAACTTGCCGTACCTAAAACGCCTTGAGACTCAATGGGGCTATATAGCTCTGCAACACCGGCAACAAACACCGAACCAAAATCGACAATTTTCACTCTATCATCATCTAATATGATAATATTAGCTGGTTTTAAATCTTGATGAACAGCATCATGTTGGTGGAATGCCTCAAGTGCCAAAGCAATTTTTTTTACAAGCTCAATAGCTCTTTTCGGTGAAATAGGAAAATACTGCTCAAGCCATTTATCTAAACTTATCCCCGGTAACCACTCCATTAGATAATACAAGCCTGTTCTAGGTCTATGGTGTTGAATAATTTTTACTACATACTCAGACTCGATACGACTCCCTATCCACTGCTCTCGTATAAAGCGATCGATATAATGAATATCATCAATAAAATTTTTAGAAGGAACTTTCATGGCAAATTGCTCATGCGTTTCTTCGTCTTCGACAAGATATAAATGGCTTCTGCTGGATGCAAAGACCTGGCGTAACACTCGGTAACCATCAAGCTTCATGCCTGTTGTCAATATTGGTGGAAAAGGTAAACGAGTAAGCTCCAAGTTTAAGTCATCAATATGTTGTTGAGGTAAAGATTTGATATGTAGCGCTAAACAAGTCATATTGTCATCACTATGGCCTTTTTCTGCCGCATCAATAAGTTGAATACAAATTTGCTCCATAGATAAAGGCTGATTCATTAGTCTTGTTAGCTCATCCTCACTAATAAAATCATGAACACCATCCGAACAGAGTAAATAACGATCATCTTGCTGAAGGTCAAAGCAGCTATAATCAATATGCAGTTTGTTATCCATACCCACTGCTCGAGTCAAAAATGTTTTATCTTTTTCAATACTGGCACAGTGGTCCTGAGTTAACTGCGTCAATTGGTTATCTCTTAAAAGGTAAATCCTACTGTCACCCACATGAAAAAAATATCCTTTATGTCCTTTTAACACTAAGGCGCTCAACGTGGTTAGATACCCTTTATGGTCGTTTTTATATTGATGACTTTTACGGAACAATCGTAAATTTATTGCTGATAAAACTTGCTCTCCACTCTTACTTACAGACCACATATCGGGAGTTTGGTAGTATTCAACTAGAAATCGCTCTACAGCAATGTGGCTAGCCTCACGACCTGCTTCAGCTGAGCTCACACCATCTGCGACAATAAATGAATAGCCTTTTACTTGCTTTAAGTATGGATCATTAGGTAATGAAAGGTCAGAGGCATCTTCGTTGATGTCTTTTACACCTGCACAGGATTGATATGAAACATCAATATCGAAGTCAGTAGCGGCCATAAATAAACCTTCTATACAGATTTATGTAATTATTGATAACCATAACCGACTTAATGAGTCAACGATATGAGCTTAACCTTATTCATTTATCAAATATTGAAGATAAACAGAATGCAATTACTTAATTTCCCGTGATGGAATCA
Organism: Shewanella aestuarii; assembly: GCF_011765625.1. NCBI lineage: Bacteria > Pseudomonadati > Pseudomonadota > Gammaproteobacteria > Alteromonadales > Shewanellaceae > Shewanella > Shewanella aestuarii. Next base: position 163,975 of record NZ_CP050314.1, read on the forward strand.
GTATTATTTCATTAATAAACAACAATCTAAAGAAGCGCATACCCACTAGTAGATAGTGAAAACACGTTACAAATACAATTGTGGATATTAAAGGGTAGTATGATCAAACAACCAATAACTTAGTTAAACTCACAATAACAGTTATCGGAAATCGAGAGAGTCGTGGCATACCAACACCCTAAAGCTTGGAAGGCGTTACTGTTCGCAACATTAGCATTTGCTGCCAATTTTTCAGTGTGGACATTATATGCAGCAGCAGTGATTCCTTTTGCTGACCAACTCGGTTTTTCACATACTCAACTGGGAGTTTTACTAGCATCCCCCATGTTAACTGGCGCACTAAGCCGTATACCGGCAGGTCTTTTAGTCTGTCAATTCAACCCTAAAAAGTTATTTATTATTCAAATGTTGCTGTGTATCCCCCATTATTATTATTGCCTTTAGCCGAACAGTATCACAGTTTACTTTTCGTCGGTCTTTGTATCGGACTTAGTGGTAGTTCCTTCACTTTTGGAATCAACTATATTAACGATTTCTTCCCTAGAAAAAACCAAGGTACGATAATGGGAATATTCGGTGTAGGCAATGCTGGCGCTGCAATTAACCTAGTGTTTGCCCCAACCATAATTGAACTTTGGGGATGGTCATATTTGGGGCCAGTATACGCTATTGGATTGGTCATTATTTCTGGGTTGTTTTATTGGTTAGCACCCACACCAGTGGTAACAAAACATCCTATTCACATTGTTCAGAATTGTCATAATATTTTTAAAGCCTTTAAAAACCTCCATGTATGGGCATTGGGTCTGTATTATTACTTTGTGTTTGGTTCTTTTCTAGCATTATTGATGTGGCTGCCCAATTACTACATGCATGCCTACCAATTAAATATTATGCAAGCAATGGCCTTTACATTATTTTTTGTAGCTACATCATCAGTAGTTAGAGCTCTCGGTGGCTGGTTTGCAGATAAATATGGCGGAAGAACTGTTAATTGGAGCGTGTTCTGGGTCTGCTTGGTTTGCTTGTTCTTTCTAAGCTATCCTCCAACAACCATGACAATACATGGTGTTCATCAAGACGTTAATTTAACGATTTCAATCAATGTTTGGCTGTTTTCGACCCTGCTTTTCATTATAGGTATTGCACAAGGGTTTGGGCGAGCCAGTGTATTTAAAGTTATTTATGATCAATATCCCAATAATACCAGCGCTGTCGGTGGTGTTGTAGCTGCTATTGGTGCTTTGGGTGGTTGTACTTTACCTATTCTCTTTGGCATATCCGTAGATGTTATTGGTATTTATAGTGCAAGTTTTATGGTGTTGTATGGTGTTTTAGCGCTGTGCATGATGGCAATGTATTTGGCGATTCAAGCAGAAGAACATCAAAAAAGAATTGTAGAAGCAAAAAAATATAATTTCCTAGAGGATGATAATTTATGAATCAGATAATTAATAATGGTGATTTACCCTTAGTTTATTCATGTTCGGGCAGCTCAAATGTTGCGCAGTTAGCTAATAGTTTGGCCATCGAACTTAATGCTTTGGGGATTGCAGAAATGTCTTGTATTTCCGGTGTGGGAGGAAATGTACGGCCTTTGGTTAAATTGGCTAAATCAGGCAGGCCTATTATTGCAATTGATGGCTGCCCATTAAGTTGTTCCGCATCATGCTTAAATCAACACAATATTAAAGCGACACATCATTTTGAGTTAACAAACACTATGAACTTACAAAAGCGTCAATATAACCAATGCTCACAAACAGATTTACAAAGTGCTTTGGCAATGATCATCTCAAAAATAAGTGATTAATTTTCAAAAAATATGCATTTCGATATTTTAAGCCAACTAAAATATATATTTATCATATTTAAGATCATCTAAACCCTGATCGAGGTTGTGAACATTTTTTGAACAGCCAATGTTTGACGAGTAATCTATTTGACGCCATTGCTTAGCTGTGATTTTATACTCTCTTTTAGGGGAGTAAATTATGTACCTTGAAGCCTTCACAACCTATTTCAGTGAACTCACCGCCCCCGTCAATCCACAGGGGCTGATTACACTTTTTGACCAGTGCCAAAAATAATCTCTTCCCTGAAATCATCACTCCAACAGGCTCGATTGAATTTCTGATTTTGGCTTGTTTTAGCGGGATGTAGTTTCACTAGATTTAATGCCCAACGCCTTAAAATAGCCAGAATACTTGCACCATCCTCATCATACATTTTTTGCTTATCCTCTTGAAATAATGTGTCCAAAAGCCAATGCTGATTATTTTCCGTTTGCCAATGAGCCCTAATCGCTATGCCAAAGGCTTCTGATGTCAGGACAGCACTGCTGACATAAAAGTGCGTGTCTATACTGGTTTTGTTACCCACTTTTCGATGACGTTCTACTGCTATTAATGTTTTTAGTTGAGACCATTTCATTTTTATTTCAGCGGGTAAATTCAGTGGGCACTGAAACGTTATCCGTTTTTCAACTCGACCATGGCCTTTATCATCTTGCGTAAAGCATTCTGCATCAGAGTTATTTGTAATATAATCAGCAAATTGTGCCTGCACTGCCTCGTACAGCTTTGGCTGATTACCTTTGACTTGCAAAATACAATGCCCGCCTTCTTTTACTATGTAATCAACTGTTTGAACCTGACAATGTAACGCATCAAATGTCAGTAACTCAGACTTCAAATCAAGACACGTCAGCAATTCTTGAACGAGTTTGAGTTCACTCTTTTTGCTTGCTCCTGATTTAGCGCTGAATACTAAACCAGAGCCTGTATCATATGCGGTTACCATATGTAACGCAGCGCTTGAGGCTGATGCTTTGGCACCTTTAAGCACTTTGCCATCAATCGCAATAGATGATAGACCAGTACTAAGCCGATGTTCGTTGACCCAACTCAACAAGGCGTCTAATAAGGAATGCTTTGACACCCCCCTAAAGATACGACCAATACTTTGCTGGCTGGGAATACCATTGGTAAAGGGGCGGTATTTTCGTAACCACTCCAATTTCAAGGTGCCGAATTCATGGTAAGCAGACCAGCTTTGAGCACCAGAGATGACGGCGCTTAGTACAAGAAAACAGATGTCAATAACATCATGTTCTTGATTTATATGGGAACGGCAATCAGTTATGTTATCAAGGTGTTTTAGCATAATCGGTCAAAAGGCAAAGAAAAAGAAGCCTATTTGATCATACTGGTTGGATCAATCAAGTTATTTTTTATCTCATTGTTTTTAAATGATACGTGTAAAAAGCGATCAAGTATGATCAGCCCCTGATGCCAACCTGAGCTAAACTTTCAATAGCTGCATTTCTGGCATCTTGAAAGTCTTTATTTAATTGCTCTTTCTTTGCTGACAATGCGGCTCTATCGGTCTCACCTTTTTCATAAGCACTTTTAGACTCATTATAAATTGGAAGGTAAGCATCAAACTCGGCTTTTACTTTTGTTAATGTTTTATTTTCTGCATCAAGTCTTGCCTGATAGATAGCGAGTAGTTTTGCTTTTTTTTCCTCTAAATCGAATGGCTTAACATCATCAATAAGTTGTACCAAGTCCATTTCGTCAATCAATTTATTGATCGCACTAATTTTTGCTTCAGATTCATTTATCCCACGTATTGCCTCGACCTTCGCTTCAAAGTCAGCTTTATCGTCAAACCAGTCTTTAATTGCGGATTCGTTTAGCGTATAGACATCGATGATTTCATCACCGAGTTTTCGCATAGCGGTATCATCCAACTTGCCAATATCGGGTCCTTGTGTACAACCTTGAGCAAATAGCACTGCAGCAATCATAGAAATTTTTAACTTATTCATTATCTATCCTTGGTAATTAATAACATAACTGCAAAATTGTCTCAGAAAATTTAAACAAATTGTCAAAATAAGGTGCTCAAAATCGAAACGCTAATTTATTACTATAAATAAATTTTGTGACAAAATTCATTTTGATGATTAGCAAATAAGAAGTGCAACGAGAATGATGCTGATGATTAAAATTTGACTTGTACGATAATCAAGCTCATAATCCAAACATTGACAGTATGAGGTGACATAGTTGAGCAATCGGGCAACCCTTAATTCATACATTCTCATCAACCACCAACGATTAGTTAAGGCATTAGATGAGCTGGCTAACTTTGTTTGTGAAAATGCATCGTTTATTCATATGTATAGACTTCCTAACTTACCTTTAGGGGCAGAAGATGAACAACCTGAAAGCATTGAAATAAAGTATATTTTCGATGGTATAGACCAACAATCAAAATCATTTTTAAAACAGGCGATAACACAATTAGAGATAAATGCTTTTGAGGAGAACACATATCTAGCAAAACGGTATCCTGGATTGGTTGTGTTACCTCCTCTTTTAAAAGATGCTTTTCGTAAGTTAAACGAGAGGGTTAGTTCTCTTAGAGAGGAGTTCTACGCTTCAGTTAAAAGAGGATTCAAGAATCGCCAGTCAGTGCACGAAAATTTACACAAAATTTTGCCTAACCTTGTTTTATTGTCTGCGGTAAGAAATATAAGGTACGTAGAGCAAGATATAGATGAACTGGCATCTGTGAATTTTTATTGGCTGTCAAAGAAGATGGTCAAACACGTAAAGCATGAGTCGGCCACTGAAATTATCAATGATGGCGTAGCTAAATTACGTAATAAAGACTGCTTTGGGTTAACAAATGAAGAGTTACTAATTAGGCAAAAAAAAGAGTTAGAGTTGATTTCAAGGGTGCCTAAATCATCGAGTATTGTGGAAATTCGATATGCACGAGTACAACCATTTATCGATGTTTGGGGGCGAAACGAATCGGATTCAAGAAACACTAAATTATTAGGGTTGAATGCTAGTTTACCAGTGATCATGTTTAGTATGCCACACCAGATAAAGCAGCTTTGTAATTATAATTACAAAGCACCAAAAAAAATCAATTTGCCGGTACTGATCCATAGAAAGCATTGGTATGTAAAATAAGGATAAATTATGATTTCTTCTATAGTTTTCGCTATTGGCCTGTCTTTAGGTGTTTCGGCCGATCAAGGTTATGAATTTCCAAAAGGCATTATTATTCGTGAATATAATGATATCCGTATTCGCGAGGTTACAGAGGTGAGTCACGCTCCAACTTTAATTACTGAGCAAGATAAGTACATTCACCAACTTTACCGCGAGCAATTTAAACGATTTAACCCACATTCATATTTCGACTTAACAGAAAAAACTAAAGCTGAAATTAAGCCTTTAAAACAGGGGAAGCTCCTTGAACGATTTAGCGTTCAAGTAGATCCCTACTTCATGGATCGATTTGATAAATGACCTATAGCCTATTTAAGAAAAATCCATTATATCAGGCAACGCTAATTGCGCTACTGTTGCCATTTTGCGTATTCATCCTATCCAGTATAACGACGTTCGCACTTTACTCTTTCACAATACCCTTGTCCTACATAGTTATTAGTGCACTGCCATTGCTAGGGACAATGGTAAAGGTTACGATTAGAACAACTACTAAACAATTAGTTATTAGCCGGTCACTCATTGGATTTACATTTCATAGCAAATTTTTTCAGATTAATTCTGAAAATGATGTTTTTTGGGTCCAAGAAAGTAAAAATAAGCGATTACACACATTATATGTCGATAGTCGGACTACTGGACTTACAATCTCAGATTAAAAAAACTCGTGCTATAATCAATATATGACAAAAAAATTATCTTACATTGAAGCGCGTACACTAATTAGGGAAAATTTCGTATCCAGCGCACTTGAATATCAAGAATTTAGAAATTCTTGTGAAGCTTTACGCTCACAATTACCATCGCAGCCGTTGGTGTTTTATAAAGAGGACTGGAAGGGTTGGGATGAGTTTACTGGGGTTAAACACAAAGAGTTAGATATAGATATCAAGACTCTCCAAACGCTCGCTGAACATTTAAACTTACATACAAGATCTGAATGGGAACAAGCAATCAAAGAAAATATGCTAGGCGTCCCCATATCGATAAATAAAATTAAAGGTTTTTCTAATTGGAGTAATTTTCTAAGCAAATCTGAATACATCTCATTCAAAGAGCTACTTGTTTTCACTAGATCTCTATCTATTAAAACTCAAATGGATTGGCGTGAATGGTGCAAAAAAAATTCTCGACCAGATCGAGTACCATTTAATTTACGTAAAATTTATTATGATGATTATTTAGCAGAATGCCTTAATCATAATGTAAGCTTTTGGAAATTTATATTTGTAGGTGAAGATTAGCCCTTAGATGTAGATTTTACATGCAAGGGCTAATATGTACTCCATTTGATACTCTATCTACCACCCACGAATCCAAAGTTAGACGGTGTTAACCGGGTCTCATTTTGTTGATTCATTTCACTTGCTTTTTCGTTTGTAGCTAAAGTGTTCTCACCATTATTCTCATTCGCTTGGGCTTTAATGGTTACTTTCTGTTCATCACTTATATTGTTACGTGAATCTGCAGAATTTTTACCATTAGCACCAACATCATTGCTGCCCGCATTATTTGTACCTACTGAATTGCGGCCTGCGTCATTTGTTAAAGGTGTCTCACTACCACGAACTGATCCAGTTTCTGTGTTACCCGTCTCAGCCTTGGCCACTCCACCCGATGCTGCTTGAGGGGTTGCAGTTTGAGGGGTATCACTGCCGCTAACCGAGCCAGCTTCAGCTTTACCCGTTTCGGGCTTGGCAACTTCGCCTTTAGCCACATCGCCTTTAGCCACATCGCCTTTAGCTACTTCACCTTTGGCCACTCCACCCGATGCTGCTTGAGGGGTTGCAGTTTGAGGGGTATCACTGCCGCTAACCGAGCCAGCTTCAGCTTTACCCGTTTCGGGCTTGGCAACTTCGCCTTTAGCCACATCGCCTTTAGCTACTTCACCTTTGGCTACTTCACCCGATGCTGCTTGAGGGGTTGCTGTTTGAGGGGTATCACTACCACTGACCGAGCCTGCTTCTGCTTTGGCTGTTTCACCACTAGCCACTTCACCACTAGCTACTTCGGCAACATGCGCTTCAGATTTAGCCGTTGAAGGTGTTTCACTGCCGCTAACCGAGCCAGCTTCAGCTTTACCCGTTTCGGGCTTGGCAACTTCGCCTTTAGCCACATCGCCTTTAGCCACATCGCCTTTAGCTACTTCACCTTTGGCTACTTCACCCGATGCTGCTTGAGGGGTTGCTGTTTGAGGGGTATCACTACCACTGACCGAGCCTGCTTCTGCTTTGGCTGTTTCACCACTGGCTGTTTCACCACTAGCCACTTCACCACTAGCTACTTCGGCAACATGCGCTTCAGATTTAGCCGTTGAAGGTGTTTCACTGCCGCTAACCGAGCCAGCTTCAGCTTTACCCGTTTCGGCCTTGGCAACTTCGCCTTTAGCCACATCGCCTTTAGCTACTTCACCTTTGGCCACTTCACCCGATGCTGCTTGAGGGGTTGCAGTTTGAGGGGTATCACTACCACTGACCGAGCCTGCTTCTGCTTTGGCTGTTTCACCACTGGCTGTTTCACCACTAGCCACTTCACCACTAGCTACTTCGGCAACATGCGCTTCAGATTTAGCCGTTGAAGGTGTTTCACTGCCGCTAACCGAGCCAGCTTCAGCTTTACCCGTTTCGACCTTGGCAACTTCGCCTTTAGCCACTTCACCTTTGGCCACTTCACCCGATGCTGCTTGAGGGGTTGCAGTTTGAGGGGTATCACTACCACTGACCGAGCCTGCTTCTGCTTTGGTTACTTGACTGTTTGGTATTACTGCTTCTTCTTCCTCTTCCTTTGCAATCATTGAAATAGTCGATACAGATGGACTATTCTGCTGGTTGCTATTAGTAGAGTAATCTTCAGTTTTGTAGGTTTCTCTAGCGTGTTTCAAGTAATCATCGTAATTCTGCTTTTGCTCTGGTGACATAACGGATTCAAGTTTTCCGCCAAGATCCTTGAGTTTGTTGTATTCGATTTGTTGATCTGCGCCATGCTCAGCTCTATCACTAAATCTACCTTTGTCATAATAAGTGCGGCCGAAACTTTCACCTGAGCCCGTTATACCTAACTCTTGATCTACAGCTAAAGCAGATTTACCATCTAAGATCATACCTAAAGCTGTTGCTGTTTTATCTGCAGGCGAGTTTGTATCAACTGTAGAAGCAACTTTTCCTCGATTTTCTTGTGCATCAACATAAGCAGATGCAATATTTCCATTATTATTCTGACCTGCTTCAATACGTGATAGAGATTGTTCAATTTGGTCAGATTTAGTATTCCCGTTTAGATAGCTCTTATACCAGTCGTTACCAGCTTTGATTTGACTTAATTGCTCATCAGTAAAGGATTGGCTTGCCACTGGTGTAGGGTTACCCTCTGGAGTAAACAAACCATCGACAAACTTCTGATCTGAAATCACTGCTAGTGCAGCATCAAATCTTTCCTGTGTTGGGCCATCAGTTCTTAATCCCTGATCCAGAACTTTAGTGTTGATGGCACCAATATCATTTAGTTTCTCCATACCTTTAGCATAATTATCTTGCACAGAATCGACATTACTGGCGTTCCCACTATTAACAGAGTTAATAATGTATTCGCCCATAGCCTCACCACCGCTACCTTTTAAGAAGTAATCGGCAGCTGGTTTTAAAATAGAATTATCAGATTGATGAAGTGTTTGAGCCAAGCTATTGCCATCAACAGATCTACCCGCATCGTTAATTTTATCAGCTGCATTTTCACTAACACCCTGCGGAATTACCATTCCAACTTCATTCGCCTTGCTAGTAATATCGGTATTGTTTCTAGCAACGTCTTCCATTCCATTTTTCGTATTTTTTGTGGCATCATCACGAAATTGGTTAGAATCAGATTCAATTTTCTGAGATTTAGTTGCAAGTTCTTCAGCGTTAGGTTGGGCTAGACGTTTAGCTGAATCATCAAATACTTTATTGATATTTTGACTTGCATTCTGCATTTGATCTAATTGTTCGCCACGTTGTTTGTAAAAATCAACCCCTTCTGCACCACCAGTAATGCCATTATCTTTCATGGCTTGGAAAATTCCTTGGCTAATCTGGTTGTCGGAACGTTCTTTATCAAAATCAACGCCGCCGTTACCAGCTTTTAAATCTATTGCATCGTGCTGATCCAATAAATTCATCAAAGCCTTACCCTTGGCCATAGCATAGCCATCAACAGAAGTGTTATTAGACGAAAGAAGATGGTCGCTAGTTTTCTCATTCAGATAATCATCAATACCACCTTTTTTCCCGTCATTTAACTGATACTGCTGAGATTGCAACTTATCCCACAATCCAGGGTCAGACGATTTTAAAAAATCCTGAATTGATTGATTACCCAATGCTGAGTGAAGTTGTGACATACCAATTTGCGTCGAAGCTGACACTTGGCTAGAACGTGATTGCATAGCAGATAAAGAGGCACTTTGCTGCTTAAGCGCTTGTTCTTGCCTTGCAAGTTCAGCACCTTCTGTTGCACTTTTTTGAAATGCTGCTGACGTTGTATCGGACCACCCTTCTGAAGCTAGTTTGGTATTAGCAAGAGAAGCATTAATTTCTTTTGAATGTCGTTGAGCTAGATCCATGGATTCTTGGAGTGATTTCTTTTCGGATGCCGAAGCGCTTTCATCAATGCCCAGTGCAGCTTGGGCTTTGGCACCTAGCTTAAATCCAGCATTTAATCCACTTGATTTAACATTTGAGCCATCTGAGTCATCTGAATTACTATTTGAGTAACCAAATGATAGAGCGCCGCCCATTTCTCCAGAAACAGTACCCGAAGCTGCGACTTTTCGAGCTTGTGAAATATCCATACCAGTGGCTTCTTGAATGGCTTGAGCAGCGGCCTCAACCGCAGCCTCTTTTGAGCCAACAGTATATTGATTACTCTCGCCATTTTTATAGTCGTAAGAACCAACATTACCTTGGCTAAACATCTCATTAACTGCAGATTTTCGGCTATTGGCAACTTGTTCTGCACTGGTACTCAGTGATTGCGCTGCCATGCCCGCGCTGTTAGCTGTAGATGAACCAACAGAATAATCGGTTGCGGAGGTTTTAGCTAAGGTATCACCTCTATTCCATTCACCAGTATTATTTTGATAAATACTGTTTTGGTTGCCGTATGCTGTTTGGCCATTAGTAACTGTAGCGCCTGTATCTGGTGCAAAACGCTCTGCCTTGATACTTGGATCTGCCATAGATTTTGAGGCTAAACCCTGCATCGCGTGAACACCCTTATACATAACAAAAATGCAAATAGCAGGAATAAAGGTATAAAGCATACCGCCCATAGAAATATAGGAATTTGCGGTAGTGAACTGCGAGTCTATTGATGTCAAACTAAACTGACTTGTTCCAGCTGCAACGTTTTCTGTAAATCGACCAGTCATGGCCATAGCCATAAAGCCATTAACAAGAACGAGCATCACTGCCCAAAGGTTAACAAAAACCCACACCATGAAATATTGACCAACCGCCAATAACCCTTGTCCAGAAAATGCCAGCGTGACACCAATAAAAGGAGTAATAAATACACATAATGCCTCAAAAAATGATTGCATGATTTCGGCATTTTCCATCCAATATTCTTTTTTCTGAGCATTAGCTAGATGGCGCTGATTAACGGTATCAAACATGCCTTTTGCCACTTGATTGCCATAAGGTGAATTATTGAAATAATTCGCAAATTCACTTTGCAAAAACATCACTTTCGCTAAGTCTAATGATGATTCTGCTTCAGGTATCGTGCCATTTGGAGTTTGTTGTGCAATAAATTTATCCACCTCAGATAATTTCAGTCCTTGACTAGCTGATGACTTATCAAGAGCTAAATTAAAATGTGCAGAATTGACCGCATTTGTCAGTTGGGTATGCACTTCAATACACGAGGCCATAATACCGTCTGACGCCGCAGGATTCGTGCTTAAAAAATAAGTAGAATCGAGGGCTTTATTTGATGTTGCTATCGATGCTATTAGTTCCTTGGGTGAAGCTTTTGCTAAAACATCCAGTGGTTCATTTTTATTAGGAGAAAGTAGTGTTGAGGAAACATAGCAATCATTCAGATATCTGCTGAGTGTTTTACAAATATTATATGTTTTTTCGCTACCTTCGATGGGTACACAGGCAGGTTGATAATTAACGCTACCCAACCCTACAAAATGCTGAATTGGAGAAAATGCAGTCCATGTATTAGCAACACCTACTACAGAAAATGCTTGAGCGAACTGATCTGCTACAACAGTAATAGTACCAGTGATCATCCATCCACTTAGAGCAGGCAATAATGGAACATTGCTAATGTTTTGATAGGTATTATCGCGTTTAGAAATAACAGTAACGTCAACTAAGGATTGAGGACCAAGTAAACCTACAACGACAAGGATAGAAATGATAAATCCTTTTGCTGGAAATGGGGATTTATCTTGATCAATAGCCCATTTAAACATTCCAGCCATTAATCCTAAAAGTAAGGCGATACCAAACAACACAAAAATGTCATTTGTAGACCACATTCGAGATAAACCTTTGAATATTTCGATTAGAAATTCAGGGTTACCCATTGAGTAAACTTCAAAACCCGTCATTTGTTATCCCTCACTCGATAGATCTTTCATTAATAAAAATTGTGAAAACTCTTTATGAATGTTATCTAATTCTTTAGTTAACTGAGTCGATACTAAGTTTTCATAATGCTTGTGAAAGTCATCTACGTTTTTAAGCACTTCATTGATACCAAGCTCAGGAATTTCACTTAACTGGTTGGCAGATCTCAAAGCTGTAAGAGAATTTCGAGTCTGTGTTACAAAGTCATCTTCGAGATAATCCATCATAACGCGAGTCATCATGAGCGATTTTAACTTTACATATTGATCACGCGTATTCGAGGAATATCCCAACTTTTTCATGGTGATAGTCATATCGTTACCCATAAAATAGCTTAATAATTTTTGATTTTGAGTTAATTCCACATTGCCTTTAACAATCGTATCCCATAGTTCGGTAATGTCAGCGCGTAATTTAGGCAGTAAGCGAGGAACTGAGACTTGCGTTTCAGTGGTTGAAGTACATCCGGGGCTTCCATCACACTTATAATATTTGAAACTAAAATCTTGCGTGCTATGGATGTTTTCGAGATCGAGAAACAAATTTATATAAGCTAATGCGCCTTTAGGCCGCAAAGGAGTCAAACACGTTTTTTCACCGTCTCTTTCAGGTTGTGGGCAGGTGCCATTAGTAACATTTGTCAGGTGGGAGCCAACCAGAGTTTGTGCTAACTCACCAGGGCGCAAAGATAAAAATGATTCAAAAAATTTACCCTTAGCGTTAGCTTGTGCTATCGCCTTCATTGTTGCGTTTGAACTCGGGTCAATATTCACAGCCAAAGCTTTTTCGGAAATACCAGCAACAGACTTATAAAAGGTATCTACATCATCAGCATAATTGCCAAGATTCTTACTGATCATGCCAAGTGCAGTATTTAAACTTTCTGATTGTAGAGCGCCTGTTGTGTCTGGATTACCCGCTAATTGCTTAGCAAGGTTCGCACCCATCTCACAACTATTGCGAGTGAATTGATTCATCGATTGAATCACTTTCATTATATTTTCTTTAATTTGGCCTGCGCTTGGAGAAATTGCATTCAACGCTAAATCAAAAGCGTATGTCGCAGCGCCTTGCATAACACCTCTTGCAACTTGAGCAAGTTCGTCACCACTTATGAAGCTAAAACTGCCGGCAAAAGCGTCCATAGAGCCACATTTGTCAACTTGGAAATTTGGTAATCTGGCTGCGATTATATTAGTGTCAGGTGTCACATTTGGCCGATAGCTAAAAGATCCAAACGAGACGCCATATCGTCCACTTCCTTGTTGGGAAAAATTTGGTGGCGTAGCGTTATACATATCATTAAAGATATTTTCCATGCTCGAATGCGCTGACGATGAAGTCATTAATAGAACAATCAAACTGGCAATTTTTGTTTTTTTCATCATCGTTTTATTCCTTTAAATGGCGTGCCAATTGGTGAGCTTGATAAATCAATTTTTTGTTCAAGTAGTCGCTGCAAAACAGCAGGATCATCAATTTCAGATGCTTTCACTGCTATATTGCCATTGGCTAATGTGTTGGTGCCTTTAATAGCTTTGACTGATTGGTATTCCAGCTCGTTAATCCAATCCATTGCATAAGCATTTTGAAAAATACTCAGTTGCATTTTGGGTAGTGATACAGAACCTTGGTTAAGTAATTTGAAATGTTGAGCATCTTTTGAGACTAGGTAGGTTGTTGGAGTAACTTGGATATTAAAATCTTGTGCAACCTTACCGTTATAATCATAAACAACTTTATCTTCTGGTATGCCTGGGATAATGCCGCCATCAAGCGACACATACAGAACATCCATTCCCGAAATCTCTAAGGAGCGCATAACAGGTAGTTGCTTCAAGCAATATGGGCATTGGCTAGAATAGAAAAACCATAAGCCACCATAACTGCTGACTTTTTGAAGAACAGGTTTTGTCTGTTTATGTGTTTCAAGTTTAAATTTATTGAGCATAAAACTTTCAGTTGGACGACGATGATCTTCAGATAAAAAGTTACCTTCTTTACGAAAATAGTCCTGAGTTTTAGCGGCAAAATTCGACGACATATCAAGCATTACTCGTTGAGCAGAATAGAAGGCACCAAGATTTTCAGGGCTAGGATTGTTAATAGCCTTCATTTGCAAAACAGGTATGTTCTCCTTTAACCATTCAGCATTAATTTCAATCATTTCTTCTGGCTGTTCGGATTGTTCACTAACCACTGGTTGATTGCTAACCACAGTATCCAGTTCTTGCTCTTCATCTTCTTCAGGTTCGGTCTCATGCCAAAACCAACCTTTTTCTCGTGTTTTGTAAAACGAGTCATCGTTGCACCAAGCTGAAGTTGACAGTAATAAGGTTATTGTTATGAAGGTAGTAAAAAACGTATTGCGCATACACATCTCCCAAATAATGCTCATAGTTTAAAACCAGCAAAACCAAAAAACTTAAAATAGCGTTGCGATTTTGGACACGCTAAATTGTCGGATGAGAGAGCTGATCAAAATAAACAGTTACAGAGATGAAATGTCTTTGTGCAGTAGACAATGTTAAAGGTAAGCTTAAAAACATATGGTTTAATTGATAGAAAAATTATAAATGGATTTTTAAAATTTATAAGTTGAATAAATGGATGTACAAGGATTAATTTAGATGGCCAAAAGGCTAGATATAACCATCTAGCCTAGATGATAATTTTACATAGCCATTTTATCATTTTGATGTGAAATTGATCTAGGAAGGTGTTGTTTCGCAATAGACTCGTTAGCATCGAAAACCAATCGAAAATATGGATTAGAATTAGTTGATTTAATTTCATCTTGAATAACTTGATTGCAATCCACTTCAGATTCAATCAATTTATCGGAATAAGATTCACTTGATAGTTCTTCCTCTGATAAAGATAATTCATTGTCTTTAACACGTAGATCAAAATCATTCTCAGATTCAAATTCCTTTTTCATCTCACAATGCCAGCATTCATTTCTGATAACATTAAAGTCCCTAATAAAACCATTATTGCAATCAGCACACTCACATTTATCAATAACTATAGTATGATCAATCACTCTTCTTATTAAGTATGAAAATCGGCTTATATCACAAATTTTTTGGGTAATTAATTCAGGGTAAAGAGTAATAGCCATCATCCATGTTGATGCAATATCATGAACATTAGGTTCTCTTCTTAAATTTAGATCGCCAGAAACTGCTGTATACATTTTAAATAAAATATTTGAATATTTAAACCCTTCTTTAGAGTGGGTCCAAGAAACATTTGACCCTCTTGAGAAAGATAATGACTCATCCGTATATCTTACCTTTCTAATAAATTTTAGCGTTCCAAAAAGATGCTCATTAATGCACTTTGGATTCATACCAAGAGAATGCAATTTTAAAGCAAGAATGTTCTTAGCTAGGTTTGGCTCTGTATTTATTGATGAGTCAATTTCAAAGTTCATAAAAGTATTCCTTCACTCTATATTGGCATAAATGAAAATAATGCATTTTCAATAACCAGGTCATTTGCTTTATTGTGAAAAGTTCTAAGTTCATTAAATTTTAAGTTTGGGTTTATTCTGAATATAGGGGGTAGCTCAGAAATTGAAACAAACTTATTTGGATTAAACCAATTGTCCTTTAGTCGATTAAGATGTTTTTTATTTATACCTAACACCAGCGAAGCGAACCCAGCATCTGATAAAGTTAAATCCCCAACGCAAAATAAAAGTGCCGATTGAGCATTTAAAACATTCCTTAAAAGTGGTTCCTGTTCCGACTCTAAACAGTTTTTCAAATTTTCAGATTCAACATCATTTAAAAACTTGCAAGATGATTCTAACGAATCAATCCACTTAATAAAAAAACATTCATCGGGATCGGACCATGACTCTGATGGTCGAGATATGGGAGACAAAATCCAGTAATTTAAATTGTCACATAAATCTGAAAATTCTGATTCGCCAATAGAAGATATAAACTGTAAAACATCATCATTCATATTAAATGCTGAACGACAAGATAAAGGGTGAGCAGTGACAAGTTTATAGCATGCCATTAAAAAGCACTTCTGGCTTTCTAACATTGTACGATAATAATGTTTACTCTTCTCAATCATTCCTTTTATCCTTATTTGAAATTTTTTTTCAAACGAAACGAATGTCTTTCTCCTTGAAACACACCCTACACTCGATGGTGTGTTTTTTGAGCATGTTACACCCGATGGTATGTGTTTACAACAAATACCGTAAACACGCAAACAAATTGATACAAAACCAAACATAATCACAACCATCCCACACAATAAATTACAACTATATTTTCTAAGCAACAGATTTATAAGGGTAAAAATGGGACAGTCGTGGCGAGAAAGGAGGTTATAAGACGGTTTACAACATATGTAGAAAAATGCTTGATTTACGATTGAACAAAAAATATGTGTTGTTTACTACATATGTGACAATAAACCACTCAGTAGCCAATTTGATTGATTTCCAAAGACGGATTGAACTTATATATGATTTTTAGATATAAAATGAGTTTACAACAGATGTAGTAAAGCTATATCTACAGGTAGTTATTTTATTATTAGTTTACAACATATGGACTAAAATGCTGCTTCCTTGTAATGCGTTTCTCTAGTTTGCTTTATCCTTCATGGTGTCGTTGTAAAGTCCAAGTTGTTTACTACAGATAGTAATGTAATAAATTAATTTCTTTTCTCTTCTTTGCTGTGCCTACTGCTGACGGCATGAGTCTTGTTGATTTTAAATATATTTACTGTTCATTTTTTAACCACCTAAATTAGTGTTGCTAAATTCGAAACGCTATTTTGCTTTTGATCATCACTTACGTGATTTAATCAGACAGTATTCGAATAAATGAGGTTGGCGGAAATGATTGGAAGTAGTTCGCATCACGATTATACAACAATTGAAATGCTTGATGAGCACATCAATCAGTTGAAAGAGGCTAAAGAGAAGCTACATGCTGAAGCTGCAATTATGGTAGATGCGTACTGGAATGAATGGAAAGAAGAAAATAAGCGCATTCACAACCTTCGGCAAATTAAAGGTTCTGATGATTATGTCAACACTGGGCGATTAGCTCCCCGCATATACTCACCATCGAATACTCAAAGGGTATATATAGAATGGTGGGACTACAGAAAACACCCTCTACGAAATAAAATTAAATCATTTGGGAAAAGAATTAAACCAAACAAGAATGGCTATACATGGGCATGTGTAGCTAAAAATGCAAATGTTTGGGAAAAAAAATACTTTTTGAAATACGAGCAACATTTAGACCGAATGAGAGTTTCGATAAACCTAATTTGTGACCAAATAAATAGTCTCCATAAAGTAAAGCGTTTGACCGAGAAAAAAATCAAACTTGAAATTGAAAATACTAACTCAATGAGCGAGGAATACAATAATGGCTAAATCTCCTGAAAATAAATCAAAAGATGTTAATGTACGTCGTAAAACTGGCGTTGTTCGACTTTCATTTAAATCTGAATCAACTTTTTTATATATGAGAAGCAATCAAGGATCAATTCTAAACAATGCTATGTATAGAATGGCTGAACTTTTTAAATTGACATCGACATCATATGACAAAGTTGTTTTTAATCAAATTAAAGAATGGTTTGATACAGAGATAATTGAAGTTGCAACAAAAGAAATTGAATCCTTGCGCAACCAATTAACAGAACTTCAAAATGAAGTTGATACTGGATTGGAATTTATCAATGTAAAAAACCCTAATATGACACTGGACTTCGATGTTATTCATAAAAGTCATGGTGAAATTTTTAACATTGTAAGCAAGATTGATTTCTTAATGGATGATATAGAAACTTTGTTATTAACAGGTATCGACGATGATGATGACATTGAAGGTGCCAGCCGAAATCAAATGAATCTAATTCTTAATAACATTTCGAAAAAAATATTTACCGTCACTAAACCTGGTAAACGTAATGGCGGTCCATTTAATACAATGTATTTCGTCCAACAGTTGAAGCTTGGTGTGTTTTCTTTATATCCTGAAAAAAATATAGAGGAACAATCAATTGAAAAAACTGACATCACGAATGCCAAATCGACTGAAGAAAGCTTAATAAAAGAGTTTGATAAAGGCCAGAGTGATATTGTTGTTAATCAAAATGAATTGGCTGAGGCTGTATAATGCTAAAGGTAATGATGTGGTCAAAAAAAGTATCCGATAACTTTCGAGATATAATTGGAAACTTAAATAAAAAAGACCACATCGAAGCGCTTAGGGTAGATGAAGAGAAGTTAGATGCATTACTTCACTACCCAATTAAACCTTCAGCTATTCCTTTAGTAAGCATTGAATCTTTATATCGTAGACACAAAGAAAAAATACGATATATCGAAAGAGATATTCCATTAGTTAAGGTTGGTAGCGAGTTTAATACTACTGATATGGTTGAAGCAGTAATTAAAAATTTTATTGCCTATTGTCATTTGCTTCCTGCTTCTGAAATGGATCATCATCGATATATAGGTGGATTATTAGAACATTCGTTAGATGTTTCTATTCGAGCATTACAAGTTGCTATGGGTGCAACGCTAGATGAAGAGCGTGAAATAGACCTCGATCAGAAAAGAAAGCCACGATACGAATATGCCGCATGGTTATGTGGGTTGCTCCATGATGCCGGTAAAATAATTTCCAACATGACAGTTTATGATCCTAAGTCGGACAAACAATGGCAACCATTAAATAGCAATTTGTACGATTGGGCTAAAATAGAAGGCATTTCAGAATATTCTGTTTCACATAATAAAAACCGCATCCATAACGAACATGAAACTAACTCCATCCACTTTCTATCATTTGTTATTAGTGATAGTGCCAAAAAATATTTGATTGGTGATGGCGATGGTAGTGATGATCTCTATTCAAAAATTACACAAACCCTCATCGGTTATCACTCAAACAAAGGATACCTATACAACGCTGTAAGAAAAGCTGATGGTGCATCTACTTATGCTGATTATGCCCGCGTGTGGCTGCATGATTCTCATCGAGACAAGTCGATGGTGAGTGCTGTTGTCGATGTATTACGAACACTCTATTTTGAATGGACGACCAACAAACCAACCTCGGAAGTATTTTTCCTGAACGGTGAAGTTTACCTTGAAATGACAAAGCCATTTAAAGACGTCATCGCAAAATGTAGAGAGCTCAAGATTCCAGTGCCAAGTTCGCCAAAGACTTTAATAGAAATTTTAATAGATAAGCGCATCATCGGCAAAGTCTCTGACAAGTCTACCTTTGGCAATTTATATGTAGGCAATTTTACGGAGCAAGATATACATCAATTTAGTCAAGATAGAACTGGACCAATGGCAAGTACAAGCCCCAAAGCCGTGGTCAAATTTGTTTGGGTTAATTTCATTATTGGTGACAATCCAATTCCAGACGACGCACAAGGCGCTTTACGTTACAACAGTGTTAAATCAGAGAACACGCACACCTTATTTGGTCGAAATACATCAAAAATTATTTACCCCATATCAACAGAAACTAAAGCTAACGAACCTGTTTCAGAAGAAGTCTCACAAAGCACATCTCAAATTGAGAGTGATTCTAATGTTGATAAAAATCAAATCAAAATTGATACGAATAAACCCATGCCTGCACCAGCAAAAATGAAGGTGGGGAAAAGTGCTACCAAGGTTAATAAAACGAGCAATCCGCCAGAATCTAAAGCTAAGTCGAGTAACAAAAATGATGTTGATGAAACCATAGTTCAACAATCAATCGACAAATCAAATGAAGATATAAATCAACAGAAATCTGAGTCTGAGAGTACGGATAAGGCTAAAGTCACTAAGAAGAAAAAGGCAAGCAAAAGTGTAAAGAAGAAACTTGATAACAATGTTGAAGCTTCAAATGAAGAACCGAAATCACCTGCAATTCAAAATGAGTTACCTATTGTTGAAGTTGAACAATCAAAACCAGCTTGGGTCGGTAAACGTGTAATCAAGCAAATTGACCTAGTTCTACTAGAACTGCACACCACACAAAATACCAGTGTGGTGACACTCATAGGTGCCGATGTAGCTGTGTCACTAGAATACCTTGCAAACGCATGTAGCCAATCAAGCAAAGAAGTTATTAAAGAGGCTGAATATTTAGCTATCACCAAATCAAGCAAAACGCTGCCAAAAAAAGTGGAAATTAACGGTCAATTGCAAAAAATTATTGTACTAAATGATGTTGTGGCCACTGAGTTCAAATACCTAGCAGATACTTCAATTCGAGCTGAAGAGACTACTCCCGCACAATTAGTTAATGCCGCAAATGGCGGTCAGACTACAACGGTTGAAAGCTCTACAGACAATAATGAAGGTAAAAAGAGTGAAGATGATTCAGAAGTTATTGAAACAAATCAACAATCAAATAACACATCAAATGATTTAGATAATCATAGTTTACCAGAAAACCTAGATTATAAAGTCGAGCGGGTTGATTCATTCCTAAGCCGGTTATCTGAAGAATTTCCAAGCATATCTTTAGTTACAGTTAGACCATATCTAAAGAACTTAAATATACACCCATTCATTGATGATGATGGAAATCTAAATGTAAAAATAAAATCTGCTGAAGAAGATGAGCTTATATACAGAATCAAGCAAGGAATTATGAATGATTAACAATAGAAGTGCATTGACGCATACAGAAACCTTATTTAGACCGCTTTTAGAGCTAAACAGTGCGTATATCTATATTGGAGCTGGTATAGCAACTGGTGTGATTGCTGGTGTAGACGCAATTGATGGCACCAGTTTAGCGACTCCCTCATTAATCGCGGGTGGATTGATAGGAACTGGATTAGTAAAGTTAATTAACGCATTCCCACTAATGAAGCGACAAATTGGACTTTACGTTAATAAGTTAGAGTTCATTGATATAGAAATTGTACGATTCTTGAATCGCTGGAAAGATAACAGTGATGTCACTCAATTTGCATTCAAAGAGAAAAGAGAAATCTATATTGGCAATGGTTTTGAGTGGGAACCAGAGCATGCGCAGCGTGCTTATCAGATCATGGATATGACATCTAATCTAAAAGAAATGGAAATTCCATTCGCACTAAAGCCCTATATCAACAAATACAAAAAATCGACTAAGGCGATGGGCGGCAAAACTTGGATTCATGCGATTGGTAATGAGGAGCGTCAATTGGTCCATGAGGAGGCATTTTTTGGACACTCATTTATCACAGGACAAGTTGGTTCAGGGAAAACAACGTTGCTTAGGATGCTAGGCACAGGATTTCTACATTTAGGTCATAGCTTAATCATCATCGATCCAAAAGATGATAAGCAACTAAAAAATGGCATAATTGACGAAATGAAAGCATTGGGTATTTTTGATAAATTCTATGAATTTTGCCCTGCTAGACCGAGCGAGTCTTGCTCTATCGATATACTCAAAAACTTTGCAACACCTGCTGAAATCCCTACCCGTATAGCCAGTTTATTAAAATCTGGCAAAACCGGTTCTGATACCTTTATTGACTTTGGTTGGCAAACTATCAGTCAAATCACGGATGGCATGATTTACTGTCACGAAGCCCCCAAATTAACTGAAATTTATCGTTACATGCGCTCAGGAAAATCTGAGTTACTAGAAAAAGTGATGTCTGTATTCTATGAGCGAAAATTTGGCGCCCACTGGCGCGAACAAGAAATGCCTAAGATGCTGGAAATGGGCGAAAGTTTAATCGAGGGAATGGTAGCCTATTACACAACAAGAATACCGAGCACAGAGAAAGTTGCAGCCGTTGACGATGTGATTCAATTTGTCACACACAACCATGAACATGCTCAAAAAATGCTGGCAAGTGTTTTTCCATTATTCAAAGTGTTATGCACAAATCCATTAAATAAATTGCTTTCACCAAATCGTGAAACTGACGATGTAAATAAGATAATTGACATTAAGCGCGTCATATTAGATGGCGGTGTTATTTATTGTGCTCTTAACTCATTAAACGATCCAAAAACCGCCGGGCAACTAGCAAAGTTGCTCTTAGCTGATATTTCATCTTGTTTAGGTGACAGATATAACTATGGAGATGGTAAAGAACGTCGAGTATCAATTTTGGTAGATGAAGTGCATGCGGCGGTTGCTGGAAATGATGCACTGCTAAATAACCTAGCGCAAGGTCGAGCTGCTGGTGCACAGTTCATTCTAAGTACACAGTCAATACCAGATTTAGTTGATATGACAGATCAAGCTACAGCTGAGCGCTACTTAGCATTATGCAATAACTTCATCTCAATGAAGGTGACAGATAAAACAACACAAGAATATGTATCTGCGCAATTCAATCAAACTAACATCCAAACCGTTGGCGTCCAATACTCAATTCAATCGGCTACGGGTCAGGCTTTGACAGAATTTAGCGGTGGATACAAAGAAAATATCACCAAGACACGCGAAGATATGTTTCCACCAAATTTATTGGCAGATTTGCCAAAGTTACAGTATGTGGCTCGACTCGCAAATGGACAAAAACTTAAATGCAAACTGCCAATCATACAGGGGGCTTAAAAATGGAATTAGTACCCTATTATTACGAGCCGATAAATATCCCGATGGGTCATGAAGGAGTCTCTTCAATTATCCAAAATTTGAACAACCTTGTTGGGGGTATTGATTACATTGTTAACAATAATGTTTCATTTTTAGACAGTACCATTTTAAAGGCAGATTTAGCTTGGGGTGACGACGAAGAAGAGCATACCGAAGATAAGTTTAGACGTTTTTGCAATTCAATACTGAGCGATCTCAGTGAACTTACTAATTATTGTGTAACTTACAAAATGAAAAGCAATGAGGTAACGCATTGGGATTGTATCACACAAACGCTGCCAGATTTTATCGATGAGCAGATGAGCGGTTATACCTATAAGAAATCAAAATGTAAATGTTTTGAAGTTAAAGCTAGATGTAAATGCTTTCAAATCAGATATGTAGAGCGCCAATCATTTATTGATAAGCATTACGTTGGGATGATGTTATGTCATCACATTTTTAATAGACGTTGGCTAAATATACTTGGATTACCGATGCCTGGCCGCGAGAGAGTTTACACACTAAAAACTCAACAAACTAACATGTAGGTGAATAAGAGAATGTCAGAACTCATACATGAACATGGACTCAGTAAATTATTCAGTGTGTTATTACTGATATTTACCGCATCATTAGCAGTAATTCTTACCGTCGTGCCGAGCTCATCATTTCAGCGAGAAGTCGAGAGTGAAGTAAAGTCGTTGGCATTGCTTGTTGATCTACCACAATGGCTAGAAGTCACCAACCTTGTCACCACTAGATATTCAGAGCATTACATTCAAAGCGGCATTCAGGATAACATTTCCGATGCTTTGCTGCCAAAAAGTAGCTACAAAATCAAAGAGATTGTCGAAAAATATAAAGGCGATTTCATTCTAAGTCGTGTAGTTAATAACCTTCATATTTTGGCATATCAGATGACATATCGAATTACGATTTTAGGGTTCTGGTTATTTTTACTATTACCTTACTTCATCGCTATTATCCATGATGGCTATACCGAGCGCAGAATCAAAATGTATGAGCCTAAACAAATTTCCATTAAGGGTTCACGAATTTGGACTCGTTCAATCGTCTATATAGTTATATTGGTATTTAGCTATCTCGTTATACCAAACTTTATGGGTGTAACGGTTGCAGCTTGGTTTCCGTTAATCATGTTGTTGGCCACAGGCTATGCAATTAAGAAAACAATCTCAAATTACATGAAGGTAGCATAAAAAATGGAATTTCAATCTGAACAATCATTAGTCAATGTGGCAAATGAACATTTAAAAGTTTATAAACGAACGGCGTATGGCAAGCTTGCCTTTATTGGGCTTATCTTTGTTATAGCTACCGCCACAAATATCATAAATTTCACTGGAATGGATTTCAGCGAGCAGAAACATATCTCAAAAATCCAGATTGACGGTGAGATTGGAACGACGCACGATACTGGATCTGGTTATGCAATATCAGACCATTTATTGTCAGCAATCAACAATAAAGATTCGCTGGCAATCGTGTTGGAAGTTGATAGTCCCGGTGGCTCACCAACTGACTCTCAGATAATCGAAAATGTGATAACACAATATAAAGCCCTTGGACAGTTGAATAATCAAGCGCTACAACGAATTTCAACAGCCCTCACCTCACCTCAATTAATGTTTACAGATGACGTTCTACGTAAAGCAGCTTTAGAACTACCTAATAAAGATGCTGATTTTCAAGGGTTTCTGTCAGAATTACCGAGGAAGCCTATTATAGCTGTCGTATCTAAACTATGTGCTAGTGCTTGCATTCAAGCTGTGATCCATGCAGACATTATTGTTGCTCAAAAGGCATCATTAGTCGGCAATGTAGGGGTAAGAATGGATAGCCTAAACTGGTCCACACTTGCAGAAAGATTGGGCGTGAAGAACACGGTAATAGCCTCCGGTGTGCACAAAGATATGCTATCACCATGGACAGATGTTAATGATGAACAGATAGTGATAGCTCGCAAGATGTTAGTGAATCCTGTTTTTGAGCAATTTAAAGAAACAGTGATTACGGCAAGGGGCAATAAACTCAAAATGGATCTAGAACAACTATTTTCAGGATTAGTTTGGTCAGGTTTAGAGTCTCGTGAGTTGGGACTTGTAGACATCAACGCCGATAAGTTACAAGTTCAAAAAAATTTGGAGCAATTAACCGCTGTTAAATACAAAAATTACTCTCAAGCGCACTTTGGTATCGGCCAATTTCTGACCTCGACGCTTAATTGGCTTGGTCTAAATTAATTGCTGAAATCTACTTAGCAAAAAACAATTGCGGAAGTTGTACAAAATTTGTACAACTTTAGTCATTTTTGGAAACCCGACAAATTAGCGTGACGAAATCGAACACCTTATTTTAATTAATTAGATTTGAAAGATAGTAAATTAAGTATCGAGATTAACTCACCACTGAAAATAGATTAAAGGAAAATGATTATGACTAATGTTCTAACTCTGCCAAAAAAGGCTGAAACTAACGTCGTGTTAAACAAGAAAGTTATCGGTGTGGCTTTAGTCGCCTCTTTCTTAATTGCACTACTTTATAGCATGGAAACGGTTGCTGGCTCTGGTGGTTCGGCTTTTACTACCATTTGGACGGAAATCAGTGGTTGGGCTGATGGTGTACCAGGTAAAATTATTACACTTCTTGCATTTTTTGCTGCACTTTTCAATGTTTTAAAACAAAATTACTACATGGCAGTTGGCGCGTTTATTGGTGGTATGTTACTCAGCCAATCAGTAACCATCATCAACGTATTCTTGACTGGTACAATCTAATAAAACCAACCTTTTATTGATAAAAATTTTGCCCAACTAATTTCTGTCCCATGCCTTATTTTGCCGCCTTCATTCGAGGCGGTTTTTTTTTACCCTAACAATGCTCATGCCACAGGGCAACCGCATGAATGCTTAAATTTCAAGCAAGCTAGCAAAGCCAGCCCTTAACACTTCTTCTAAATACTCTGGCTTCATCCAAGCTCGTTTTTGTTTCATCGGGATCATTACCTTTGTACTAAACCAATGGCCAAAATTATTAACTGATCTTGATGATGGTGATATTAGATCTGAAAACGGATGGTACTGCGAAAAGTGTAATGCAAGGATCTATCGGTGAAAGCATTCATTGATTTTTCAATGTCTAACCACTTTGGCTGAGTTAATTGTCGGATTTATCGGTGAACGGATTCACCGATTTTTCACTGATTAATTCAAGGAGGCAATCTCAACTGGCCATTTATCGGTGATTGTTTTAAAGCAGTTTGGCAGAATAGGGTATTTATCGGTGAACGGATTCACCGATTTTTCACTACCAAACCTACTTGACGTGGTTTAATTGATACGACTACGCCAGTTAAGAGATAATTGATTTAACCGGAGATTAAAATGAAAACACGTAAATCCTATTCAAAAGAGTTCAAGCTTGATGCCATTGCAATGGTAAGAGAGCAAAATGACAAGTATTGCTGAAGCCGCTAGAAATTTAGAGCTCACTCCGCAACTACTTGGTCGCTGGATAAAAGGAGCAGAAAATGATGATGGTCATGCATTTAGAGGCAATGGCAAGCTAAAGGCTAATAGGGTAAAGTCGAGGCTAAATTGTCTCAAATGGCCATTATCAGACAAAAAAATGTCTCAGGGTTAGTGGGTGGTTGTTGTAAGTGGCTGAATATATTGATGAATGACAGGTGTGATATAAATACCGAATAGAGGGAATTTTTTATTGAAAATTTTCAGGTTATCAATCGCCTAGCGCACAGCGCAATTTCCTCGGTGGCAAATATGATAAAACTCTGCTTTATCAAGAGGTTGACTTGCAAAATAATTTTGGTGGATCCGATAATATTCAGGCGTGTCCTTGAAGGCTTTCAAGGTATCGGAAAACTGAGTGACAAATTGTTCAGAAATACGTCGTTTATTAAAAATTACATATAATCCTGTCTTGTAAACAGGCTGAGTTAACAAGGGGATTAACTCATCATTTAGCCCCAGATTTTCCAATATCGTTAATGCATTGGCATATTCTGCAATGACATAATCAATTCGTCCAGAGTGCAATTTGATAAAATTTTGCTCATCATTACTGACAGTTTCATAATTGTTTTCTTTTTTTAAAAATGCCCAAAACGCCGGGGTATAGGCATATTGCCTGACAACACCGATGGTTTTGCCTTTTAAGTCATCTAACGTGGAAAACGTTAGCCTATTTTTATCCTTTTGACGGATAAACAGGACCCATTTTGAATCGATTAACGGTTCCTCTGGAAAATAACATGCTGTTTGTCGTTCTGTATTGGAACTCAGACTGAATGCGGCATCAATGTGAGCATGTAAAATATGATGCTCTAATCGTGCAAAGGGATAGAGGTGGATCTTGCCTTCGATCTTCACATCCATACGCTTCAAAACCGCTTCGACGACTTGTGTACTGAAACCATTGGTTACAAAATCCTTTTCGGCCAGTTCATAGGGCGGCCAATGATCGCTTCCGATAGTCAGTCTGATCTCCCCGGAAACAGACGTCGGCATAAAAAGTAGCGTTACATTGCAAGTTATTAATAAAATTGCATATTTCATCATTGCCTCTTAAAAAATACCTAACCGGAAGTCTTAAGATGTACGTCATGAACACAATTTCACTTACTGACGTTACTTGTCTTATAGAGCAGTTTGCGGATATATGCCAATTCAAGCGTGAGCTTAAGTCGTGAGTGGTCGTTATTCACAAAAGGTTAACGCTATTGTTTAATCCTAATGTCGCAATCGCAAAGAAAAATGGCCTAGAAAGATATGCTCAGATCAGTGATACGTTAGTGAACTTTGCCCGCCCAAGCCCAATATCGACAGCCTGTTATAATAGAATGTTAACCACGAGGCGAAGCTTCTAGACGGGGATGTGCAAACGCGTTAACTCTCCTTTAAAAATTATTATGCATTTTTAAAATACTCAACTAAGCTTATCGCTATTGGTGGGATTAACTCCTTTTCCCATCAACTTCTCAGCATATCCAACTTTGCCTATCAGCTGTTGCTAGATAGGCTTTTTTTTACTTACTACAATGCATCGATGTTCGTGCGTACGCCATTTGCCCAGCGAACTTCGATAGCGACTCCTTCAACTGAATTTGGTCACCCTAGTTAAGCCTGCAGCAGGAATGCCACTCACGAATAGGTTATTGTTTTTAAAACAATCATGATGTCCAAGTATGTATTCTCGAATATCAAACCAGCCTTTAGCTCCTGCGATAACGGCATATAGAGAACCAAACAAACCTCAAAAAGGCAATAGGTCTCTCTAGCCTCTTGGCGTTGGTCAGTTATGGTTTAAAAGTCTCTTTGAAGCGGTCAATATGCATGGTGAGCTCACGAAAAAAGGGAGAATAAGATCATAACTAAATGTTAACGTCAAATCGTGTGTTAAGTTGATTGAAAAACGTTCAGATCTCGCCCTGGCTCATTCCATTCATAAAAAGTGAGTTAAATAAATTAGCGTGGCCAAAATCGAAACGCTAAATTCACAAATCCAATTTTTATAATGACAAAATAAAGGGAATGATTTTACTGAGGTTTTAATAATGGCGATGACATACCGCATTCCCAAAAAAGTTAACGATTCCTTATTAATACTTTTTTTTACGCTGGAGCAATTTATACCAATTGCTATCGCAGTAATGCTTGGCTACACATTTAAAGCCGCTATGGAGTCAATGATATTCGCAATTATGTATTTCAAGATCACCTCATATTTTTCGCAAAATCACCCAAGAGGCTACGTTGAACATATGTTGTGGTACTACGGAATTATGAAGTTAAAACTTGGGGCTAAAACTCCAGATCCAATGAAAAAGGAGTTCATTCGATGAGTAATCTGCTTGGCGGCATCAACGATATCAAAGTTTCTTTGACTGAAGCTATCTCTGTACGAAATGTAACATTGCTATCTAATCTTATTCTGAGTGTTGCTCTATTAATATTCGCGCTTAAATTTATATCGTTTGAACCTGGTGCTGTAGCTATACCAAACGCACCATTAACAGAACCAATAGAAGTACGTGGTAGTTGGGCTAACTCCTCTTTTAAAGAAGGCCATGCCATCGCATTTTCAGAATTAATAGGCAACATTAGTAATAGTAATATTAAGTTCGTTAAACAGCGATTCCTAGCCAGTTCAACACCATATTTACGTGATCAGTTTGAAGATGAAATTGAGCGTCAAGTTAGCATTATCAATGCAAGAAAATTAAAGCAGCGCTTTGTCATAGAAGATCTTCATTTTGATGAATATCAAGATATTGTTTGGATTTGGGGAACACGGGAAATCACAATTCCAAATCAACCAGTTATGAAAAAGACGTGGACGTATGAATGGCGTATTGGCGTGAGTGGAGGTATGCCAAAAATATCTTATTTTCAGCAATATCCCGGCAAACCTAATATGCGTCAACGAGTGGTACCCGCAGCAGACACTATCCCAGAGCTAACCGATGAAATGCGCGACAATCTAATTGAATCAGGATCAACAGTTAAGGAAATCAACAATGCAAAATAATATTAAAATATCAGCTATTGCCTTGGCATTGATGTCGATATTTGCAATAGATGTTTCTGCAAATACTGAACCCTACTTTGAGGCGACGCCTTCTGATCCTGTTAATGAGTTTGTATTACCAGTTAACACATCAAATCAACGTTTAGCTCCTGAAGTAATTGATACAAATCAAAACGAAAGTAATCCTGTGCAATTTATTTTTAACCAGTTGAAATCAGCTGTGCCAGATGATGAACCAAAGTCAGCTATAACTTATGATCCTTATGGCAGACCTCAAGATGGTACTGCAACAATAAGTAGCCCAAATAACTTCGGTGATGCACTTCAGGCGAGCTACAAGCCAGTCCAAGATTTTGAGTTAG
This sequence comes from Shewanella aestuarii, assembly GCF_011765625.1. Lineage (NCBI taxonomy): Bacteria > Pseudomonadati > Pseudomonadota > Gammaproteobacteria > Alteromonadales > Shewanellaceae > Shewanella > Shewanella aestuarii. The sequence continues at coordinate 193,158 of NZ_CP050314.1, forward strand.
CTCCCGGAGAAAATATTGCTGTTGCAGTAGCCGCAGGATTAATGAACCGCATTAAGACCAACTTTCAAATGGTGGCTGTACGAACATCAGATGAAGAATCGATAATCGAAGCGTCAGATGGATATATTTACATCACCATTAATAGTATGAGTCCAGTCGGTCTTATGGTCTATGAAGAAGGATTACCAGAAACGGCTATATCATTAGTTTTACAGCCAGATAATTCACCTCCGGCAATGGTTAATGTCGATGTTAAATTAACACCGGCACAATACTATAAAGCCACAGAAAGAAAGCGGGAACGTGACCGATTGGAAAAAATAGAACAAGCCAATCAACTTGATGAAGTGCATGCAACCGCGTCGAATTACATTGAACGCATAAAAGGGATGTTAACACCAATTGCAAGAAACGGTATACCGAAAGGCTTTACTGAATCAGTCGAAATCCCCGCAACAATGGTCAAACCATGCTCCGTAGCCATTAGACAAAAAACGGCACAGAGATATGTCGGTTCTCGTGAATATATCGATGTAGTTGTCATGTATAACCACACTAACTATGACTACCAAATAAAAGAAGAACAATGTCTAAGTCGCGATGCTTTAGCCGTTGCGCTGGTGGACCAAAGTATTTTACCGCCAGGCTATTCAACTGAAGTTTATATTGTCAGAGATAAGCTTTACCAAGAGAAGCAAGAAAAGAACAATCGCAGACGTCAATTTACAGCTGCCGAACTTGGTTTGACAAAAGGGGAATAAGGATGTCTGTAATAGTATCGACAAAGGAGTTTTGGGCAGATCCCAAAAAGCGTCAAATCATTGTTTGGGCAGTGATTCTTGCTGCTATGTACTTCCTTCTACCATTATTTTTCACCAAAAGTGACAAACCCCAAAATCAACAGGTTAAGCAAACCGGTGGAACAGAGTTATTTTCTGTGGATGAAGTCACTCAAATGGAGGAGAAAAAAACCAAAGAGTTATTCAATCAACTTGCGGCTGATGCTCAAAATAGGGAATTAGCAGCAAAGGCACAGGAAGATAGGACAGCCAATAGAGAGAAGAAAATGGAAATGGAGTTGGCCAAAATGCGCCAAGACCTCAATGAACAGAAGCGTTTATTTTCTCAAATTCAATCTGCCCTCGAAAGCAACAAAAATCTAACGCCGACTGGACAAGAGAGCATGGAAGGTACAGGTAATGTAATTCGTACTGGACCTAATGCCAATCTAATGCAAACGGTAGAAAAACCACAAACACAGGTGATTACTCGACAACCATTGGTGCGAGGGAAAGTGTTGCGTACTGTTACTCAAAGCAAAATTCGCTCAGTCAAAGAAACAGGTACGATTGAAGAGTCAGATACTCATATCGTATCAGTTAGTGAGAACACTCAAAATGTAAATAACACATCGAAAATGGAAGCCGCTACCGCAGCACCAACAGAAAAGAAGGTAGAAGAAATTTCAACGTGGTTATCAGCAGGCTCTATTATCACCGGCACCACGATTAACGGTATCGACGCGCCTACTTCTGGTGGTCAACAACAAAAAATGCCAATGCCAGTGCTAGTGAGGATCAAGCATGAGGCAATTATGCCAAATAACTACTCACTTGATATTCGAGAATGTTTCATCATTGGTAGCGCAATCGGAGATTTAGCCACAGAACGGGCTTTTGTACGAGCTGAAACGCTAAGTTGCATTACTGAGAATGATGAAGCGATAGAGGTTGCGTTAAATGCCTATGCTGTCGGACGCGATGGCAAAAATGGAGTTGGTGGTAGATTGGTAACGAAAGCTGGTGGTTTAATGGGTAACGCTATGGCAGCAGGCTTTTTATCTGGTTTATCTCAAGCCGCTGCTCCTACAAGTATCAATGTGTTAAGTACCAATCCTGGTGAGGAATCGATGTTCCAAAAAGCTAACATGGGTGCTTTGGCTGAGTCTGCTGCCTTGAAAGGGGCTAGTACCTCTTTTGACATGATTGCTAAATACTATTTAGAACTCGTGGACGCATCATGGCCAGTCGTTGAAGTGTTAGGTGGACGCGAAGTTGATTTCATTGTGCAAAAGGGCGTTAAACTAAAATTAGGATAAACCAATGAGTGAAAATAAAGTGTTTAATGCTGTGCAGGTGATAATGTTCTTACTCAGTGTAGTAGTGATCTCGTCCCTTGTGACGCGATTTCAAATTCAAAGCACTGAAGAGCGCATTGACTATTTAAGTGCTAACAAAATAAGTGTTCAAGTGCTAGACCAAGATGCTGTATTGGGATTATTTACTACAGAAAACTATGACATTCAAACTCAATATGAGTACCTCGACCTGCTTAAGATTTTACTTAAAGCGAACAACATTATTTTGCTCGATTCGAGTGCCTTAAAATTTAAGGATAGTGTTAGCACATTAGCAATACATCCAATTGAAGCATTAAGGCAAGGAGTGAATGACTTAGGCATTGAAAATCCCCGTATTGCCAATGCTGAAGAATATGCTGAGAGAGAAAAAAATCAACGTATCATTATGGATTCATTGATGAATAATGTAATGCCCAACATACCAAGATAGATATAACTAAGAGTAAAAAGCCTAACGCAGTTCAACATGCGTTAGGCTTTTGTATTAAATTGAATCTGACAACTGCAACAACACTAAACAATCTCGTTGAATTATTAATCTATCGGCTTTATGACCTAACACCTTCAATTGCTTTCTTACATGCTGATTAAGTGCCTGCTTAATCTGATCCTTGTTAACCATAACAAATTTACGAAATCGAGATAACGTTAAAAAGTATTTTTTAACGAGTTTTATTTTAGCTTCACTGGGTAATAGTTGAGCTGACAAATCATCTTCAACAACGAACATTACATAACTCCTTTTGTGCATTCGTCCATTTTACCGCAATCAAATCTCAAAAAATAAATTAGCGTGCCCAAAATCGAAACGCTAATTTAATTATTTTGATTTTTAACGTGCAATCATTAATGCAATTCAAAAAAAGGTACTTAGCGATGAACTCAAAATTAAAATTACTTAGTGTAGCAATACTCACCGTTTCAAGTTTCACAGCAACGGCAGTTACTATGACTCAAGATGCTATCAAGGTTAAGTTTGAGACGTTACTTCCGTTTGGTGTCACAGAAATAAAATCAGCACCGATTGATGGTTTTTACCAAATTGAAACTGAAAAAGGCATTTTTTACGCTTCTAATGATGGCCAGAAGATTTTCTCAGGTTCACTTCATAAATTTGAAGAAGGATTGCTTAATCTAACGGCGTTGAGGCAGCAAGAATTAACATCAAAACAATTAGATGAGTTACAAAACGAGTTAATTGTTTATCAGGCGCCTAATGAAAAATATTTTGTGACCGTGTTTACAGATCCGACTTGTGGGTATTGCCGCAAACTGCATCACGAAATGAAAGAGTATAACGATTTAGGGATCACTATCGCCTATGCAGCTTACCCGCGTGGTGGTGTTAACTCAGATATGGCTAATACGCTAAATAATATCTGGTGTTCCGAAAATCAGTTAGACGCGATGAACAAAGCTAAGAGCGATATATATATTCCAACTCTTAAGTGTCAATCCCCAGTAGCTAAAATGTATAACGTTGGAAGCGCCATGGGAATCAATGGTACGCCTGCCCTATTTCTTCCAAATGGCGAGTTAGTTCCCGGTTATCAACCTCCTAAACAATTACTGATGACATTGGAGAACCAAGGATAATGAAAGTTACGCTAACACAACTAGCGATTTCTATTTCAATTCTATTGGCCTCTACCTCTATATCTGCCAAGGCCATTGATTTAGAGGAAGCAGCGAAAACCAAGCAAAGCGAGTCCAATGTAGAAAAGGGATTTTCATCTGAAATTCAGCGAATGATGTCCGAATTGGGTGATATCGAAGTTGTCAGAATGATGCCAATTAAACAAGTTATGCTGATACAACTTAAAGATAAACCTCCAATGTTTATCTCATCAAATGGTCGATTTTTAATTGATGGCACGATAAAAGACTTGTGGAATTTGACCGATGTTAAAACAGCTAAACAAGCTGATGATACTTGGTTGTTGGATCTTGATAATTTCGGTGATGGCTCGCTGATGTCTCAGTTTGCCGTTATTCCTTATGGGAATCCGGCAATACCGAAGCAAGCGCGTATTTTCGTCTCACCTACTGCACCCGAGTCACAAGCATTCGTAAAAAGTCTTGATGTTTCAAAAGTGAATATAGACCTCGTTATTTTTCCCCATGAAAAAGGGGCAATTACCCCATCGATGAAAGCTTGGTGTGGATATTCAACATTAGACAGCATACAAGCGCTAATTACTGGTGAGACAGAGAATATTGACCAGCGTGATTGCGATGAATCGGATCTTAAGCGAGTCATGACACCAATGCTGATGGCGACATATCTCGATATTGATAAAGTTCCTTATTTTGTGAGAACTGACGGTAGACGATCTTCAGGTATCCCGAAAGAACCAATGTCATGGCTTGAAAATAAGCCCAAAGACAAAAAATCAACTGACAAAACCAAAACTACATCCATCAATACCTCTGGCAATGGAGCGCAATCTAAATGAAAAAATTAGCTGTGGCGATTTCAATCACGTTAAGCACGCTCTCCATGACAGGTTGTAGCATGATGCAAGTTGGTGAAGATGAGTTTTCATGTCCAAATCAGGGGCTAGGTGCAGCTTGTTCATCAGCTAGACAAATTCACGATCTGACTAATAACCGAGATAATTTAGAAGGTCTTAATATTAGTAATGGCAAAATTACTAGCCATATAGATAGTAATGGTGAAGTCCATGATGTTTCAGGTAGCAACACTAATGTTGTCATTGCTGATGCACACAGCAACGAGCCTAAAGGTGCCGAAGATTACTCCCTAATAGAACAACCATTTGACTATCATAACAAAGAAGCTGTTAAACCGACTGTACCCAATTTAGCCGATAATGGCAGAGCCGTTAACGATGTGTATCAACCTATTGATTCAAAGCGCTATGACACCTTACCCGCCGCGCAAAGTGTACCAGAGCCTCAAAACAGAACCTTTGGCGCTGTTCAAGGTTTGAATGACGAACATGGAAAATTAATGGTTCACAGACAAGCGCCTATGGCATTAGCTCCTGAGCCATTGGCTGTGCTCCAACAGCCAAAAACAATGCGTATTCTCGTTGCTTCTTGGACTGACGAAGCAGGCGATTTAAATATGCCTGGATTCGTATATGTCGAAGTTGAACCTAAAAAATGGATAGTGGGTGATCAAGCTAATAAGCGTCCGGGTCGCATTGTGCCTTTGCAAATTCAGCAAAAGACACAAGAAGAAGAGCGGCGTCAAAGTAAGTCTAAGTCAGGCTATAGCAGTTTAGGGATCACTGAAAGGTAAATAATCAATGGGTATTTTTTCAAGTTATTTTCAGAAGCTTAAAAAGCTTACGGCCTATGAACAAACCGAGCAGCTTTTCGGCTTTGCAGCATATCAAGATGGTTACTACCTAATCGAAGGTGGTGGCATGGCAGTGGTCTTCTGCTGTCAACCAACGCCCGGATGTAATGAAGAATTAAAAAATACCTATGATGCCATTTTTAACAAAGAGTACCCTGCTGACACTTGTATACAAACACAGTTAGTCGCGATACCGGATATTAGTTATTTCAGTCAATGTTATGAAACTACACGCGGCAATCGCATGATGGGTAATGACAATGAATTAACGACTTCAATGGCTGAAGAGCTAATTAATGATTTAGAAGGCAAAGTATTCAAAGATATGCACAATGGGTCGCGCCTGCGTGATTTCGAATATTGGTTTACGATTAGAATCCCAACTGCAGAACTCATTCCAACTGACAAAGAACTCAAACGATTTAGAGAGATAATACTGGATATACAAGAATCTCTAACGGGTGTTAATCATCATCCTAGAATGCTTGAGCCTGCCGCATTACTATGGCGTTTACAAAGTTTGTTTAACTCATCTAAAGATGCTATTTGGCGTGATATGAATGCCAAACCGAATGCCTCTTTGTCATTCAATGAACAAATTATCGAGAAAGGAAACACGCTTCATTTTACCCCAAATGGGGTGGTTACCGGTAAACCCAAATCGTTGGATGCTGCGGGAGATTTGGAATTTGAAGCAGATAATCAAACACACATAAAAATTCTATCTCTTGAGTCAATGCCATCAGAAATTGCTTATGGTCAAATGTACGACATGATAGGCGATTGGCGAAACGGCACGTTTGCGCATGGCGATCCATTTATGATATCAACCTTAATGCACTACCCTGAGCAGAGTAAGGCTAAAAGTGATTTATCATCTGGTCGAAAATGGTTACTCGGACAGGCGAAAGGCAAGGTTTTAGAATATTTCCAAGGTCTTGCGCAGCAAAAGCAAGATTATGATCAAATGTGGAAGGAAGTCGATGAAAACGGTGCACAGATAGTTAACTCAGGTACCCATATCATTGTTTTTTCATCTACTGAACTTGGTAGTGATCGCAGTATCGCCAAGATGAAGCGCTATTTTGATAGTAAGAGAATTACATTCGCCAGAGAATCGGTATTAACCGGTCCACTTTTACTGCAAAACATACCATGCATGATGGACAGTGGTTACGCCAATTTTAGTCGCCACTCGATCTATTCATCCGAGGCAATGGTATTTCTAACACCACATATGTCTAGCTGGAAAGGTAACACAAACTTGCCCATTGTTCCTTTGGTGACTCGCTCAGGACAAGTGTTCTTTTGGGATTTATTTAAAACTGATGGTGGTTTTAACTTCTTACTATCCGCAGCAACCGGTTCAGGTAAATCAGTGTTGATGAACTACATCATTAACTGCTATTTGAACAGTGGAGTGAAAACAGGCGGTTCACTAAAACGTAAATCACACGAAAAAAATTATGAAATAGAAGAATACAATGATGGTGCTCAAGTATTTCTATTCGACTCAGGACGTTCATATCAGAATTTAGCTGAAATGTTCGAAGACAGTCAGTTTATTTGTTTTGATGAAACCTTTAAATATTCCCTCAATCCATTTTCAACGGTAACAAATTGGTCAGGTGAAGATGCGCAAGGTCCACAGATTGCCACAATGCTAAAGGCAATGGCCGCACCTAAAGATGGACTGACAGAGGTTCAGCGTGCAGAAATGATGACGTTGTTAACGGATATGTGGAATGAATTAGGCCAGAAGTCAACAATCACTGAGTTCGTTAATCGTTGTAACGCCCATGAAGAATCATACATGCGCGACTTGGGTAAGCAATTAAAGATCTTTGCAGAAGGTGGTGTTTATGGTCATTTCTTTACCGATACAAAGCCTTCTGTTGATTATAATGGTCGATTGATTGTTATCGAAACAGAAGATTTAGAGACTGATTTACATTTACAGTTAGTGGTTATCTTAGGAATGATCACGCAAATTCAGCAAAAGATTTTCCAAGGTGGCACATCCAGAAAAAGCTTATTCTTGCTCGAAGAGGCTTGGCAATGGCTTACAGCATCGACTGAAGGTGACAAGGCAGCTCTTGTAGGTTTTGTTGGTGAGTTTCTACAATCCGCTTTCCGTAAATTTCGTAAAACACGTTCAAGCGGTGGAGTTATTACGCAATCACTTCTCGACTGCACACTTAACCCTGTGGGCAAGTCCATCTTAGCCAACACGGATTGGAAAATCTTCTTGGGTCAAGATCCATCCACTGTTGATACCATCAAAAATACTAAGGCATTCACAGCCTCAGATCATCAATTCGAACAAATGAAATCGGTCAAAACTGTCAAAGGCAGTTATTCAGAGATGATGATATTTTTGCGTGGTATGTCTGAAATATGTCGTTTAGAACTGGAACCTGAAACACTGATGATTTTCTCTACTGATCCAGACGACCGAGAGTTGATGAAAAAGTATCGTGGCTTAGGGCATGGAGTCAAGGAAGCTGCGAGGTTGTCAGTCTTAGAGAAAAGAGGATTGTAGGATTAATTAATCGTTCAAAATCCAAACAAAACACAGAGCGTCACTATTTTTTGTGGTAAAGGGATCAATATTTTGTGGTAATGGGTAACATAATTTTGGTGTCACGCTTAATCTCTATCAAAATGCAACGGCATATAATTGGTTAATAAACATGTTTTTCAATGACATAGATAAAAGTCTATCTGTTTAATAATCATTTGGGGAATGAATGCCTATTGCTGGTAATAAATGCTAATCAACCAGAAGGGATCATAAATTTGTGGTAAATGACGTACACTCGCATTTAGACTTGTAAAATATAGATCCAAGTAACTGTAAATTATAGTTATTTTATAAATTTATATTTTTAGAGAAAGTTTTGAACGTACAGAATGGGTACGATATAAAAAGATAAGAATGAAAACGCTACGTGACGAACACATGATAGCGACAATAGACATTTATATATTACTAATCAATTATTTACACTTGATTATGCATAGAGCTAAATCAGAAAAAAAATAGGCTATCAATAGGGTTTACCACAAATAAATGTAACCTTTTACCACAAAATACCGATCCCGATTACCACAAAATTATGTAACCTTTTGCCACAAAATGCTGTTACGTCTAACTTGAATATTTTAGAAAGCTGCAAGTTCATGTAATTTAAGTGATTTATTTAGTTTATTAAAAATTGGTTTGCATGCTTCATATTAACTTTATTTTTAATATGCTCGAAACAGGTACAGATTTACCACAAAATCAAGTAACCTTTGACCACAAAATACTGATCCCTTTACCACAAAATAATGTTACCTCTTACCACAGAATTATGTAACTCATTACCACATAATGATGTCATGCTCTGCCACAAAATGCTGTAACGCTAATAATGAATAAAATAGGATATTTAAAAACCACAATTGAAAAAAACATTAAACTCATAACATGCTGAATAAATTGGGTTATTTCAAATATATGAGTTTATAAGGGTTGTGAATGAAAATTTTAAGTTTCGATTTACCACAATTTAGTGTAACTTTTTACCACAATATACTGTTACCGTTTACCACAATATGCTGTTACCGTTTGCCACAATATGCTGTAACGTTGCAGGTAATTTTCAATAACATAGATACAATAGGCTTTATATGTCAGAAGATTCATTCAATGAAGAAATAGATAAGTACCTGGATGAGCTGGACCAGTATAAAACCAATACTATGTTAAGTGACAGTAATCAAAGTAAAGCTACGTTGGTTGAATTCCCGCTAAACTCTACGTTGCCCAAACAATACAAAAAGTCTCATCTAGCCATTTTTTCAATTCATGATCAATCACCACATGAAATTAATCTATTCACGATAATGGCTTCTAAGATGCAGGCAGAGCATTGGGATAATGGGAAGACGCCAAAGTATGAATTCCAAGCATCAGAGCTATCAACATGGTTAGACATTGAATCGAGGTATATTGGTAGCACGTTGAAAGGCCCGGCAGAAAGACTAGCATCGAGACATGTTGGTTTTGCAAATCCGGAAGATGATGGAGATTTTTCTTTTGTACCCCTTTTTTCAAAGTTGGAGTACAAAAAGAGAGTGCTTACAATGATCCCTAACCCTGAACTGAAGAATTTTATGCTCGATTATTCAGGTGGTTATGGATTAATTAATACTTTTTCGTCGCTCAAGTTGACGGGTAAATATTCAAAGCGGATATACGATTTTCTATCAAGATTTAAATCAAATGGTACAATTTTAAGGCCGATGAAACTTGATACATTACGCCGTTACTTCTCAGTCATTGATAGAGGTGGCAATTACACAGCTGGCAATACATCCCTACAGAAGCCTGCAGTATTTATCTCTCGATGTATAGAACCTGCAATAAAAGAAATTGCAAACACTTTTGAGAATGAAATATTTTTCTTTAAGGGTGAGGCAGGCCACCTTGGATATACGCCAATCAAAGAAGGCAATAAATGTGTTGGTATTAAGTTCCATTACCAATGGATCGAAAACAAAGCAAAAATGGATGATGCAACGGCTAGGAAGACCATTTCTGAACTAGAACAACAAAGATTAGTTAAAAATATACCTCTCACCATTCCCCAACTTGAATTGCTGTCGCAAGCCTACTTAAAATTAGGGCAAAGGGATACAGCTATTGAATTGATGAAAGCTGTACAAGACAAAATTCTTGCCGAAGATGATAAGGAAAGAAAAATCGAGACCATTGATGAGAATCAAAGCTTACTGGAAAAAATTGCTAAGTTAAAAGAAATAAATCCTGCTAGTAAATACTAATGACTTTGCAAGTAAGTATAGTAGATCAACTTATTTGCCACAAAAAATAGATCTTTTAACCACAAATTAATGATCCCTTAAAGTTTAACTTCTTAAGTTTACAGACAATTTATGTGTATAACTTTAGAAATAAATGCTCAAACAACAGAAAATAGATCGGTAAACAACAAGAAATAGATCTACTACCACAAAAAAACGATCTTTTATAAGGTAAAATATATTAAATAGTTCATTTATTAGCCTTTTTTACCTCTGTGGATAATTTGCCACAAAAAAACGATCTTCTAGCACAATAAATAGATCTCTAAAGACAACTAAATGATCTATAACAACAATAAATTGTCACTCATTGCTAGTTATTCTGATCGAAGATAACAGATTTTGTTACTTTCAATGAGGCAACTAATGCTGCTAAGTAATTAATATGTTTGATAAAATCAAACTTACCCACAGCTAGGCATAGATCTTATAGTCTTTATATCTTTTATAGATATATATAGATCTTATAGAGAATCTATTTTGGTCTTTCATAAAAAAGGGGCTAATGCAGGTTTGGAGAAGACGACACACCTTTAGCATAAACTAATTTCCAGGCTCTATTAATCATTGGAGTATCGAACGATGTAATTTCTCTATTCAGTAATTCGAATAGAGATGCTTTACTAACCTCGTCAATAATTGCTGAGCGATAACCGTTCAATGCTGATTGTTTATCTAATTTAGCAAGCGTTAGATTAGAAAATGATTGTTGCATGATGATACTGATAATTCTCGCCAAATCATAAGTTTTGTTTTCATTACGAATGAAACGATTAATTTGTTTATTTACTCCGCTATCTGATACGTGCTTCATCAATATTCGGCAATTCCTCCCTGTGCTAAAGCACAGGGAGGAATTGCCGCCTCCATAAATTGTTTTAAGGTTGTGGTTCGAGCAGAAAGGCGAACCGTTTGGTTTTTAATATTTGCACTGGCATGGACTTTATCGCCGGTAATCGTTTCTAAAGCAAAGTAGCCTGTGCTTCTTTTACCTTTGATAAATCCTATTCCTTGTGATGTTTTTATAAAATCGTGTTTCTTGAATCCAAAGAGCTTACCAACTGGGATACGCTTTTCTGAGCGTTTACCTTTAGTGAGTTGATAATCACCTTTTGACACATGGCGTTTGTGCAATACCATATCGTTTAAGCTGACCAATTCGCCATCTTCTAAGCAAATCGCTACCGCATCATAGTAATGCGTTTTTGGTAGCGCTAAGACTTGCTCACGCTTGAATTTTGTCTCATAGCCATGCGTAGCTTCAAAATCCCAACGCTTTGATAATTGGCTTTTGATAATGCCAATTTCAGTTGCGTGCTTGGTCTTGCTTTTGCCTGTTTTTAGTTCGAACTTACCTGCGTGTAAGTCGTTATGACATTTCTCACATAACGTAATTAAGTTACTCGGTGTATCTGTTCCACCTTGGGAGCGAAAGACAATGTGATGCACATGTAATTTATCGCTGTGCTTGCCTTTACGTTTGCTTTGACACTGATGGCTATCACGACTTAATACAAAGGCTTTTACGTTGTAGTAATCCTTTTGTACGCCTTGCTGATACTTAACTCCTGTTACATCAGGGTTCGTTATTTTATGAATATCAAAACTGGCAATTTCCACTTTCCAAGTTGTGACAGGCAAAATGGCTTCTACCTGACGCTTCTCTCGTAAATGTGAATCTACTTTACTTTTTATAGATGGCGCTAATCGCCCAACTTTACGCATTGATGATCGGTTTAGCCATCTGGCAGGACGATAACGTGTTTTTCGGTTTCGTCTTGTTCTGCGGTACATGGCTCGCTGTTGCATTTTCTTGCTTACATCGTTGCGTAACTGCACTTCGCTTTGGTAAATGACCTTACCGTTAGCGGTTACAGCACAACCAATGATTTTTGAGCCAGTATCCATGCCTGCAATAACAGGTTGCGTGTACTCATCTGTTTCCATTAAGAGCTTAATGGTAAACGGAGTGCGTGTTTTTACCTTTGCTTTACCTTGCTTGATCAGTAATCTTGCGATAACTGGTTGGCAAGGCATTAGCGGTTTATTGTGTTGATTAATAACATAAACGTGCATACGTTAAATACTCCTGTAAACAGGGTGATGCGAGTGATTAACATTGGAGCTATTAATCATTTCGACTTCCTCTCGACCAGATAATGACAGGTTTAACGTAATACGCACTGTGCATAACCCAATAGCACTGTTTAACGCATTACCGTAGAGGTTAGCACTGAGACGGCATGCTAACGTACCTAATTTCTGTCTTATCGTTTCTAACAACTTGCTTATCTCCTGTTAGGGTCTGGTCAACAAGGGCTATTACAAGCCCGTTCCTTTAGGGGCGGGTAGTTGACTGAATAACATCTCTATAATTAATTGTAAGTTTGATAATGTAAGACTAAACGTAATTTTATAATCAGCAACTAGCTATAAACTGTCTGTAATGATGAAGTTGTTATTATTAATAATTTCATCCATCGTAAGCTGCCCATTAAGCCCCATACGGCGATAACACTGACCTCTTTGAGCCATGGTATGATAAAGTGCTTGTTTTCCCTTACAGAGCTGAACAGCGCCGAACCTGAGAAAATACTGAAAGGCATAACTAGGATTATATGTGTCTTTTTTATCACGCAGGTAATTTGGGTATTCAGTGTTCACAATAAATTCGGCAGCATCTTCATCAACAGTGAGCTTATCATCTTCTAAAATTGATGTGACACGCCTTGGCCCTTGCTTGGTATTAATTATGCGTCCAACAATTTCATCAGGCATTTCTTCTGCATCAAAATAAACTAGATCGGTAAATGGGTCACTAAGGCCATCAAGCAAGGAACCATCAGCCCAAGTATCAACTGATAGATATTTGGTTTTAGGGATTGGAGTTCTGGCGACATAATCCATATCATCAACCTCTGCTAGTAAGTCAAGTTTACCTTCATTAATGACCTCATGATAAATTTCGAGTGCTCTAAATGGGTTAGCGTTAAATCCGTGAAATGCCCACATAAAGTCAATATGAACTAATCGTTGTTCATTGATGATCTTAAACTGAGGAAAAATCATGCGTCGATTAAAGGCGTTATCTTCCAATTTGCCATTTTCAAAATTTTTTCTATGTTCATGGGCTCGTTTTTCTTCTGCAACATCAGCTGATACACAGGCTCTAAGTAGCTTTTCTAGGAATGCAGGACTGTACACATCTGGTTGTATTTTTATTTTCCCCTCGCCTTTTTCATTAAGATATATAGTGCGTCCTACTGGATGCCTAATTGACCAGTCGTAACGAGTTTTAGCAAGCAGTTGTTGGATACGATGAAGCGGTTTTAGGTAAGCATATTTATCGTTTGAATTAATAAGATTAGATGCTGATTTATCGTCTCCACCAGATACTTGGCATGACCAGCATCCGAACCTTGATCCACAACTTTTGGATTTTAATGCATTTTTTCCAGAAAATACGCACTCACCTGTTGCATCTTTATAGATGTTTGCAGTGTCAGTCGAATCTCTGCGATAGTTAGGTAATGGATATTTTGCATCATCGTCACCACATGACAATAGGAATTCCCAAACATTACCCGAGCTCCAATGCTTGATAGGATATAATTCTGACTCTGTTTTTGATACTGAGTTAGGAGTAATAGCGTCTCCAGAATATTTAGCAATATTGCTTGCTCTAATAGCACCCTCATCATCACGCGAGCCTAACAGTAATAATGTTTTATCAGCCCACTTTTTATCGATGCCCTTCAAGTACGCTTTTTTGGCTTTTTGAGCTGGTTTAACTTTTAGATCAATAGAACATTGTCTTGAAGAACCGGCAAAAGTTGGCAGTCCCCTTCCGGTTAAAATCCTACCTGTAAAAGATTGAGTTAGTTCAGGTTTAGCGATTAATATACTTAAAGGTAATTGATGCTTTTCAATAAAAATTTCCAAATCTTCAAGGCAATCCATCGCATGTTGATGTACGGTAGGCGATTCAACAAGCGTGTCAGTGTGCTGCAGACAATGATGAGGTGATATGTCATGCCCTTCTCTTTTTGCGCGCATAAGTGCCATCAAAAACAGCATCAATACCGTAGAACTATCTTTACCCGATGACCAACCAATAAACACTGTATATTGATCAACAATGGCGTCATAAATTGCTTGTGTAGCAGTAAGAATTAACTGACTTAACGAGTTTGTTTGACCATCTTCAATGTAGTTTAAATCTTCATTGGTTTTTAACGTTTCCCATACCTGGTGCCATTTGTCGTTAATCACAATATGCACAACGTTGCTTATTGATTTTTTGGGAAAGGGTACATTCGGTTCTTCGGCTGTATAGCTTAACCAATCTAATGCTAGTTGTTCCATTTTGTAGCCTTTGCTTTGCGGTGATAACGTAATTATTCGTCAGTTAACAAAACAGGCAACTGCATAGAAAGATAAGGCCAACACTATATGTTGTGTTGGCCTCAGCTGGAATATCTACTAGATATAGTATTAGTGTGAATTGGCACAATGCTCGTTGAAAAGCTTTTCGTATAAGGATGGAAGAGGTTTGGCTTCAATTTTAAGATACTCATAACCAGAACCTTCGAGCGCTCGCTTGCGCTTAAAGCCAAAACGATTGGCCAAAATAGACTCGCAAGCACTACGCAGAGATTTACTTGCAATCTCATAATTATCTCGATTGCCCAACTCATAAGTACGACGTGTCGATTTTGGTCCCAGTCTTTGACCTATTGCGAGTTTGTCAGCGTGAAAATAGATAAAAGCGGAATAATTAAATTCACCGTTGCGCTTGATAAATGGATTCATATACAACTCCATTTGGCCTGCACTGTAAGCAGGCCATCAACTGTTGAATGTTCGTGGCTGTTAATGTGATTTCGCAACTTTTACTTTTTGCCTAAGCCTTTGAGTACGGCATCAAGAGTAAACTTGTAAAGATTTCCATCGCTTTTTAGTCTAGCTAACATAGGCATTTTACGTGCGCGACTGTTATAGCCACACAATATAAATACCTTATTATTTGAGGTAAATTCTTTATCAATATCAGATGCTTCAAGACCTAGCAATCTGGCATGGGACAAAAAGCTTTCTCTATCTCTATCTACTACCTTATCCCCGACAACTTCAGACATTTCTAACTTATAAGTGGCGTTAAATTCTGAGTAAGAACAGCTCCCCAACTTCACATGAAATTCTGGATTTTCATTGTTAAATTGAGCAAGTAACACATTCAATTTATTACGAGCAGTTTCGAGTTTGGCTTTAGTTAGCATGGTGCTTCTCCTTGTTGTAATATCTTCAACAAGGTTGCCTCAAGCTCACTAACCGGCAACTCACACGGAACATATTAGTGAAAAGGATTTATTCAGTGGTTAATAAACAGATCTCACAAGCTCAACTGCTATTCCCAAAATCGCAATATCCGATTTTAAGCACTTACATTGACCTTTTTGTTAAATATATAACTCAACACGATATTGGTGTTTTAGAGTCTGACCTTGAAATTATTTCTATTGCGTTGGGAAATACGACACATCAGATTTTCAAGGTTGTTAATTTAAAAGAAAGCGTTCCAGATAAGCTTGAAAGTTTAATTTGTAGTGGCCTTAAACTCAAAGTAGAAACAAAAAAAAGGCTTACAACAAGCCAAACTGAGTTATCAAAAGAAGCCAATAAAGATGTTGTCGATGTTGTTATTTCTCATTACCAATCCAAACTTGATGAAATTGAAGCACTAAAACGGCAGGAGATTATTAAACGAAAAACTAAAGCTTTATCTGAAGCTAGAGCAAAAGCTGAAATGTTACAGAATCAACTTATAGAAGAAGCAGAAGCATTCAAAGCAAACCGTGTTGATTTTGACGATTTTGAACTTTATGGCATCAAAAAAAACTCTCGTGTAGATAAGCTTTTGGACCAACTGCGTAAGAAGGCAATTACTCCTGAAGAGCTTAAATGGTTAGATAGTGTTGGTTTTTCAAGAGAACTTGTTGTACAAAAATATCACCTTCAACTTGCACATGTTCACTATCAAAACTGGAAACAAAAAAGCTTACCTTGGGAGCTGGTTAATGCGAGTGCTGCATATAGAAAAGCTGAAGTGCTGCCTAAAATAAAAAAAGCGCTAGATGAATCATATCCGTTCAATATTCCTAAGAATGAAAAGAAATTAAAATCAGCTTTATTAACTACTTATGGTGGCGTTTGTAGAGACTTAAAGGACTATGTGAATTCAATTAAACTTGGATTAGAAGCACATAAAGTGACTCCGTTAAATTTCAGGCCATGTACTTTGCTAGGCGCTGTTTACCTTTCAATGGGGGAGTTTGACTTAGGCCATGAGTGGTATGACAGAGCAAAAGAACGTGGATTTAGCCAAGACGCTTACGATAATGATATTAAATCTGTTTATTTTAGGGCAAGCGATGAAATGAAAAATAGGTTAAAACAAAACCTCGTAGCTACTGGTCACAAATATATCTGGTTATAAACTATATATCAAAGCGTGTGGCTGTAAATTCCAAGTGTCTGAAAATCAGAAAAAATTGTTGAAAAAATAAACATGTTGATTTGTTTACAATAATGACACTTATGCACAGAAATTGTGGATTGTTTTCTAAGGGAATACAGGCTTTAATTGTGGTTATTTAACAAAAGATATTCAGATGGTGAAAAATCGATGATACAAACTAGCCAATTTATATTTAGGTCTACTAAAAACGATTGCTTGATGTCTGTTTCAAATAGCTTGAAGTATGATTTGTGTTTGCTTTTGGAACACGATAACGGTTGTGTTAATTACACAGTAGATGAAGTAATAACATTCAAGGATGATACAAATTTGCAGTTTGATTTTATGGTCAAGCGTAAAAATGGCGTAAAGCAGTTAATTATAGTGGTGCCATTCAGCGTGCTTTCAACACAACAATTTATTGAATTTTTTTTGGGTCTGCATGCAGAAGCATCGATTTGTGGTTATAAATTTGTAGTGATGACAGAGAAAAGTATCAGAAAATAATACGTTAGCATTATTAGGTTTGATCAGTCATTCATTGTTAGAGGATTCATTTCAGGTAATAGCGATACACAGTTAAGTTTTGTATTAATAAAGAGTGTAAAAGTATCAACCTCAGTTCGATTACATTGAGGGCAATAATAGATCGAGGGGAAAGTTAACTTTATAAATCTATCTTTTGGCAATTTGTCTTTAAATTCTGAACGAACAAAGGTTAAAGGTATATTTGATAAACACGTATCACAATGAATGTATGTGTGTGATGGATCAAATCCAGAACTTTCAATGAAATCAGCGAGACTTCTTAATTGAAAAAACTTGTACAGCACACCTTTATCTTTATTAGCCATTCACTTTACCTTGTGCTAATTCAAGCATGAAAATTTTAGTTAGGTAAGTTAAATCGATTTTGGTTGCGTTGTATGAGTCTTCTACCTCACCATCTAGGTTTACAGTAACAAAAATTACTCTATTTAAACCACTTGGCGCAATATAGCTGATACTCAGTGATAATCCTTTAAAAGACTGTAAAGTCTCCAAAGTCATTTTTGCTGAATCACATTCAATACGCTGATTGAAGTTTCTTATAGTGAGCATATTTCTTACCACTCCAAACTAATTTTTTTAATTGTGCCACATAGAAAACAGACCTAAAACTCTAAACATTGATACATAGCATAAAACGAAATTAATAATTAAAAATAAAATAAAAACAAGAGTTTATGCTGTTAAGGGTATTAACTGTTTTTTTACGAATATTCGTGTAAATATCATTGAGCAAAACAATATTAACGCTCGTACAACAAAGTTATGCGGCGGTGATCATAACCGCAACAAAATGATGCCGGATTTATAGTTACAAATTTAAGTAGATTAAATACTAATTTAATCTCATGCTGTTGATTTTATAGTACAAAAGTATTAAATTACCACTTATTAGGTATTACTTTAAGCTACCTTTTTGTGTAATAAAAAGTAGTTGTACATCACATTATTGATTGTTGGGAAAAGAGGATTAGGCTTAAAAAGCGAATAATCTTGCTCGTTCCAAGCTAAATTAGCATTATCTTCTACATCCCAAACTGCATTTCTTAATGTTCTAGCATGACGCTCAAGTATTGATACCTTATCTTGTTCATTGGCATATCGAGCGCGTTTTATTCGTTGCTTGTTTACAACGAACTCTTCATCAATATATTCAAAAATAGTTCGACCATTTAATGCTTGTCTTTGAATTTCTGCATTGGATTTAGATGCAAGCGTTTGGTGTTGCTGCTGTTGTTGCAGCCTAATGTGGGCAGCTAAATCAAACTTATTTGCAAATGCTATAGCTTCTTTGATGGAATCAAAAGTACGTGTATAGCACTGCCGGTTTGGTAGTGAATAATTAACATCAATATACTCAACTCCGTATTTAACGAACGGCTCAATGGTTGCTGAGTTAACACATTGAACGTGTTTATGTCGTATTACGTATTCATCATATTTAGACAATGATACCTCCTAGTTTAGTGGGAAGAGGAATTGCTTGCACTCTCCATTTTTTGAGTTAATGTTGTTGTTCGAGCTGTGACTCGAATAGTGTTCTTTTTAACGTTAGCACTAGCATGAACTTTCTCGCCAGTGATTGTCTCAAGCGCAAAATACCCTGTGCTTCGCTTACCTTTTACAAACCCACTACCTTGCGGTGTTGAGATAAAGTCATGTTTTTTAAGACCAAACAGTTTGCCTACGGGTATGCGCTTTTCAGATCTTGCACCTTTGGTCTGTTGATAATCGCCTTTAGCTACATGGCGTTTAAAGTAGACGCTTGATGCTGGCTCAACTAACTCTCCGTCTTCCAAGCAGATTGCAACAGCATCGTAATAATGCTCTTTCGGAAGCCTCAAGACCTGCTCACGCTTAAATTTCGTTTCGTAGCCAAAGGTTTCCGCGAATTGCCATTCTTTCTTTAATCTAGACTTAATTACTCCAATCTCCGTGGCATGTTTAGTGCGGGATTTTTTCGCTTTTAATTCGAATTTGTTGGCATGTAAATCAGCATGACAAGTTTCACATAACGTGGTTAAGTTTGTTGGTGTATCAGTGCCACCGTTAGAACGAAACTGAATGTGGTGAACATGCAATTTGTTGCTATGTTTACCTTTGCGCCCAGATTGACACTTGTACCCATCTCGATGTAGCACATAGGCTTTTACATTATAAAAGCCTTTCTGTACGCCATTCTGATACCCCGCACCAGAAACGTCAGGTTTCGTGAGCTTATGAATATCAAAACTTGCCGTTTCCACCTTCCACTCATTGATTGGTAAGATTGATTCTACAAAATTACGCTCACGTAAATGTGAATCTAACTTTGATTTTAAGCTAGGCGCTAGACGCCCAGTGGCTCGCATTGAAGCTCTATTAGACCAACGAGCAGGGCGATAGCGACATTTACGTCCACGCCGATTACGACGATACATAGCTCGCTGTTCCATCTTCTTGGATACGTCTTGTCTTAATGCAACTTGGCTTTGATAAATTACTTGACCAAGACCAATAACGGCACACCCGATAGCTTTGCTACCAGTGTCCATGCCAGCAACAAGGGGTTGCTTGTAGCCTGAACTACCACCAACAAGTTTGATGGTAAAGGGGGTTCTTTTGATAACCTTTGCATCACCACGCCTGAGTAAAACTCTCGCTTTTTGTGGTTTACATGGCATTAATGGCTTACCATTTTTGTTCAGTACAAACACGAACATAGCGTGTTTCTCCTTCGAGTTATGCGTATCTATATGCTTGAGGCACATATAGAATCCGACTTCCTCTCGATCAGATATAAAGGCTTTAGATGAGGTTGACTGCCCATAACGCTTTAGGGCTGTTTACAGTGCCTCGACAGAGCAACGGACTGAGGTGGCATCCGAGGGTGTCTATATCCAAAATATCGTTTAACTCACATATAATCCTCAGTGAGTGATCTGGTCAACTTGGCTTTTACAAGCCCGCTCCTTTAGGGGCGGCGTAATTGACAATTCACAACTGAACGTGTTAGTTGATGAGTCAGACAAAGGATCACGAATTTAACTCTTATTTCAAAGCTGTGCTCAAGCTCTGGCTTAATCGCTTGAAGTTGTGATAACACCATAATTAAGACTCCATTGGGGTTGTTTGATAACCATAAATAGCCCATTGGTTAGGATCTATTTTTAAGGGTTGCACCGTTCCAAGCAATACATCAATAAAGCTACCATGATGCGAAATTTTGCCATAGCGTAATAGTTGCCATATTAACTGAGTGGCTTGTGCTGAAACCGCCCTATTGACACCGAAATCTTGTTTTTCGAGTGCTTGTTGTGTGCTGCAAGATGGTTCATCTTCTGCTGATTCATCAATATTTTTCAACATTGAGCCGTATAAATCGTAAATATTAGGTAGTTTAAGTTGACCGTTTTTGGCTGAAAAGGCGTGGCCTAACACTAATTGGCCGTCATTGCGGCCATTACCGACGTCTATCCACAATAAATTTGATTTAGTATTCTTCACCGCTTCAAAGGCTTCACCAAGATCAACTCTGAACTTAGCCTTATCAACCGCTGTGATCAGGAAGTCGAAATTTGCTAAAGATGCAACGTTTTTGGGATTAAAATACTCTTTGCGACATTGCCATTGTGTTTGACCAAACATATTAAACCGATTGGTTAACACTTCGGCTTTGAAGTTACCCACATCACCAAGGTAGAACCCCTGTCTGCCTACGTTAAAGAGGCTGACTTTATCACCGTCATAAATGGTGAGATTAAGGTAAACGACACCATTGGATAAGCTGCGTAATAGTGAGTCCATTTGAAATAGCTCTGTTGCGATTTGTGAACCGCTGCCGCCAGCGCCTATTAATGCAATGTTTATTGGTTTGTTTAGCAATGATTCAGGTAGATAGAAGTCCATGTATTTAGTCCTATTTGTTTAACTATGAACATCATAAAATCAAACTAAAAACCCGCTACTGTATATCTAATCAAGAAAACATATCGTTATTGTCAAAGCAACACATTGAATCATCCATACTGAATGTATCATCCATACTGAATGTATCATCACTCATTCCAATCGGTGTCCCAAAGACATCAATGCAGCTGTCTATCATGGGCATTCCTGTTGTCGGATTAATTTCCGTTCCAATTGCAGCAGGAGCACAATCATCAGATATGAGTTCTGTATTGTCGCTAGACAAAATTGCCAGTGAACTAAATGTTAATTCAGATTGAGTTGTGTGAATTGAACGTACAGAACCGTCATTTAATTTGTTGTTACCACTTTGATTAGACCTAAATGCACCTAGCAGACCACCGAAGAACACCAGCAACCAAAGCAATGCTATGAGTTTAAAAAAAATCATAAAAATCCTGTTCAATTTAGTGAAGCTAATACTAATAAGGTAGCATCACTGCTACATCAGGCAACTTACCCGATGTAGGAGTAACAAATTGAACGTAAAGCAGGTGTTTAATGATTTATTTGAAAATAGGTGACTTCTGCATTGTTAGTGTTTGAAAAATTTAAAACGTGTTTAATGTATTTATCGCCAATTATACTAATGGTTAATGAGTCACAACCCAGATCACGTTTCTTTTTTCCGTAGAAGTTAAAACCATTTTTGCTACTTGTAATGGATTGCCATTTTGCTTTAGTGAATTTAGCCTTGATTTTCTCAAGTTGCTCAGGTGTCAGAGTAACGTCATTCCCCTGAACTGATTTTGCGTATTTGTTGATTTCGATGCGGCTAGAAAATGAGGTTAGTTGAGTTAGTTTCATTTTTTATCTCCTTGTGTGTAGTTCTCAATTTCACAACAAGAATGAAATGGCGCAACTGGAGAAGTCTTAACCTGGAATTGATTGTGTTGCACTGACAACCGCATTGGTTGTCAGTGCGTATGGTATTACGCTATTAGAGCGTAAAAATCTTGCTCACTTATTACTGATACCCCTTTTGCTTGTGCCGCGTTGATTTTTGTGGCTCCTACATTGAGTCCCGCGACTAAATAAGTCGTGTCCTTTCTGACAGACGATTGCACATCAGCGCCATTGGTTTCGGCTAGGGATTTCATTGAGTCTCGATTAGAAGTCATTTTGCCTGTAAACACTAATTTCAAACCGACTAAAGCACCAGTTTTAGGAGTAACTGATTTGGTATTCTTAATGTTGAGTTGATTAATTAAAAACTGAATTAAATTAGCTTTATGACCAAGATTTTTTTCGATGATAAGTGCCGTTGTATCACCAAAATTTTCAAGGGCTGTTATATCTGCAACAGAAAGTGTTGTGACTTCAGCGAGGGGTTTTACGGCTAACAATCGTTTGCTAGAGCCTCTACCAAGCGATTTAATCCCTAATGAAGCCAAGACTTTGAAATCATCAACTGGGGTTTCTCTGATTCGATTTAGCTCAGTAATGAGATTAGCTGCTTGCCCTGCCCCTAAACCACAATGTTCAAACATAGATTGTGTAGCTTGATAAATGGAAATAATCGAGTCCAATCCACCGAGCACTAATTTTTGAACAGTTTTACGTCCAAAGAGATCAGCACCAATTAATTCAAAGTGGTAGCAAATACTTGATACTTTACGTTCTGTGCATTCATCATTAACACAAAGAATGAAGTCGTTAGCCCATTGGACAGGCGAATGACAACAAGGGCAATGAGTAGGAATATCTACAACGCCTTTTTGAATACACTTCTCGATTTTGGGGATCACAAATCCACTTCTAACCAACTCAATAACAGCACCTTTGCCGAGTGATAATGCTTTGACATTACCAGCGTGATGGGCGGTTACTCTGCTTATCACTGCGCCAGATAGCAGTTGCGGTTCGACTTCAATAACGGGGGTGATCTTATTACGGCCAACTGCCCATTCTATTCCTAACACATTGAATAATGCTGTTTCGCCTTGTTGCTTGAAGGCTAATTGCCAATTGTGATGACGATCATTGGAACCCATTGCATCTTTAACAATTGGGTTAATCACTTCGATTACTGTACCGTCACAATTATAAGCACAATCCTGACTTGCTAACGTGGCAAGTTGTATCATGTTTGATTCAATTTGATTGGCCTTCACGGTCAGACCAAACATATCCTTGAATAATACTAAATGAATAGCACCATCGGCCAAAGCTCTTAGTCCGTCCTCATTGATGTTGTCTGCATTAACGATACCCGCTACAAAATTACGACTGTGTTTATATTTTGTCGATAAATTGGCATCAAAATAGTTTTGTTCAATAACAATTTCGCCTACGCCTGAGCCATTGCCGATCACTTTTAAACCAAGTTCAAGTAACCGCCCTACTTCAAAGCCTTGATGTCCATCCCCACGGGTTACAACGGTTTGATGTTCGGCATCGTATTTAGCAGCCAATCCATCCAGTTTTGCAGTAATTCGATAAGTGAGTTCAGGTTGTTTAAGGGCAATAGCCGCTTGCTGACAACGGTTTGTGAAGTCGGCTAACTCGCTATCGAGATATGCTTTATTAGTTGATAACATCGGGTGAACATGGGTTACACGCCCTTTTGTACCCATTTGAGGCTCTGGCTGAACTTTTGTTACCAATGGATGTTGAGGTACACGTTTAGCTAAAGCTGGCAAATATATAAAATCAAATGCAGCATCAGAAATAAGTGGTGTACCTTTGCGGTATTGCTCGTTTAAGTATGTCATTAGTTCGGACAATTGATTGTCAGTCAAATTCGCAATTTTTGTTTTAAGAAGTTTTTTCATTTATGGCTATCTCCTGTTGGTTAACTCGATCAATATCTCACGTTTTTACGGGTCGGCAACTGGTCTAAATGATGGTGAAATTATTAGGAATTGCGGGGCGCAGATTTATTGCCTTATGCGAGTATTGTTGTTTTTAAACAATGACTTACTGTTTTGTTGATGTGTAGGAATTTTTTGAGGGATTTCAGAGTAAAAAAGCCCCGCTTAACTTAATAAGCGAGGCTCAAATATCAGTGTGTTAGCTTAATAATGAAGAAACTGTTTTACCTGTTTCAGCCAGCTCAGAGATGAGAATTTTGTCACCTGATTTAGATTTTTTCTTTGTGTATTTAGTAAACTCAGCCGTACTTTTTTGCTTTCGTAAAATGCCTGAATGATTTGCATGTGTGAATACCGAATTAAAAAATTCGCTTTCAACTTCGCTGATTGTGTCAAAACCGATATTTTTAGGTAATGTCATAGTTCCTGTGCAAAGTTTTCCTGTGCTATAAATATTCATAAAGGGTGCATGGTATAGTGGTTCAGACTCATTAGGGCGCTTGTTGTATCTAATTGCATATATTTCGAGTCCACTACTGAGACTGAACTTAAAAAGCAAAGGTGGCAAATTTAGAGTGATTTGCTCTTTGTATAGAAACATGGTCTTACGTTGTCGTGGTCTGTGCCAGATGATTGAATTGAAATTTTTAGCCAATATACATTGGTCTATAATCCCTGTTTTAAATGTGACTTCGGCATTTTTATTAACCTGAGAGTGGCCAAAAGTAGAGGCTTCACTATTTATCATTTCGATAACTTGTGCAGCGTTAATCACTTCACCACCAGATAGTTGATTATTCTTAATAGCGTGTCGAGTCATCGTAACTCTACTTTGGTTTGAATTAGTGTAAACCACCACAGCAAAGCTAGGATTTACATTATAATCAACGGTCTTAAACCCGTCTTGGAGTAGAGATTCAACTTCTGATTGGTCGATGTTTTGTGGGATCATGTTTATGGCCTGTTTTTAAGTGATACCATTATCATTACATCAATTTTCAAAGGCGCTACTGCTATAGCACAGCTTGGATCAGGCTTTTCATATACAGCGTTTCAAAATAATTCTGTAAAAATGAAAGTCCCAATTCAGATGCTTCAAGTTTCAATACGGGTTCTTCGCCTGTTTGATAAGTTCGTTCAAAAATTGATTCAGCCATTGAATATTCTTGTTGAGAATTGAATGAATACAGTGCGTGAAAACACATTGAAGTATCGCCAATATTATCAGTGGCGTGATGCAATGATTCTGTTGGCAACTCCTTGGCCATTTTATAAAGGTGAGCGATATTCGCATCTGTCTGTCCAGCTATCTCCAATACCGAAAAGCATTTAATGATGGCATCATCATTTGTTGAGTTATTAATTTTTCTTTCAAGGTCTGCTGCGGCTACATGCAATACAATTGGCTGTATTCCAATATCATCAATAGTGTCTGTTAGACTTTCAATGTTCAGTGCTTTAGTCATTTCTTCTACATCAAGTTCAAAATACTCATTGTGTTGCTGCCAATATTGATAAATTTTCTCAGCTACATCATCATTACCATCAAGCATTTCCTCCAATAGCCATTCATATTCATCATTAACTGCCGCAGGGGCTTCAAGTTGATGACGCATGGTGAAATTGATCAGTGAAAACATTGCATCATACATTCGGTTATCAAACTGATATTTGCTTAAATCGAACTCAGTTAAAAATAATTCAGTAGGTGTAATCGTTATATTCAATTCGTCAGTGTTGTAAGTGGCATATTGATTTATGCCGATTGAAATTTGCAAAAATGAGAGGTTTCTTTGAGCAATAGAAACAAAATCACTTTTCAAACCCTCTGGCATGTTGGTCAAGTAGCGTGATTCAATCTGTTCTCGCATAGAGTTAATGTGTGCTGAATATCCTTGCCAAAAATCGTTTCTGATAACGTCAGCAAGTAGGTTCATACCAGCGTGAGATTGCGTATCAATGTTCAGTACAGCTTGAATACGCTCGTCTGAAATAAAGCCTTTGGCTTTTCCTAATTTGAGCATATCGCCTATCGAATTTACGCTGTTAGCAAAAGCGGTGAAATGCTTTTTAACAACAGGTAAGTCGTTGAAATTGTTTTTAACGCTAGGAACTGTGGCGTTGTTTAATTTCAGATACCAAGGCATTTTTAAAGCGGTTGGGGCATAATTCATATCGACATACCTGTTGTGATTTACTTTAATCATGTTGGCATATCGTGATAGACGGGCAACTGTAAAAAAAAGCCACTATCAATTGATAGTGGCTATGAAGTTAACCCAGTGGGGGCATTTCGTGGGGTAATACGCAGGTATAATCTTTTTTTATTTTTCTTATTGATAATACTTTTGTTGTGTTAGTTCGTTCTTCTGTAGCGATGTTAATTTGATTTTCTACTTTTTCAGTGGCTATTTTTTGGTTTAACTCGTTTACCCATTTATCAAGTTCATCCATGATTTATCCCTTTGTCTTAACGGGAATAAGTTGAAATTCATACTCGATAGCGGAGGCATCATCATTTAAGCGACCATCACTTTCATAGATGCGGGTGTGCCTCAGCATCGGGTATTGCTGGATCAAAATGCGCTGAACTTCATCTAAACTTGCATCGGGAGCAGGATCAGCGATTAATGCAACACCAATTTTAAATTTTCTCGGTAACGTATTGATTGATAGCATGGCTGTATCTCCTAAAGTGATTCTAGTTCATCAAAAGCTACGTTTTCTTCAACAACCATTTCTGGTTGTGCTGGTTGTGCTGGTTGTGCGGAGCAATGAGTTATTTCCGTAGAAAAATTAAATATCTCATTGGTCAACATCATATCTAAGTCAGAAAGAGTGCCTGAAGCCACAATAGGGCGCTTTAATAGTTCAGCTACCTCACCAGTGGCCGTTTTGCTCACTTGAGAGGTGATGACTACTCTTGCAGTATTACCCGCTAAAAATTCAATCGAAAAATTAAGACGTTCCACACCGCCAATGTTTTTAAGTTCAGCTAATTGATTAAACATATTTGTATTCCCTGTTGTTAAGTTAAACCTACATTAACCCGACTTTTAACTTTGGCAACTGCCTAACATTACGCTAAAAATAGAGTATGAATTGCGGGGCGCAGATTGAGTTGATTTTTTATGTTTTAGCTCATTAAAACAATTGTTTACTGGAATTTTTTTGTGTATGAATTTTGGCGAGTTTTTTATTAAAAACCCGCCAGTTTTATTACTTGATAAGGGCTATATATTCTTTAGGTGCAAAACCAGACCAATCGAAATCAAATTTCAAAATGGTATCAATTAATGTGGCTTTACCTTTGCCTGTCAGCTTGGCAAACTCGCCAGATTTTGCAGCATCAAAAGCGGCTTCAAATCCCGATTCGACACAAAGCACTTTGATACCGTCAATTGTGTACTGGGATAAAATCTCTTTGGTGGGCATCCATTTCTTAATAGCTGCATCCAACGAGTTTTCGCAATCAGGTAACAATGAGATCATCATATCGGTGAAATTAAGGCTGTCGTCACTTTGTTTGGTTGAGAGATGCAGCGTGACATTCGCAATTTCAGCCATTAATGTGGCTTCATCCAATGCTATTGCCGATTTAAGCACTTGAGAAAAATGTGCTGTTGATGATAGCTCGGAGACTAGCGGTTTATAACCCGATGCAATTCCACGTAAAGCAGCATAAGTCATTGCAGACTGAAAATGTGGGTTAGGCATGAGTAATTCTGCGCCAACATTGCGTAACACACGTTTGTTTGTCTCGACTACCTTGCTAGACACACTGCAATTAACTGCCTTTTTGGTTTTCGCCACTTTTGGCTTAACAGTTGAGGTAGAATTGATTGTGTCTGCGTGTGTATGACTATCATCAAGGGGAATAGCGTCCGATCCTACTTCTTCAATATGTGGTGTTTCTGGCTCTGGCTCAGATAATGCCTTAACGCAATTGTTATAGCAGATGGCATCAATACATTGATTTGTATAGGTCGTACCGAGGCTGCGGCCAAGACGGTCATCAATCAAAGCAACTCGTTTTTCACAAGTCATGCAACCAGAATTAAATTGTTCTTCACCAACACTTGCACTGTCTACAGTGTTTCTATCTTCTTGTGCAACTTGCTGAATAAGCAGCACAGTGCCGTATTGATCTGCTAGTTCATCTTTTCTCACTTCAAGCCATTCGTTTGTTTTTTCTTTAAAGCAAGTCAATTTTGAACATGCTGCCTTATGGTCATCCAGTCCAAATAATCCAGATTGTGCGGCACTGTTATGAGGACAGGTATTGCATTCTGAGGTATCAAATTTTGCAAGAGAAAGTAACTGTTGACCTTTGCTGGCTCGTTCTCTTAAATATGCAACCGTCCATTTTTCAGCTATGACTTTGGCTAACGTACCTTGCTGTAATTTTTCGCTAAAAGGCGCTAGTAACAGGGCATGACCTACAGTGATAGCACCCGAACCCACAGCTTCAAGTACCTGACTTGTACAGCGTAGAATTTCAATGCGCTCATTCACTTTTCGCATAGGCCAAACTAAACGGTCTGCAATAGCTTGACGATCACCATTATAAAAAGCTGATAGCTGTTGAACCGCTTTACATTCATCAATGATAGAGAGGTCATCACGACAAAGGTTTTCTTCTATTTGATGCTCTAATGCCTCTGCATCACTGAGTATTTTTACAAAAGCGGGAATACTGTCTAAACCCAACTCAGTTGATGCTTCAAGACGACCATAACCCGCAATAACTTCAAATTTATCATCAGATGGGCGAACCAAAATAGGTTGAATTACACCACGAGTTTTAATGCTGTTGAGTAATTCTTGGTATTTTTCAGAATTGCGCTTGTTGCGACAATTTCCAAAGGGTAGGGGAAGGATTGATGATAAAGGGATCATCATATTTGTTTGTGTTAATTCTACTGAAGTCATTGCGTTCATAATGCTCACCTTTTTTTGAATGTGTGTTGCTGTTAAGTGATTACCAATTTATCCCACACCTCAAATCGGGCAACTGCCCAAACTAAAGGCTTTCAAGCTGCTTAACGGCAAAGGCTTTGCCATTTTTCAGGTACAACATTGAGCAACTTTTTATAGGCTGGTTATCCGCTATTCTGTAAAAGCAATCACGTTCAAATGGTTTATACGTAATAGATTCCAATGTGTTGTCGCAACAATGGGCATCTAAAGATTTAATCGCACCAATTGAAAATGCGTGGACGTTACGTGTTTTCTCACATTATATTCACGTAAAGCACGATCTCTTGATGCTTGGCTGATTTTAAAAGTGACGTTAGTAAGCGTTAAGCATTCGGCATGAGCGACAACCTTACCCGCAAACTGGCCTGTAGTTGCCATGATGGAAAATTTTCGATTATTTAGATTTCGATAAACTTTACAAATGTCACCGAGATTAAAATGCCTATTGCGGTAGTAATTAACATTAACCATTGGCATTCAACTCATCTTCAATCGCAAAGTAATTGAGCTTTAGTTTATGAGACAGGGATTTTAACGATTTAATTTTTGATTATAATGCGAGTTTTTCAGCAAATGTACAAGCTATCATCTGCTTGCGCTTCATGCTTTTGACTTTCCTATCAATACGTTCAATTTGTAGTTGAATGTCATTAACGGTTTTAATTTCATTTCTAATTGCTTGATATGTCCACATAGTTTTCACCTCATTTAAAAAGTTTAATTAGCTTTGCACTAACTGGTTATCTCGCAATAGGCGGAGCAGGGTAGAAGTTGGGTGTGTTATTAACACTATGGGGATAGTGCCTAATCGCACTACGAAGTTGATTGAGCCAGCACAGCATTTGTCTCGATTGACATGGCATCAAAGCCCATTCTGTAACTAACACATTGGCAAGGTGAGCATGAGTACGTGCTTGATAAGCGAGACAAGAAAGGTGATATACCGCTTCGCAAAGCAACCTTTGGTTGTCATCGGCATCAAGGCGCTGAGAGCTGATAAATTCTTGAGCGATATTTCTGTGATGAAATGCTAAGTGTGAAACAGAAATATGATCTATTTTATGGGCTAATGTGTGAATGCAGTTCATATTCATTAAATGTGATCCGAAATAATAAATATTTTGCTATCAACTTTAAAACTGGCAACTCCAATGTGAGGGTGTTAAATCACTATGAATTGCGGGGCGCAGGTTGGAAGGCTTTTGACGGATTTACCGTTTAATAACAATTAGATAGATTGTTTTTGTGTTATATGAATTTTGAGTGTTATTTTTCATTGTTAATCTTTGAAAATGGACATCAATTAACATGTTTAACATCATTGACTGTGATAATACACGTTTTTTGCGTTTTAACGCGAAAATTGTGTTGCTGGTGGTTTTGTGGTGTATTACTATAAGTGCATATCAACAGGAGATATTTTATGGACTTAGCGGATTTTGATTTAATTTCGGGTAGAGCGGATACATATTTAGATGGAATTAATAAACACGTAAATGATTACAAGGATGAATTTCGTAAACCTGATTTTCATATGCGATATTCCAAAAAAACCGTTGAGTCTATGCCGTATTTATCAAGAAATGCTGTAGAAAAAGCAATGGCTCAACTGGAAGAGGCGGGCTATGAATTTAAACGAAAAGCCAATGGAAATTTAGACTCATTCAGTTTTGAGGATGTGATTGCTATCTATGAGCAGCGAAAGGTGCCTAAATATCGTGATCAACATTCAAAAGGATTTGTTGCTTATTTTAATAATTTAAAAGGTGGTGCTGGTAAAACCTCAGCATGTGTTAATGCTATTCATGCCATTCGTACAGAACCTTCATTAATCCATCAAGACATTCGCGGCCTTGTTATCGACCTTGATCCGCAAGCAAGTGCAACGATGTTTTTGAAAAGTAATCTATCTGTCGGCGGTCAACCGTTTACAGCTGCAAAAGCGATGTTCAATAAAAATCTAACACGCGAAGAATTACTCAGAGATTATGTATTTGAAACTGATGTGCCAGGTGTTTATGTTATTCCAGCTGCGATTGATGATGCATTTTTAACGACATCATGGCTTGAGGAGTGTGAGGACTCATTGGGTGGCCAAGAACCTCATTCGCTATTAAAAGAAAATATTATCGATAAGTTACAATGTGATTTTGACATCATAACGGTCGATAGTGGCCCGCACATGGACTATTTTTTGTTAAATGGCATTGTAGCTAGCGATGCGTTAGTGATGCCTTTGCCGCCATCTCCTGTTGATTTTCACAGTTCATTAAAATACTTGTCGCAAATGAAAGTGCTAATGCGTTATTTGATGGAGCAAGATATTGATATCGAAGGTAAAGAATTGATTGGATTTATGAATAAATTCAGCCCACATATTCTGCAACATCAAGAATCACTTTCGGGTGCAACTATTTGCCTTGGTGAGAAAATGTTGGATGCGCATATTCCTGAATTATCCGGTTTTCAGCGTTGCGGTGTAACTCTGGATACTGTTATTTCAGTTGATCCTACTATGTACGATGGTGGCCGAAGTGCGCTCAAATCAGCGCAAGATGCTATTTATGCATTTGCACGTTCATTTTTTGCACGAACACAGTTAATTAGGAGTCGCCAATCATGATCGGTGGTAAAAAGCGTAAAATGCCCTCAATAGCCAAAACCATGACTTCAATCATGGAGGATACTAAGGCTGCTAGCGCAAATACAATGAATAACTCGGTTGTCTGGACACTGGTTTCAGGTCGAGAAGTTGCTTTTGAAACAATCACTATTGCTGCTGAAGATGTAGAGCGATTAACCAAAGTACATAAACAAAATAGGCGCTTGCAAAATGAATTAAGAGCTCGCTCATTAGCCAAATCCATTGCTCGTCAGCAATATTATAGCTGTATTGCGACATTGGTTGATGGCATTTATGAACTCTCTGATGGTTCTCGCAGACGTAGCGCAGCTATTGAGGCTAAACGGCCATTGCGAGTGATGTATTGCAAAGAAATACTTACAACCGCAGAAGTTAAAGGCTTAATCAAAGAGTTACAAAGTGCAGAAGAGCATTCTCCACGTGATCATGGTGCCTATTTTGAGTCTTTATTAAATGATGTAGAAAACCCAATGACAAAGGAACAGATCATTGAGGAAGAGGGCATAAGCGAAGCACAATATGAACGATACATGAGAGCATGGAGCGTACCTCAATTGTTGGTAGATCTTTTTGAGGAACCAAGAGACCTTGGGGATGTAAGTTTTAGAACACTAAAAAAAGTCGCCAATAAAATCGGTGACAGTGACGCTTTAAAGAAGTTTGTTGATCAACTTGATATCAAGCCTGGAACTTCATTAAAAGAAGTCATGGCTTACATTGTTGAAGCTGCTGGTTTAAAAAAGGCTAAAACAAGCGACAAGGCGCGTAAGTTTGTTGATATAGACAAGAATAGGCATGTAAAAATCAAAAAGTCAGGAAAATCAAAGACCATTTTTGAAGTATCAAATGGTTCTGAAAAAGAAATTGAGGATATTGAGCGTTTAATAGCTGAGTATTATCAAGGTAAGCAGAAAACAAAGTAATTAATCCGCGATAACGCCCATAAAACCGCCAAGTACCATGGGCTTATCGCTACTAACAGAAAAACGGAGAGAATTTATGTCAGTAAGCGACATATTACAACTTGCTAGCGGAATTGCAAATCATCAACCTACAAAGTTTCCAGCCATGAAATTTTCAGATTGGGATCTACTTATTCGTTGTATTCGAGAGCAAACTGCTAAAACAGAATAAAACAGTGGGAATAAAAAGCCCGATACTCCTTTAGTGTCGGGCATTTTGATTTACCAGCGTTCAGGTCTAAGGTGGTCACTGGCATTTATGTTCACAAAGTTTGATATGGTATAAAAAGTGAGCTTACGTGAATATAGCTCACATAAGTATGTGGAAGTGGCTCTAGCCGAAGCCAGAACCTAGTTTGATTCCATATTGGACTGGTAGTTCCAGGTGTGCGTCCGTATTACAGTTTGATAAATCATAAAAGTTTGATCTTTTTATAATATAGTTTGATATTTTGGGCGTATTTTGCAGCCTGAATCGGGGGAGGATTAACACATTTCTGCCCCATTATTGTTTTGGTTTATCAAATTTGTGTTTTTAATCAGTAGAATTTTCCCAGATACAGCTCATGTGAAGTCGTGGATATTCATGCGGTAAAAATGAGTTTTGAGATTGGAGTGGTAAGTCGCTTCGGGACAAAAGCGACTTAGGGATTGAAAAACCAGCGCAGGTAGCACTGGTTTTATAAGAGGTGTTTAGCTATTTAGTAAACTGTACAGTAGGGAGGACAACTCTTGGTAGTCTCATGCGTTCACATTGGGAACTTAAGTATTCGCGCCAGTATGGCCAAACATGATAGCTAGCATTTTTCAACGAGAACTCATCGATGCATTCTTGTTCTAAATGAGCGTTTATTCTATATTCCGCTATAAAGTCGCTTTCAATAGCGGCTTTGATATTTGGCTCGCTTTCATCATCAGAGAGTACAACCCATCGTGTACCAAGTCGCACGAAGACACGAAGTAGTTCACCGTCATCTTCAACCTGAATAGTTTCACTCTTATGAACAACGTGCATTTGTTGGATGTGTAGATGTTCCATCTCACTATATGATTTAGTATCAAAGTCATCAGCACAAAATGATCTTGAATTTTTCTGGTACACATCTTCAATTACTAGATTTTCAATGGCTTTCTGTAATTGGTTACTATTTTTAGTAGCCATAATTCGCCTCTAAGCCAAATTCATGTTGGTTCAAAACGTGAGTTCGCTTGATATTTGATTTTTCGTGGAAATTGACCACTGCTACAGTGGTCCAGTCGGCATCGATTTTGCGCTTAACGCCAGCATCAGCCATTAGTTTATCGAGAGAAGCTGGCACATCACGAGCGATTCTGATTAGTCTATCCATCGCTTCGGATTGCATTACGTCATCAGACTCGTATTTTGAAAATGCTACTGGACCACCACCAAATACTTTAGCAGCATCTTCTTGGCTGAAATTCCAGCCTTTACGAAGTTCTCTCACTTCCATACCAGTCAAAAGACCTTGAACTTGCTTTTTGAAGGCAATCATTGCACGTTTATTCATGCGAGCATCGGCTGCGGTAGCTTGTTCGCTTCCACAAGCGTCGCAGGTTGAGAATTGGCTGACAATTTTACCTTCATTACCCATGTGCTCGACATGGATCACTTCCTGCTCAGTGCTCAAGTGGCCTTCTTCACAGATGGGACAAATTTTAGTTACCATTTTTAGCCCTTATTGCGAAACATGGCAAGAAACAAGCAAAAGGATCTTACCTGTCTTCCCAATCGCAAATTTTACATAATAGTCATAGCTAATGTACTTGTGAGAATACTCTGCCCACTCTTCTCTTTGTAGGCGATAGCTATCACAAGCAGCCCAAGGACCTGTTGGTTTTTGTACGCACCATTCAGAGTTTAAGTATCGCCCTTGTGCTATCGCTTGTTTTAATAAATCGCTAGTGTCGTCGGTATCCAATGCTAAATTTTGGATATCTTGTATGCATTTTCGTGTCCATGGAATGGTTGTATTGCCTTCAGATTCAAGAATCTTGAGGACATCTTCTTTATTATACAACGGACCGTCTAAGTTAATGCGTTCTGCTGTTGTGCCTGTTGGTGGAACCTGATCAAAAGCACTAACGTTGCGCTGATTATTTACCATTATGGTAAGTTTTTCCAGTTATTTTTATAGTATTTGCATTTTCTAGTTTTAAAAATGCGACGTTTTCTGCAATTTATCATACATGGCATATCGTACGTAAAGCAATGAAGTCTATTACATGATGACAAAAAATGTACCGTTCGACTAAGTCTCACAACTCGTTGAAATCCTTAGTGCATCCCCAATCTCGACACCAAGATACTCAAAAGCGACTTAGGTTATTGTTCACTCTAAATCGTTTATGCCCCTTTATCATCTAGAGTAAAGATTCTAACCCACTTTAGTCTGCAATATTTTTCGGCCCCCTAACTGCATAGCCATTCAATTTCCTCATCTAAACTTATTAAGGCCACTTCTAAAGTTAGACTGGAGGTCAATTATGTGGACGAAGAAAGGTCACTTAACTGGGCAGAAAAAGCCCTTCAAGCTCGAAGACATCTGGCGAATTCGCACTAGACTCGAAATCGAAGGAAACATCATGGAGCTAGCGTTGCTGAATCTCGCCATCGACTGCAAGTTACGCTCATGCGATTTACTTAGGATGAAAGTTAGAGATATATCTTCTGGCGGTGTCATTCAAGATCGTGTTCTTTACAGCCAAAGCAAAACTGGTCGAGAGGTACAGTTTGAGATCACTTCCCGCACAGCACAATCCTTGACTCAATGGCTAATACTCAGCCAATTATCTGCACCAGATTATCTTTTCCCAAGCCCTCGCAAACAAGGTAAGCCAATGAGTTATAGCTGCTATGCCACCATTATTCGCCGCTGGGCAACTGAACTTGGCTACGATCCTTATCTTTATGGTACGCACTCAATGCGCCGTACCAAGGCGACGTTAATCTATGCTCGCACCAAAAACATTCGGGCTGTTCAGCTGTTACTTGGTCACGTGAAGCTAGATAATACAATTCGATATTTGGGGGTCGAGATAGAGGATGCGCTGAACATCTCTGAAGGGATAGACTCATAACAAGGTTAGACACTAAATTCAAATTATGTCGATCTTGAGTTGAATCAATATTGTATCTTTATTTCAATGCTTTATGCTAACTATCAACTGATCAAGTGTCGCATTTACTCATATGCATGTGCCGTATTTATTCCTATGGCAACAGGGTTGAGTTATAATCTGAACACTTAGGAAATTAGGAGGTTCAAATGACAGCCGTTGACCGTATTTATCAAAAGATAAAGCGTTCAAGACGCTATGTGTTTGAGCGCAAAGACTTTGATGGCTTTGCTAGGTACGATCAAATTGGTCGTGCGCTAAAACAACTAGTCAAAAAAGGTGAGTTAATCAAGCTTGGCTATGGCTTGTATACCAAGGCAAGGATTAACAGCTTAACAGGCAGACCCATGCCTACTAACCCAGGGGGATGCGATGCCCTGATGCGTGAGATATTAAAGATGAAAGGGGTCGATTTTGAGATGGACAACCTATCTCTGCAAAGCCTCTCAGGTGAAAGCACTCAAATACCATCATCCGTTCATTATTCATGGAATCCTAAGCAGTTTAATCGCAAGCTGGTAGTCGGCAATCGAGTACTGGGGACGTCTCAGAAAACGGAAAATAAAGCACGTTAAGCCCATTGCAGACTCTAGATATTGACGAGTACGTCGGGTTTTCTCTTGTTTGAGTTGCCTCTTGTGGTAAGATAGTAATCAATTACTATCTTACAAGGAGTGCTCGTGGACCCCCATCCAAAGCATCTGCCGGCCGATGAACGTCGTGCCGTAACTGTCGAGTCCGTCGTGGCGCTTGCCGGTTCACAAAACCCAAGCGAGATAACCACTGCGGCTATCGCTAAACACATGAACTTGACCCAGGGTGCGCTGTTTCGGCACTTCCCGAACAAGGAAGCCATTTGGCAGGCGGTCATGGAGTGGGTAGCAGAGCGCCTATTAGCCAGAATCGATCGATCCGCACAAGGAATCGAGTCGCCCTTGGCAGCCATGGAGGCGATGTTCATGAGTCACATCGAATTCGTAGCTGAGCACCCAGGCGTGCCAAGAATGATGTTTGGTGAGCTTCAGCGTGCCGAATCGACACCGGCCAAGCGCATGGTGCAAACCTTGATTCAGCGCTACGGCGAACGTTTGCATCGTCTCATCGAGAAAGGCAAGGCCAGCGGCGAGTTGTCTCCCTCGCTTGACAACGAGGCGGCGGCAACGCTGTTCATTGGCACGATCCAGGGCTTGGTCATGCAATCGCTGTTGGCGGGTGATGTGGGACGTATGCACCGCGATGCGCCGCGCGTCTTTGCAATTTATCGGCGTGGCATAAGGAGTGCGCAATGAAAAAGTTACCCTTGCAAGGCCGCACCCTGGCACTGCTTGCCGTCATCATTCCTTTGCTGGTGCTTTTTATTTATGTCGGTCTGCGATCAGGGCCGCTCGCCCCGGTCGCTGTGACGGTGGCAAGCGTGGAATCACGGGCTATCACACCGGCGCTGTTCGGCATCGGCACGGTGGAGGCGCGCTACACCTACAAGATCGGGCCGACGTTTGCCGGGCGCGTCAAACGCCTGGAGGTGCATGTAGGCGACCAGGTCAAGGCCGGACAGGTGCTCGGCGAGATGGAGCCGGTCGACCTTGATGCTCGGGTGCGCTCACAGGAGTCTGTATTCAAGCGGGCGGAAGCGGCTTTGCGCGAGGCAGAAGCCCGGCAAGCCTACGCGCAAACCCAGGCGCGCCGCTATGAGCAATTGTTTGCGGTGCGCTCGACCAGCGAGGAAATCGTCACCACCAAGCGGCAGGAACTGCAGATCGCCGATGCCGCCCTATCCGCCGCTCGGGAAGATATTGCCCGGGCACGCTCCGACCGCGAAGCACTCGTCGCGCAGCGGAGCAATCTGCGCCTGATCGCGCCGGTCGATGGTGTAGTCACCGTGCGCGATGCCGATCCCGGCACGACCATCGTCGCGGGCCAGGCCGTGGTGGAAGTGATCGACCCCAAGAGTTTGTGGATCAATGTGCGCTTCGACCAGATCAGCGCATCGGGGCTGGCTGGGGGGCTGCCGGCTCATATCGTCCTGCGTTCGCGTGGTGGCCAGACCTTGAAAGGTCGCGTGCTGCGGGTGGAACCCAAGGCCGACGCGGTAACCGAGGAAACGCTTGCCAAGGTGACATTCGATAACAAACCAGAACCTTTGCCACCAGTGGGTGAACTGGCCGAAGTCACGGTTGACTTGCCGGCGCTCCCGGCCGCTCCACTGATCCCCAACGCTGCCGTCCAGCGTGAAGGCGATAAAGTTGGTGTCTGGCAAATCGTGGATGGTGATCTGCATTTCTCCCCGGTCAAGCTCGGCACTTCCGACCTCAATGGTTACGTGCAGGTGCGCGAAGGGCTCAAGAATGGGGACCAGGTTGTGACCTATAGCGAAAAGGCACTGACGGCGCGCAGCCGCATCCATGTGGTCGAGCATATCCCGGGAGTTTCACG
>NZ_CP050315.1 GCF_011765625.1 Shewanella aestuarii
ATGAACAAACTAATCTGCAGCATATTGTTAATTGTTGGTGTTTTTGCCACTTGTTCAGCACAAGCGGCTGACGCGGCCACCACAGGCTCTGAGGTTGCAGACAATCCAGCCGCAAAAATGGCAGCATCAGAACCTGTCATGAGCGTCGTACCTGCCGACGAAGTAGGGATGATCCCAACAGGTTTCTTTGCAGGACCAGGAGAGGGAGATTTAGCGCTGGAAATGTACCGACAGTTACTCGGAGATACCGCACTTGTCGCAACAAAGTATTTTGAAAATGACCAATCTGGTAGGGCTGGAAATGGCAATATTACGCTGATCACATACATGCTATCACTGATGGCCGTGATGGGAATGATTGTTGGCGTCATACTGACAGCGTATTGGATGTTCGTTGGACTCATTAAAACAAATGTCGAAGGCGATTTTATGGGGAAAAAGTGGGACAGCTATATGGTTCCACTTCGTTCAGCTTTCTCTATTGTAGGAATGCAGCCATTTCCGGGCTTCGGAGGTTTATCGTTCATTCAAGTGTCAGTGCTAGGCATCGCCTTACTTGGCGTAGGAATGGGCGGGGCGGTATTAAAGTTTGGGTCACAAAAAATTGTCAGCGCACCGATGACTGACAGTATTAAGCCTGATTACATGTTGTTCTTTACCAATCTACTGGATTCAAAGATATGTAATGCCACATTTATACATAACAAAATCTATGGGCCAGAGTATGCGCAAATAAAATCTTCGACCAACACGTACACCATAACGAGCGAAAACCTCAAAAACCCTACCCAATACACAACACAAGTGCAAAAGTTTTCCGTTGGTGAAGATGGTGTTTGTGGCACCCTAGAACTTGAGCTATCAAATAGTGATGCAGTCAATAGTGCCAATCCAATCAAAAACCTGAAGACTAAGATGATCCACCGCATGAATAGCCTGCTCGGAGCAGAGATTTTGAATGCGTGGGCGTCGTTTGATGCAATTATTGGTACAGATGGAAATGCAAATTGGCTTTTCGACTATGATGCGGCGTTAGACATGCCTGAAGCGGTAAGAGCAGAGAAGCAGAGATTACTTGAGTCAGCTTATGCCCAGTTTGTAAGCCGAATAAATTCGGTAATAGACAAAGGGTTGGAATTAGAAGCGACGAATAATGAAACGACTGCAAAATTCATCGAAATGATTGGGGAGTTAGGATTTGCCTACACGGGCGCTCTACATTACCCGCTCATTATGAGAGCAAGTGCAGTAGAAAGCGCTGTTTACGGCGCACTGCCAGCAATCAGTATTGATGGACCAAAAAACAGTTGGTTTTGGGATGATGATGAGGATGCTTTCAAAGAATTTAAAAAATACAGCGATTCAGTAAAAGCGATAACAAAAGATTGGATTAAAGACCGTTCAACCTATGACCATTTTAGTGCCATGGAAATCATGGCTCAAGTGCAGATAGGTGATGATCCAAGCCAAGCTATTTCGGTTATTGGTAATGGCACAGTAAGTTTTCTGTCCAACATGTTTAGAGAAATCGAAGGCCAACCAGATCCCGTTCTCGAAATGGCTGCGATGGGCAGGACGATAGAGACAGCCGCAGGGGTTATTATGCTTGTGACTGTGGGCGTAAGCTCGGTTGGTGAAGCTGTCGCACCAATCCCCGGTGCATCGGTATTAGCGGGTATAACAAGACCGGTAGCAGGATTATTTACAACGGGCATGTATATGTTGCTCGGATTAGCTTTTTTCTATGCAGAACTCGTTCCTGCCATCCCTTATGTAATGTGGCAGATTGCTATCATGGGCTATTTTATGTATGCGCTTGCCACATTTTATGCCGCGCCAATGGGATTTGCGATGATGAATCACCCAGATGGCGATGATGCATTTGGGCGAGCAGGTAAAGGTTTCGAAATTTTAATAAATTTGGCAATAAGACCAGCTTTGATGGTGATGGGGTTTTTCACAGGGCAAGCGTTGTTAAAAGTGATTGCATGGTTTATCAACCTGACATTCTTTCCAACATTTGAGGCGATTAGTTCCAACGCCATGATGGGATTTGTCACAGGCATAGGCAAGCTAGCAATTTATGGTTTATTAATGCTGGTTGCATTCTACAAATCAAACTCAATGACTTGGGAGTTGCCAAGTATGATTGCTTCGATGATGGGATTAAATCAAACGCACCGCGATATGGGTGAGGATGAGGCGCAACAAAAGACCCTAGTAATGGCGGGTATGTTATCAAGCAATATTACGCAATTAACCGCATCAACAGGAAAAGGAAGTGGTGATAAGCCAACTGCGAAAGCAGAAGCGAAGGGTGATGGCGAGGGAAGTGGCAAAGATTAAGTAAAAAAAAAGCACTGTGCTAAAACAGTGCTTATCTTGAATTTGCAATTGGGTACTACAAAACAACTAGGTTCACTCCGAGCTCAGCACAAGTTTCTTTGAGTTGAGAAATTTGGCAGCTACAATCTGATTTAATCAAACTTGTGTCGATTTCAACAGTATCGTGTCCAGCACAAACAGACTCAGAAATAATTCCAAAAAATTCAAGAAAAATTAACATGTCGCGGTTTTGATCTTCCATACCAGTTCCTCCATGTAACGACATAATATCCGTGTGGTTTTTGAATTGATTTTTCACACACCACAATAAAAGCACCAATCAACCTGTCTAGCAACCAAATTGTAAAAAAAATGTACAATTTTAATTGTCGTTTAAGTGGTTGTATTTTAAAGGTAAGTTGGTAAATAAAAATATTTATGGTGATTTCTAATAAAAATAATTCGTCAAAAAATAAAGCATATGGCAAAAAAATGTCACTA
The DNA here is from genome assembly GCF_011765625.1 of Shewanella aestuarii. Taxonomy (NCBI): domain Bacteria; kingdom Pseudomonadati; phylum Pseudomonadota; class Gammaproteobacteria; order Alteromonadales; family Shewanellaceae; genus Shewanella; species Shewanella aestuarii. The sequence continues at coordinate 2,827 of NZ_CP050315.1, forward strand.
ATGACATAAAAACCGAAATGCGAATCATACCTACTTAGAGGGATGCAGGAGAAAGGAATGCAAATCCCAATTCTTTTAAATTTGATAATATCGAAACGGACTGATATACTTAAAACGTGCATGATAAGTTCATTTTGGGGAGACAGTGATGTCAAAATTACAATTTTTTGAAAAAGCGGTTAACAAGGCCATCACCAGCAAAAGCAGTAATGAGCGCCTAACTATTCCACTGCAAGTCGAGAGTTACAATATCGATCCTCACAACTTAGGTAACTCATCAGTCATGGGGCATCATTATTTCACGCAAGAGAAAATGGAATTCAGAATTAATAAATCCTCAAATCCAAACCAGCCGACCATAGCTGGTTTTAAAGCTTTAGAGGAAGGCGCAGATCCAAAGTTTGAGTACAGCGTTCCGAAGAACGGCGTCATTATGTTTATGGATTGCAAGAAACAAGAAGATGGCACGTATACAGCAGAGTGGGCAAAAAGCGCGATACGAAAAAATCACCAATCTATAGTCAATAGCTTCTCAACCGTTAAGGCCGTTAAACAATACGGTGACAAACCACCCTATATTTTATTTGACTCATACATTCCAAAATTATCTACCAGTATGAATTTCTCAAGCGTTAAGAGTGCCGACCAAATTAAAGCGCTCATTGTTCAAGCGCTAGAGCCAAAATTTGGCGTGGAAGGCAATCGCTCAATCGCACTCTTGCGCATTATGTCGAGTGATAAAGATGAAAATGTCATGACATTCGAAATCACAGGGATGAAAAAGTCTGGTGGCAGCGGGAAGCAAATAAATTGCACCGGCGAAGAATCGTTTAATCATTTTATCAAAGATGGCATGGGTAAAGTTATCTTTAAAGATGGTGCGATTGAAAATTTGTTGGGCAGTGATTTAACTGTAGAAGTTGTGCCTGGTGTCAGTTATTTCGCTGGGAAATCTGCATCGGAACAATATTTCTATACACCAGAAGAAATACAAGCTGAAAACAAGAGTGCCGATTTGGTGGGTACGCTCAAACCAAAAACAATTATGTCAGTGTGGTCTAACATGCTGAATAAAGTGGAATTAGTCAAAGATGACGCGGGTAATGAGAGTAAGGTACGCAAGGCTAAAGTGATGGATATGTACTTAACGACCGCACAGTTGGAAGATAAGACTAAATTAGTCACGGCGTTCAATACCGAAACAACCAGCCAGAAAATATATGATTTAAGCGAGTTACCTACCGAAACGTTAGCGAGAGTGCGTGGTAATACAGTAACAGCTGAAGACAAACAAACCAAAGAAGCACAGCCCCTGCGAATAATTCTTCTCCAAATGAAGAAAAAGGCAATAGCTCGACACAAGCAAAACCAAAGGTCGAAGATGATGATATGTCGGATATGAACTTCGATCTGTCAGAAGAAGACATGGCAGAGCTAAATGAGATAAGCCGCAGTATGAAAATGGGGTAAGGATCATGAGTCAGACAAAGAAATGGTTACACTTTCATGAGCATAATTGTTTTTTAGTGCCAGCTGTCTTGCCATCAAAAAGAAACGTACTTTTGATGGTAGGCTCGCTTTCAGATCCGCGCTCAAAGGAAGGGCTGGAAAAGCTAGGATTTAAGGCAACATCGGAAAACACCTATTATGCGACAAAATACTCTAAAGAAGGTGGGAAAGTAGAGGGTTTAGATATCAAAGCGTTTAAGACGTATTGGCCCTCTCTCACGCTAGAAGAAGTACCATTGGATTTTGTCTACAGACCATGGACGCTCGTAAAAGAAACATTGTCTTCACCGAGCAACCCAAAACCAAAAATTAAAAAAGTGGCTAATAAGCGCTCAGAAGTGGCGCCGGAGCCTAAGCAAGAGGTCACGTTAAAGTCGGAAGTAGTAAGGCTTCAACAATCAACATTCTTGGGACGTAATCATTTAGGTGAAAAAGTCTATGAAGATGCAGAAGGTCGTTTCAGTGCAAATGACGATCAAGGTGTAAATCAATGGGTAATGGGAACAGATGATGCACGATACCTATTTGCTATAGCCGCAGTACGCTACAACTCAACAGCAAAAGTGGATGGCATCCTTCAGTGTGCTGAAGGGTTAGTGAATGATTTACTGGAAACGAATCAAAAAATGACATTCGAGCAGATTGCGAGAGTGGCATCGGTTTGGTTTGATATTTCAGAAGAAAAACTCGCTGAACGTTCTGATAAAGGTATACCACTGATGATGGCTGTGCAAAGATCTGCAGAAACGGTCATCGCATCAAAACTTGCCGCAGCAAAAGCAAGTGCAGAAAATTTAACGCATGAAGAGTCGATTGTCTTAGTTAACAAATACACTCACTTACACACCATTAAGCCACATATCTCAAATGAAAAAATTCAACAGATAACTGGAAATGATTTCATTGCATTTACCCCAGAGCCATTACCAGTTTTCAGCAAGGTCGCAGGTGATTTTACTCGTGATATGCCTGAAGGCAGCAAGCTAGTTATACCTTTCGCATCAGTAGGCGGGATATTGCCTTTTATAGAGCCGCATTTGAAAGTTGAGCTTGTTGGGCATAAAGGTGAGATGGGGATTTCCAAATTTGGCAAGCCAACGTACTTCCCCAAAAATGTGAATTTTACTGAAAGAGATCTTCATAATGGCGCAGTAGAAAGTAAAAGCGCAGATTGTATGGTGTTAAACGCACCTGTCGGCAATCTCGCTTCGACCATCTCTGTAGACGGTGTAACAGTTAATCGCTATGACCATAAAATTGCCATCGAGTTAATACGTGCTATTAAAGATGATGGTAAGGCTTTACTCTTGGTTAACGTAGATGACCCCAGTGGTGTTGGCCATGTGAAAAATGAATCCAAAGAATTTCATGATTTTCTATACCAAAACTACAATGTCACAGCGAACATCGATTTTAATCCAGCAAATGCTAGTGCGAAGAGGATCTACGCAATCAGCGGTAGAAAACCCATAGCTTCTAGCAATGTTACCATTCCATATGAACTAAAAACGGTCTATACCAATGAGCAATTAATTAGCTGGGTAGGGGTAAAGGAAAACTTTATCTACAATGATGTAGATTCAATCGAGTCAATCATTAACAACCTCTCTGCTAAAGATATCCAAATAAATGAATACCAGTCCGAATATAGTTCCTTAAGTCAACTTGGAAATGCCAGCTCTAAAATACCCAAAAATCTGAGCGTTGCAGTGCGCCAAGGGTTTACCCGTTTCTTATCGGCTCATGACAACATCGATGAGTTTGTCGGCACTAAATTACAGATGGATAGCGATCAACTTGAGCGAGTGTTTACGCCTGAGCAGATAGACGCAATTGGTCTTGCAATATGGCGAGATGAAAATGGTTTAGGTTTTTTAAATGGTGACAAGACGGGCGAAGGTAAAGGCCGTGTCAATGCCGCAATGATCCGCTACAACATTCTACAAGGAAGAGAAGCCATCTTTATGACGTCAAAAGCGACGCTTTTCCAAGATATATGGCGAGACATTGTAGGTATTGAATCTGATAACCTGATAAAGCCGTTTCTAGTAAATGAAAAATCCAACATCATTGATGATAATGGAAATGTGATATATCAAGCCAATCAGCTTCAGACTGCAATGATGGTTAAGCAGCATAAATACCCAGATGACTGCAATTTGTTGATGGTGACATATTCACAATTAAGTCGAGCAACAAAATACGAAATGGTCAACAATCAAAAAGTGGCTATTCGTGATAAAGCGTCTTGGCTGCAAGCAATCGCACCCAATAGATTTGTCAATCTAGATGAATCCCATTTAGCATCAGGCAATTCCAACACCAACACTCGTATTCTAAATGTACTGAGCAATGCGTCAAATGTGATGTATTCGTCAGGTACATGGGCAAGGACCGAGAAAAACTTCGGCGTTTATTACCGCTTATTGCGAGATATCGAACCTGAAATCATCCAACAAGCTGTAAAAAAAGGCGGCAACGTATTGCTGGAAATATTCTCAGCATCATTAGCCTCTGATGGTGGGTTTATACGCCGTGAGAGTGATATTTCTAGTATCACGATTGAGCCCAAGAAGAATGTAGCCGATTTGCAAAAAAATATCGCTTTAAGCGATGCCTTTGCGAATGTGGCACAGGCGCTTGCGATTATGAGTGGCGGTCTGAACCGAGTCGTAAATGAGAAAAACCAAAAGTTAGCGGATGCGCTGAAAGCAAGCGGAAAAACGCGAGGCGTCGGCAAAGATATGGGTTTAAATTCGACTGGTTTTGGTTCGCTTTTATCTAATTTGTCGAAACAATTTGTGTTGGCTTTGAATAGTGATTTTGCTGCAGAGCAAGCCATAGAATCACTTAAGAAAAACGAAAAGCCGTTTGTGGCATTGGAGTTCGCAGGCAATTCATTTTATAAAATGATGTATGACGAACAAACTAAGCTCATCGCGCAAGGCAAAGCGCCAAGTGATTACACACTCGCCAAGCCATTACAATTTCGCGATTTGTTCACCATGACGCTTGAACGGTTGTTAATAGTGACTGATAGCAAAACCGGAAAGGTTGTCCCTGTTACTAGCCTCATGGAACCAAACAAAGCGCAGCAATTCAACAATCTGGTAAAAGAGATACGCCTTGAAATCGCCAATATGCCAGATCTTGCTTTTATGCCGGTTGACAATATACGCCACAAAGTCGAAGCGGCTGGCTATTCCTTTGCCGAAGTATCAGGGCGTAATATTCGTATAGATTTGCGTAAGGATGGAACATATCAGTTTGTGAAATACGAAAAGCCATCGCCATTGAGTGTGCGAAATGCATTTAACAATGGTGATTTGGATGTCCTGCTAGGCACCAAATCGATGGTCGATGGCGTCAGTATTCATGCGGATATTAATTTTAAAGATCAGAGGGTACGTCGATTAATTGAAGTCGAGGTATTCAGAAACGTAACTGATCGTGTGCAACTACTCGGTCGCGTTAATCGTCGCGGTCAGGTAACAAATCCAGTTGTCAGTACGTTGAGCTGTGGGTTGCCAGCCCAAGAAAGATTAAATGCAATGTCTAATTATTCGCTTATCAAAATGAGCGCAAACATGACCAGTAATCAAGACAGTGCATTGTCTTTGGATACCATCAACCTGCTAAATGAAGAAGGTGATATGGTTTGTCATAAATATCTCGAAGCCAACCCTCACTATATTCATAAGCTTGGCTTAAACCCAAGCGACATCTATGTCGAGAATATTACAAAATCAAGTGTTGAATCACTAGCGAGAAAATTAACGGGTCGATTAATCCTACTGCCTTACTTAGCTCAGGAAAAAGTGTATACAGAGTTGTGTAAAGAATATGACTCGAAGATCATCGAGTTAAACAATCAAGGCATCAACCCATTAAAACCCACATTTATGGATATCAAGGCTACAGAAATAAGCCGTCAAATTTATAAAGGGGTGCAGCGTAATTCCTATCCATCAATTTTCGATGAGCCAGTCAGTATTGTGGAAGTTGAATATCAAGAGGAAGTCAAACCATGGGATACAGACCGCGTACTCGATAAGATGGAGATGTCAGAGGCCTCTTTAAATAAAGATGCTCGTATCAAAGACGGCTCATTGGGTAACCTAGCAAATATCATTAAGGCTGAACTAGACACCTTGCTACTCGAAGCTTGCGACGGTGACCAAGACTTATTAGATAGCATCATTCTAGATCGAAATAACCGTTTATTTGCCAACGCATCAGGTACTGCATATAAGCCGATGCAATGGAATTCCATGCTTGATTTGGTGAATAAAATGGTAAATAGAACGGATTATCTAATGGATATCTTGCCGAAAATTAAAATTGGTTCAGTCATCGAATTACCGAATAGCTTCTATTCGAGTTTTAATCTGAAAGGTGATTGCGTGATAACCGATATTAAATTACCTGCGCAGGGTTCAGAACACAATCCATCGCAATATTCATTTACCGTAATCACCCCTGGTGATACAGAAGAAATGATATTGAATCTAGGTAGCTTTTTTAACTCAAGAGACAATTCGTTTGTCAAAGCTGCAGTGTTTGATGAGTTTTCATCACTCGCAACAGAGTTCGATTCATATCAACCCGGCAAAGTTTATCGCAACGCAGTCATGCTAGAAGGTAATTTATTCGCGGCAGCATTAGAAGCTGCAGATGAGGGGCTGGGTAAGCCAGTGACCTATACCAATGAAGATGGTGTAGAAAAAAGAGCTATTCTGTTAAAACACGATCTGACAGTTAAAGCCATGCTTCATAAGCCAGTCTTTATTCATAATCACAAAATGGCTGCGGATCACCTTAGAGATTCCAAAGATGGGTATATTTGTACCAGCGATAAACGGAGTGACGAAGGCGCTTTAACAATCCACATTTCAGCAACTAGAGACTCTTACACGCTAATGCTGTCATCAGGTGTGAGAAGAGCAAAGCCTTTCACTGATAACCAAGATTTTATGGATGCGATTAATGGCCGCAATGTGATGTCAACAAGGTCGTTTAACAAATTCGAGATTTATGAAGATGAACTCGATAGCGCAATGCGAGCAATGTACAAAATGGGCATTAAATTTAAGACCAAAGTAGATGGTGTTAAATGGATAAATCAATATGAGAACCACCAAATAAACGTGCAGTCACCATTGGTTCATCCAAAAAAGCATCAGCAGCATGCATCAACGATTAAAACTGCGTAAGGAATTCATCATGGAAAAGTTATTACAGTTAATAGCAACAATGGGCATTCAATTAGACGACAGCTTTAATGGTGTTTATGTGATTGAAGAAAATGATTGCCGATTATCGCTGGATAATTGGATTGATGATGAAGATCAGAGGTTTTCTATTGAATATATCGATCCTGCTATCGAACAAACCATTTTCGAACTCACAATCAATGAACATGGTGAATTCATAGAGGCAAACTACGCAGGAGACAAAATAGAAGAAGACGACTTCGAAAATGAATTAGAAGAAAGATTCAACTGGGCGTAAAGCTATGACTAAATTAGTTTTTGTCGAATCACCTGGGAAGATAAAGAAAATTGAGTCTTATTTAGGCGAAGGCTGGAAGGTCAGATCATCGGTTGGCCATATACGAGATTTACCGCAAAAGAAATTAGGGGTGGATACGCAAACTATGAGCCCTCACTATGAGCTGACAGAGCGTGGTGCAGAGGTTGTAGGGAAATTACGAAGTGAGGTAGCCAAGGCGTCTGAGGTTTATCTGGCAACGGATTTGGACCGAGAAGGGGAAGCTATTGCATGGCATCTTCAGCAAGTCTTTAATCTACCCGCCAATTGCAAGCGGATTGTGTTCAATGAAATTACCGCCACTGCGATAAAAAAAGCGATTAGTCAGCCAAGAGAGATAGATTTAGATTTGGTGCATGCACAAGAAGCCCGAAGAATACTCGACAGGTTAGTTGGATACACCGTTTCACCAATGCTTAATAAGTTGAACTTGTCAGGTGCGGTGAGTGCAGGTCGTGTCCAATCAATTGCATTAAAATTAGTAGTAGAGCGCCAAATGCTGATCGATGCCCATCAATCAGAACTGTACTTTTACATCGATGCAAAATTTGAAGGCTGGAAAGCGACATTTACGGGTGAATTAAACGCGCCAGAGGATTACAAAGATACAAAAGCATATCGAATGACGGATAAAGGGCTATGTGTCAGATTAACCGGTGCATTAAATCAAAATCCTGAATTGAAAGTTGCAAATATCGACCAAAAAGTAAGAAAAAAAGCTGCCCCAGCCCCCTTTACCACATCCGTTCTTCAACAAGCTGCGAGTGTCGCTTTAAAAATATCACCAGATGAAACGATGAAGTTAGCCCAAACGCTTTATGAAAAAGGCTTGATAACCTACATGAGAACGGATTCCGTCTTTCTATCAGAAGATTCTGTCAACTCGATAAGAAGTTGGATATCCAAATTTCAAGATAAAAAAGGGGTAGATTGGCTTTTACCCGATAGACCTAATCAATTTAAAGGTGCATCAGGTGCGCAAGAGGCACACGAGGCAATAAGACCGAGTGATATATTCGATATAAATCCAGATATTGATGGTCAGGCTAAGGCATTATACCAATTAATTTGGAAAAGGACGGTAGCCAGCCAATGTGCAGCCGCTGAGATAGATCAGGTAAAAGTAAAATTGATATCGCGTTTAAAAATCAATGAAAAAAATGTGACTTTTGAAGCCAAAGGCGAAACAATTCTTATACCAGGCTGGTTATTCATTTCAGGCCAAGATAAATCAGACGAATCAGAAGGTGACGATAACCAAAAGCTACCCAATATGGACGTAGGTTCGATTATTAAGCCGATACAGTATGATTTAGAAGAAAAACGGACTAAACCGCCGAAAAGATATACTGAAGCTGCGTTAGTAAAGGAGTTAGAAAACAAGGGTGTTGGAAGGCCATCAACATATGCCTCAATCATGAAGACCATCATCTCGCGAAAGTACGTAAAAGTAGAATCGAGATTGTTGGCCCCGACTGCGCTAGGTGTAGAGCTATATAAAGCAATCAACAACTCTAATTTCAGCTTTTTTGATTATGGCTACACACAACAGGTCGAATCAAAATTGGATTCTATTGCATCTAATAACCTACAAAGCAAGCAATTCCTACTCAATGAGTTTTCAATTTTAGCAAATGAGATGAGGGCGTTGAGCTCACAAACAGATCAGCACAGAGAGAATTTTAAGTGCTGCAAATGCGGTGGTGATGTCTATACAGTGAACGGAAAATATGGCGCATATCTAGCCTGCTGCCTTTGCATGCAAAAGCATGACAAGGAAGGTAATGCAGTCGTTCCCAAGCCTAAAAACTACATTGCGACCAAATGTAACGTCTGCTCAAGTGCCATGCTGGAACTCAATACAAAGCCAGATAACCCCAAGTATTTTAAATGTGAAAAATGTGATTATCTTGTCGGTGCAACTTCTGATGGGTGTATTGATGTCGCTAAGATGCCCAGAGTATCAACGGAAACGTGCGAGACACATAAAAAGCCGCTGCTCATTAAATTTAATGCAAAGGGCGAGGAATATAGCGTCTGCCCAAAATGCAAGCCCAAACCTTCACGAAAATCCAAAAAATAAACGGCATTCACATGCCGTTTTGAACAAAATTGTTGATGACAAAATAACCAATAAACAGCTTACAAATTGGAAAACAAATGCTATAGTAATAATGTACTTTTCATGTATCTGATTAGGAGTTTTCACCATGGCTGAGCTAAAAGTAGACACAAAAAATATTGATGATGAGCTTTATGAAGCGACACTGGATATCGCACTTGATACAGCAGCTGAATTAATGGTGTTGACCGGTAGCGATACCTTCAAGGCAGCAAGAGACTTATTATTAAAATCTTCATTAACATTGGCTGCGTCAGGTGCTGTTGCAACTGTCGCTGCAATGGGAACAAAGATTGCGACGGCATTTCAGCGAATGGATATTTCAGACTCGCAAACGTCAGCGGTGATGATGGTAAGCAATTTTTTGAATAATGAAGCCGTGTTGAACTCAGCTATGACGATAGGCACCGTGGGTACCATTGGGGCTGTTGCCGCGATGAGCGTAAAGAGTCTTGTTAATGCAGTAAATGACATATCAGTAAAAATGGACCCAACAATTATAGCGAAGCGCCAAACCGCCTTGGCAAATGCGTATGGTGAAATATTTGCCTATGGCGAAAAGCATTTTAACGATAGATCTCAACACAACATAGATGCCAGTTATGAGGTGTTAAGACCAATGGCTGAAAAAATAGGTTTTGAAGGCGATGATAAAGGCGATTTTGTTATTTATGAATGGCTGTCGAAATACACTGGTGAACCCATGTCACCAAATGATGAGGATGCGCCGAAGATTTTGAATAAAGACAAGAGGTTATAGTTAACCCTAGTTGCTCTGGATAGGGAACAGAGCAACTTGGTGCGTTATTGGGTGTCTGAATTAGGAACGTTCAAATTATCAGAGACAGTTTGGCGTAATTTTTTATCACAAGTAGAATGGAATGAAGTACCTTTCTCACGCAGTAGAGTAGAGTGTTTAGTCACTACATCAAACTTAGCAGGCTGACCTCTTATTTTTATTTCAGTGCCATCGCTAGTGCGTCTTTTCCCCGCTTTTCGAGGCTTTCTAACAACACGTTCAAACGTAATTAACCCGTCAATTTTTACTGTATCTAACTTTATGTCGAGCAATTGACAATAAACAGAATGAGTTAACGCTTTAAGGGTGTCGATGACTTCTTGCCTTTGAACACCAGATATTTCAGAAATCAGAGTGACTTGATCACGCATGCAAAGAGGTTGATTAAGATCAATCGAAAGTCGTTCTGATGTCGTCTTGAACAATTGAACGGTATTTTTGTTAAGTACGCTCATCCTGTTAATTCCCTATTTTAATAACACCAATAAAATACTATTATAATTTGACGATCAAATCAACTTTTGTGATACTTGAAAGGTGCATTGCGGGGTGCAATAACAGCGGGGTGACATATGCCAACAATTATTCAAGTCAATGGAAAATTTTATCCAGTTAAAGATGAAACTGTTTTAGAAGTTTTAGAGAAAGCTGGCATAGAAATTTACTCACAATGTCGGGATGGATATTGCGGCGCCTGTAAGTGTAAAACAACGAATCCAGAATCGGTAAAACACAAAGACGATATCCTAGCGGCATTTGATCCAGAGAGTGAAATCCTCGCTTGCTCATCAAAAGTCATTGATGGTGAAACGTTAGTGTTGAAAATGTAGGCCAATTCCATGAATCAAGACACCAAGTACATTTTTGAAACCGAGCGGATTAATTCTGACTATCTAAAGCAGGTGACATTAGAACCATGCCCCGACTGGATGATTGAAGCGTGCGCAGAATTTAAGAAGGATGCGTATTGCCACTTCAACACAATGCACTTGCAAGATGTGATAGTAAACCTATTGCCAAAAGAGCAATCACAACAAGTCAAATATGTGATTGGCTATGTATTGCGGGGTGTGCCGATTGAGCATGCCTTTTTGAAGATCGGGGATAAATATTTTGACCCAACTATTGATGTGTCCGAAACCCAAGACGATGAAATCTATGAGCTGTTATCACTGACCGCTGACGAAGTAAGGCATATGACACGCAAGTTTGGTACCCAAGATCATGGCGTTGTGATGTTAAGTTTACGTAATAGCGATGATTACAAGCATCTATTTAATTTTAATAATGAAGAATTGATGATTGATGCAATAAAAAATATGCTCGATAACGAGCAAGATCTTGAACATCAATTTACAGAAAACAAAATGCGTCTATGACAGCCAAAAGCAGCCTCTTAGAGCACATCAACGATGCCCAATATAGAGGTAACACCTACATTCAACTCCCATACCCTATTCAGAAAGTAGAAGACAGTACAATTACTCTTTATCGCGGTGGTGTGGGTTATACAGTCGATTTTAATGTAGAAATGGCCATTTTTAATGAGCTTGTTAGGATTAATCAAGCTCAATTGCCAGGTATCTCGCAACCAGTGTGCCAAATAGAGTCTCTGGATAAAGATCAAAACAGCGCAATATTGAGTGTTATCACGCACCCAATAACGATCATTGCAGGGAAAGCCGGATCAGGGAAAACGCGCACAATCATTGAATTAGTAAGCTTTCTCATTCATGAAATGCAAGTTGATGATAAGGAAATTCTTGTCTGTTCAATGTTAGGCGTAGTAGCGAATAAATTGAGACATTTAACGGGAGTAGCAAGCTATACCGTAAATCGATTATGCGGTTACAAAGATGATGGCAATGGCCGTTTCATTCCTAGTCGAAACGCAGACAATCCGATCCAATGTCAGTATTTGATAGTCGATGAGTCAACGCTATTAAGTAATGATCTTGCACTCGCTTTGCTACGGGCGTTGCCCACAGGAGTACGTCTGGTACTGGTAGGCGATGATGGGCAGGTGCAATCAATCCAGCGTGGGGCATTTTTCTCGGCAGTGGTAGGCAGCAAACAATTTTCGCAAATCCATTTAAAAAGTAATTATCGAAATAAATCGACAAATATTGAGCGTTTAGCCCTCGACGTTATAAGTGGTAATCCTATCAAACAGTTAAAAACTGCCTACTCAGATCATAGTTTATGCGTGATACAAACTGAAAATGACGAACAGACATTACAAAAAATACAACAAGCTATTCAGCGAGCTGGTCAAAATGGGATGAAAATGGAATGTGTTCAGGTGTTAACGCCAACGCACAAAGGGGTGCTAGGAACAGCGCATATCAATAGCCTTGTGAAATCGCAATCGAACAATGGGCAACTTAAAGTTATTTTAAATAAGACGAATTATCGATTGAATTTGTTTAATGGCCAGATTGGTAATGCGGTGATTAATAGCAAAGAGATCTGTGTTGCAATAAAAGGTAAGACGCTGCGATTTACCGATGAAGAAGTGTTTAACCGACGATTTGATTTGGCTTACGCCCTAACGCCACATCGAGTACAAGGCGCAGAGTTTGATCTGGTGATCGTCGTTATTCCATACAATTGTAAAATGATAGACACTAACTGGCTTTATTCTGCGATGACAAGAACCAAAAAAAGCCTTGTATTGATTGGAGATACGGGCTTAATTGAGCGGGTTAGGCCTGTCAGTCGCAGCACTTTTTTAGAAAGAATATTGGCAAATAGTGAGGTTTTAACTGTTGATGGCGATAAACTTTTTTAGTACATTATAAGTATAACTGTATTTAAAGAAGGGATGTCATGTGTCAATCGATTTCAGTGAGTCATTAGATGCTTTCGTTTACGTTTTGAACCAGAGCATACTATCTATAGTAAGTCCGTTTTTTAATCACTATATTCCAGCGTTAAGTTATAGCACTTACCTGCCAATCACGTATCTTTCTGTGTTGCTAATGATGGGTACCATATACCTGAAATTTGATATCAGTAAAGATAAGCGCTGGCGAATAGAAAGCTCAAAATCAGCGTTAAGCAAGCTAAAGGGGTTTGAATCACCGGCTCAGGTGTTTGCTTATCTACGTCGCATGGACCCGTTTACCTTTGAAGAACTACTATTGACCTCGATTAACCGCAATTCGTTTGTAAAAATAGAACGCAATAGCAAATATACGGGTGACGGTGGCATTGACGGACGATTCTACATAAATGGTAAGCTCTTTTTAATACAAGCAAAGCGCTACAAAGGATATGTAAAAACCGCAGATATCGAATATTTACATGAAAAAGCGCTAGAGCTAAACGCAGCGGGAGCGCTATTTGTGCATACCGGCAAAACACGCTCTGTTGCTTTCAGTAAATATACCAACGGCAAAATATTTATCGTTTCAGGACATGCTATGTGTACGCTGATACAAAAAGGTAAGTTGCCACGAGATCTGTTGAAGTTGGCGCAGCCCAATGAGGCCTAACATGTATATTCGTAAACAGTGGGTACAAGATGCACTTGCTTAATAAGTTTTTACTTATGAGCATTCTACTGTTTACGCAAAAGATTGCCGCATCCGATTTTGTTGAGTTTGTGGACGCTTCAACGAGCAAAAGCAATGCTCTGGAAGTGATTGCTGAAGATCTAGTGTGCGGCGATGTGACAACCAAAGTGGCCTTTGCTAATTCTATCAAATATTGCCCTGATGCCATCCGTAGCCAACGTGATGTCATAACTGACTATACGACCATCGCAATTCAAACGGATGATTTTGTATTAACATGTCTCATAGGACGTTACCATATGGGACATTTTAAGAAAAATTACGCCAATTACCGGGAGGCTCATCGGTTATTTAATATCAGTATGCGCCAAGGTAACTTAAATGCTTATTATTATCTGGGAGAGATCTACGAGCAGGGTTAGGTCTTAGAAAAAATGAAGAAGTGGCCTTTGGGTATTACACAATAAGTTTGTTAAGGGGCTATCCGTTTAATGATGAAACCAGATTGCGAATGAGAGTGCTGTATAGGTTGCTTAAACCAAACGCAGTGAAAGACATAAAACGGTTTATTAATGAGCAATACGAGTTGGTGATGAAAATAGATGCGTTAAAATACCCTTCGACTTTTATGGCTGGAATTAAAGGTAACTATCATAACAACTATTGTAATTGACGCAGCCTGCTGCAAAAAAAGCCGCCAAACAAGAGGTCAGGCGGCTGTAACAATCGAGGCTACAAGGCATGGAAACGAATTAATGTGGTTTAGGTGTGTTATAAAAGTTACTTTGTGCGCCATTGTCCTTTAAATCTTCTGCAATACGAGTTTTGACATTTTCACGCGCAGAGCGATTCGCAATATCTGTTAACGAAGCAGAAAGGAATTGATCTGGCTTTTGCCTAATGGCTTGGCACAAATCATCGACAGTCGCATCAAAGGGAGCCATAGAAGTAATTTCTTCCATGACACTGCTTAAAAAATGAGAGTGGGGCGGGATAGCTTCATTAGATTTAGTAAAATTCTCTAACGGCTTTATTTCTTCGCCACCTAAAAGATTTTTAATAGCCATAATTTTTCCTTAGCTACGAGCTGACAAAGAAGCGTGGTATAAAGGAACTTCATTTACGTTCCCGTCAATATTGGCCACCCGAAACGCCAAGGATTTCCTACTTAACAACAAATCAGATAGTTCAGGCGTGATGGTTAGCTGAATCCAAAAGCACTGAAAGCTGATCAGTTTTTTAAGTAAAAGCGTGTCGTTAACAACACGACACTCTATCCAAGAAACGCGAGTAAACCATTCCAATGGTTCAGGTACGACAATCGAGCCATCGTCGGTATCATAACCGAGTGTTTCACTAACTTCCTTTTCGCAGCATAGCACATGGCCAACTGGTGTAACTTTCCAATCAGCCATTTGTGCAATGATTAATTTTGTCACCCAGTCTGTGAGCATTGTGTAAACGTATACGCTCTGACTCTCGGATTGGGATAATGTCTGAAGTTTTTCCCCATAAGATTCAAGCAAAATCTCATTGGGATCAGAGTGTTTCAATGCTTCTTCCATATCGAGTCCTTACAATAGAGGTTGAGATGTTTCTTTAGAATGCTATACTGTACTATACTTATCGTATACATTAACAGTTAACTATAGAGGATTGTAGCATGAATTCTGAACAAAGTGTAAAAACTGTTTTAGAAATGGCATTCAATATTACTCAGCCAGAGTTAACGACGCTTAAGTGTGGTGATGAAATGTGGCCATTAAAGATGGGGATGACGAAGTTAGAGCCCTTTTTAATGAGCTATTGCACAGCCATTCACAAGTTGCTCAATATCACTACGCAGATTAATAGTTCGGTTGTCGCGGTTAATGAAGATGAGTTTGAGGTTATGTATCAGGAACACGATGAGTTAGATTTAGCGACGTTTCTATTAATAGCGGTTGACGGTGTAGATCAAGTTTTAGAATGCTCGGAAGTAAATAATGAAACGATTGATGTCAGTCAATTAATACAGGCATTCAGCCCAAAAAATCTAGGGATAGTACCAGGAGAGCTATTAGACAGTAATCGGCTGCAGCAAGGGCTGATTTCAAGTATTTTGAAGGAAGCCGGAGTATTACCTATCAAAACGGCAAGAAAGATTGCATTGAAGATGGTTGATAATATAACCGAGCAGAATTCATTAAGTGGGCCTGCGCTATGACATCCGCACTGAGCCAATTTGAAAATGCCATTAGCAAAAAGAAATCATCAGGTGTGACGATTTCTAAGCTGACATTTGAATCCATTGGCACAGCATTAAATACCGTTGTTAATTCTTCTGAATGTAACTCGGTTGAGGATAGGGCGCATCTACTTAAAACAATCATAGATCAATCTGGTATTTTACAACGAAAATTAAAAGACGCTGGTGTCGAGCTGGATGACAGTGCAGCCATGGAGTTAATTTGCAGTATAGGTGATAAAACAGGGGTATATGATTGTGAAATGATGTGTAAAGTGTATCCGATCATCGATTTTATAACGGGCCACTTAAATGATGAACAAGACATAGAACGATATAGTTTTACGCAAAAATCACAACTGCAAACCATCACTCGCCTAATCCCAATCATTTCACGCACTTTTTCAGATTACACAAACGAAAGAAATTTATTCTTGAGCGTATTAGACGCGATAGAGCGAGCGATCACATATCTCATCAAGACCTGCAATCTCAATTGTGACCTTACTGATGAAAGCAATATTTATCTTAATGCTTGCACCGAGTTATACATTTCGACAGTCAAATCCTTCCTTGAAGAAAATAATAAAAAACATCTATTACAAGATGATTTAAAGCAGATTAGAACACAATACGCGAAGAATATTGGTTTACTCATCTTGAGCCTGCAAAGTTCACGGTTTATGAGGGATAGCCAATGATGCTGCGAAGGAAAATGTTGGCAATAATGCTCGGCGGCATGTTAGGTGCTGCGGTCAACATATTCCCTAAAAAAGCACACGCCAATCCGTTAGATGATTTGTTTAAAGAAGCGTTGAAATACATTGCCGATATCATCATCAAATATTACGGCCAGCGTTGGTATGAGAACACAAAAGAACAAATTGGTGACTGGGGTGAATTCAACCAAGATAAAACAGTAGAAGAAGAAAACACCCTCAGAATCGATTATGCCAGATTAGGAGATGCCATTAACGCCACAGAAAAAGAGTTAGCTAACCGTGAATTAATGGCTGACACGGAGCCTACGCCGCTAAATTGTGTTGGTGGCGAGGCAACCGCTCTCAAACAAGCTTCAAAGGAAAGTGTGGTTAAAGAGAAAGTCACTCGTTCAAACAATCGTAATCCAAATGTAAAAACAAGTGGCAATAACAGTCCAATTGACATCGATGATTATGATACTGGCTTGCATACTGATGATGGTGAGGAATTGAGTGAAAAGATCGGTTCTGCTTGTGAATATTTAATGAATGGCATTGGTTATACACAAGACGAACTAGAGACTATCAATGGGTTTATGAGTGCCAATTTGCCAGTGATGCCGCAGATAAATTTAATCGGTGAAGGAGCAAGAGCAGATAGAAAAAATGCGAAGAGAGCTACTAGGATTGCCCAGATAAACACAATTAAATCAGCATTAGATCATCTATTAGCCAAAAGAACAAAACATCAAACGTCGGGGTTAGATGCGCGATTGGAGGACTTAGCCAAACATTATTATCGTGATGGCAACTCAGCGTATGGATTAAGTGATGCGGAAATACTGCAAATAAATGTCGATTTATATACCAAGAATAAAGAACTCAACAATAAGGTTAATGGTGAAAGTGGCTTTGTGAGTTATGTACCCGTTGGGATATTGCTCAGTGAAATGAAATCGGTAGAAAACAAGCTACTGGCTGAAATCAATGAAATAGACCAAGAGCTGAACAAATTGATGGCGATACAAAGTTTACTCAGTGTGGAGGCCGATTAATGAAAAACGCGCCGGTATGCACATCTAGAAGACGTTTCTTTAAAGTACCAATCGCCTTGGTAGCAGGCGTAACGCTTGCTTCATACAGCAAACCCTCAAATGCAGATCCAATTCAACTAATCGTGCAGGCCATGGCAGAAGCAGCAAAATTAGCGCTTGATACTGCCATTGAGCAAATAGAAGCCATGATGTCAGACATTTGGAATACCGCATTTAAGACTGATTCAACAAAAATCGCAAAAGTGGGTGATGCGATAAACACAACTAAAGTCGAGCTGTTTAATCAGAAGATAATCAGAAGAACTATGCCTGCTCCACGCAGTTGCGACATGGATAATCAGATAGATAAAAACAGAAATGTCTCCACTGACTTTGGTGAGTATATGCGTGGTGAACGCAAAAGCCGAAGTGCAATAGAAAGAATACTCGGTGACAACCGAAGCTATGCGGCAGGTATTCGTGATGTATTTAGAGATAACAATATCAATGTATTTGAAGCGTTAAGTGATGGTGGATTAGTTCTTAGCCCGACCAGTTTATTTGGGAGTGTGACCAAGCCACTCACGCAAAAGGAAGAGCAGACGTATCGAATGACTGTGCAAAACCTAATAGGTATAGAAGGTTCATCGGACGAAACAGTATCCGCAAATGAAGGTACCAGTGGAAAGCTAAAAAGAAAAAATTTCATCAAAAAAGCAAATACCAAAGCATTAGCGCTGACGGTATTCGAAATCGATATCGCGAAATTGAATACAGGTGTTTATAGCGCTTACTACGAACAAATTAATGAAACATATTTCAGTGCGCAATGGCGAATAGATACCGCTGCAGTGGCCGACATGGTACCTGCCAGTATCAATCTGTACAACCAAACCACCGCAAAGCTTGATCTGTTAACCCATTTATTAAGATTGAAAGAGCAAACGCTGGTTTTAACTTTAATCAAATCGCTTCAGGAGTTGGCATGAGTAATAAACAATCACCAATAATCGATTCTGAACCTCATGCGACTGACAATGAAAGCATACAGGATCTGCATGCTGAAAAAGTTAGCGCACAGCTAAATGGCTATTTAGAGCAACTTGAGTCGATGAAGCACGATAAGAAAAATGGTCATGCGTCGAATGATATTGCCCAAATAACGGCAATCGTAGCCGGTATGATTCTGTTAATGCAGTCTAATCACGCAGATGCCGCTAGCCTGTCTGATTTGATTAAAAAGTTTGCTAAAGAGATATCGAAAACATTAACCGATCAGTTGACGCCAATGTTTGAGGGGATCATGGCAATTTTCTCTGGCGATTGGGGGGCGCTCATGCAAGAAGAGGGCGATAAAACAACAGTGACTATCGCCAAAACAGGGGATGCTATCAATCAGGTGGCCAAAACAATAGAGCAAGAACGACTCAAACGGGAGACTGCACCAAGACCGAATGCTTGCGATTTAGATGATGCTGCGCAAAAAGAATCGAGTGTCAAAGAGACAGCAAAAGGGACCGCAGCACAAAAGAAGAATGGAAATGTACAGCGTTATGCCGAGACAACACCAGACAACAAAAAACCAGGGCTAAATACCGCTGCAGCTAAAATCAATGACCCAGCAACGGATATTACGGAAGTGCTTAATCCATCGGTGCTTGATAAAAGCAAATTGTCAGATGAAGAAGTAGAGAAAGCCGAAGTGTATGTTGAAATGCTCAAGGCAACGGCCAGTGATGGGGTGTCGATCAGAAAACATAACCCAGAAATGAGTCATCCATCATTGAGAGCTCAAGCTAAAAACGCAAGCAAAATCACACATATTGAGCTAGCAACATCGGTGTTTGTTGATGATATTCAGCGTAAAAAAGTGGTAGATGGTGAAGAGTCTGAATACTCACTTTTGGAAAAGCAAATCACAGATACTTATTACAGTGAAACTTGGCGAGAAGGGATTAATTCACTTGCTGCGCCTACGCCTTTACTCATCGATTTAGCAATGCAAACTGCAACGACAAATAAACTGTTATTCGACATGGCGCAGAATCAGATGACGCAAAACAAGTTACTAGCGTCGTTAATTCTCAAAGCAAACGAAAGAGGTTAATACCATGACTGCAACTATCCAACAAGATATTACCCAAACATTCGTCGAGAATGACAATGAAGCGAAGTTATTAGACGATTTGAAAAATCAGATGCTTAAAGCTATTCCAGATACTGCTAGTCTCTTCGAACCACAATATCGAAAAGATTTCGATTGGCGCACTCAGCGAGCGGCACCAGAGGATGAAGAAGCACGCGATGAACGTGCTCATAACGAGGAAATCCTTGCAAAGAGAGAAAATAAAACTGAGATAAAATCACCGCTGGTGGCCGAGTTAATCAATGCATTAATGAATAGTGTCGGTCCACAATTTAAGACGCAAAAATTACGACAAAATTATGAAGATGAACAAAAAGTGTTAGATATGGTTGAACAAGCGAAGCAGTTACAAGCAATGAACGATTTTGCAAAGAACAGACTTGAAGAGCACATGAAAGAGCATGGGATAGATACCCCAGAAAAGGCACTAGAAGCTTTCAAAGTTGATGGCCCAGGCTCATTTAAAGAATTAACGGAACAATATGAAGCAACGAACAAAGCCATAATGGATATTATGCAGGATGCATCAGCTATCTGTGCAAAAAATCCCTCTGCACCAGTCGAAATGTTAGAGCAAATAGGAAAATCCATTGACACGATGACTGAAAATATGCGGCAGATGCAAGAAACAGCCGTTAAAAATGTCATGAAAATGGTAGACAGTGTTGTGGCACAGTTTGCTCAAAAAGTAGGAGGCTAAGATGGGGTTATCAAGAAAGTAGGCGCTTGGGTCATTCGACCATCGATGTTCAACATGACCCCTGGTGCATCAAATCCGTTTTATGATGCACAAAACGCCATTAAAAAGGCCGCTGACGCAAAGCGAATTCAGGTAGGTGATTTAGATGAAACGGTGATTGGCAGAAAACACAAAATCATGGTGAGGGAATTGTTGAAAGTCCCAGAAGTCGAACGGATAGAATCAGCACATTTACAGATAGCCTTAGCGCTTCTTTATTTTATCGTATACGTGGTATCAGTTTCGCTATTTTTCTTTACTAAAACAACCATTTTCGAAAAAGTATCGACGCCTTTTGTCCAGCTGATAAATACAGATTTTGGGTTTGTGTATTATATCGTCCTGCTTTTTATCACGATTGCGATGGTGTCCCAAGTTATTAGTTCGCTTTGGCGGTCAACAATACTAAGACGCCCTGAAAGCTCGGTGCCATTCCCAGTTTATTTTTCTAATCCAAAAATGTGGCTAAATACCATATTAAGGGGAAGTAATGGATCAAAATGATTATGAAAAGGACGCCAAGGACACACTGGCCATATTTGTCATCTTAATAGCCGGTGCTGTAGCGTTAGTATATTTTGTACCAGAAACATACCAACTCCCATGGTATCTAACAAAGAAACTCGAATTTTACCTGATATTAGGCATTAGCCATATTGATGTTAAAGGCGTAATCGTCAGTAAGGAAATGTTAGAAAACGCGCACTTCATCAATGAAAAGCTAAATGAAATACCGATAGGTGATTTTTATTGGGAAGGGATGAATAACACTGACAAAGCAACGTTTCGTTATGGTCTAGTGTTTAATTTTATCCTGATTGGGTTAGGCGCAAAGTTAGCGTTAGCGAATAGCGAGAAATACAAAACCCGTCACAACCTTGAAAGTTTATTAAAATTCACAAGCGCCAAGTGGAGAACCCAACGCTACTTAATCAAGCATAATCCGCTTGAAGTCAGTGGTTATGACGCTACGAAGTCAAACTTCAGGGTAAGAGATAAGCCGATAGATTATTTGACTAAAAATGGTGTATTAGCCTTCGACGGTGACAACTACGCATTTAATCGTGTCGCTTTACAAGATCTCTACCAGAAACAGTTAGGCCCAGAAAACACAGGGCTAGAAGGGCTGAGAGATTTTGAAAAAGTCTTGTTTGCTGCATTTTCGCTTGTTTTGTGCTGTATCGATATTAAGACACAAAAAACATCAGGTGTGAAAGAATCTAAAGCTCAAGCCGAAGAACTGTTAGGCGATATGTCGTTTTACTATAACGACGAATACAGTTTAAAAGATGTCATGGCTAAGGCTAACAAGATAAACGCATATGCTATAAAGCAGGACAGAATCAAAAAGATTATGGCGAATCACGCCCATAATACAACGTTGCTCAGAGCAATGTTTGCCCAAGTACGAAAAGATTCGGGTGTATTTGCTGCTGCTATGTTTGGATTTATCGCATTAGAAGATAGGGTCCAATTCGTATCTTTATTTGATGAAGGTGCGCCAGAGTCTGCAATAGAAACCTATGCAATCGAGTTAAATCTACATTATGAGCAGCAAACGGGGCATAAATGTTTAATGATGCACACTGCGAGAATGGAAAAATATATCGATTTGTATTTGGCTAGAGCTCAGTTTAACAAGAAGAAATCGTTGACTAGCAAGTCGGATAAAGAAACTGGCCAAATTAAACAAGCGCCCATTATTTAGTGCATGTGTCGCATTGATTTCTGCGTAGGGGGGAAGGGAAGCCAACCCTATTTTTATTTGGATTGTTTGCCATATTTTTCCTCCAATTCCTTCGCAACGCGCAATCTATGCAATCGATGAAAGTAAAAATAGATCGGTCCAGCAATGACGAAGATAGATGCAATGCCAACCGTCGTCCGATAATAGAAGTAGCCATATTCACTGGCCACATACGCGCCAATAACTCCAATGAAAGTGGCTGGCAAAAAAGGCAAGAATGACATACCGCTTAACGGTTTATTGGTTATCGGAAAGTAACTAGACAGCAAAAAACCATAGATAGCAAAGACAAGCAAAAATTGGTACCAAATCTCAATTAAAACATCCAAAAAATCCACAAGCCGCGCCCTTCATTTTCAATAAAACTGCTCCAAATTGATTGTCGCATAGTGACAAAAATAGACAATCGAAAGGTGAGTATTTGACATGTTGAAAGCCCAAAGGTTTGGGCTTGAGATCAAAGGCTAAATGGCTCGTGGGTATAGGTGTCAATAATAGTGCCACTGGGCAATACAGAGATAAAGTGAGTGCGATTTATACCGGATTCTAAGAATGTGACCAGCGTGATATGCTGGCCACGAAATTGACCGGTTAAAGTAACTTTAAGTTCTTCTTTCGAATCACAAGCAACACGGGTCTGAAAATCCTTAATCAAATAAACCATATGCGCCTCTACAGAGTCAATTGAGCACGTTTGTCTTGATTTGCCTCATACAAATCTTGTAGGTCAAGTTCCTTGGTGGAATTGATCGCATGCACTTCAGCATAACTACTCACACTCTTTTGAAAGGATGGGTTAAAGTCGCGTTCTCTGCAAACAAATACAACCGGTGGTAAATCATCATGCAGGCTACTTTCTTTAGGTGGACTCGCCTCTAAATCGGTTAAGTAAATAATGCCGCCTGGTTTAAGTCCATTTGAGTTTTCTATGCAGTGCGAAATAGCGGTATTAATTGGGCCAGTGAATTCGGTGCCACCATTACCGCAGACATCAAGGTTATTAACGCAATCATCTAATGAGTCTTTTGTCAGTAAAAATGGCTTACCTCTAACAGCTGTGTCTGCTGCATAAACCCATACTTTTGCTGTATCGTCTTCCTCGACCATACCGACGGCAATTGAGAAAAAGTCAACCATCGTATCTTTATCTGAATAAAGACTGCCAGAGGTATCCACGATAACAATAGTTGGAAGTGTTTCAACTTCGCGGGGTTGCATGCTTTCTTCGTAAACCGCATACTCAACTCCCATGGATGCAGGGTCTTGGTAGAAAAGATCGGTAGGCATATCAGCATCCATTTGCCATTCTTCACCCTCGCCTACGATGATGTCTCTAATAACAGATTCGATTTTTAGCTTTGGTTTCTTTAACTCACCCAATGCGTATCCGACAGCCTCTTCAATGTGCTGGCCAGCCATTTTGTCTGCAAATGGGTTGTTTGCTCTGATTTCCTGAATACGCTGAAATGATTCCATAATTTGATCTTGAAAACGGTCTTTAATTTCCTGTAATTGATCAGCCGTAGCATCTTTGTTAATGCCAAGCTTATCCAAAACGCCATCCAAGCCATGCTCTTTTAACGTTTCGATGAAGTTCTCAACTTGCATTGTGTGATTAAGGGCAGGGTTAGGTTCCCGAACAAAATTACCAAGATTACGATATTGTTCCGTATCTGGGATCTTTGGGTTGTTGACACTTTGACTTTGTTGGCCTTGACCTTGACCTTGGCCTTGACCTTGACCTTGGCCTTGTTGTTGGCCTTGTTGTTGGCCTTGCTGCTGTTGGCCTTGTTGTTGGCCTTGCTGCTGTTGGCCTTGCTGCTGTTGGCCTTGCTGCTGTTGACCTTGCTGCTGTTGACCTTGCTGCTGTTGGCCTTGCTGCTGTTGACCTTGCTGCTGTTGGCCTTGCTGCTGTTGACCTTGCTGCTGTTGCCCTTGCTGCTGTTGCCCTTGCTGCTGTTGCCCTTGCTGCTGTTGGCCTTGCTGCTGTTGCCCTTGTTGCTGTTGCCCTTGTTGCTGTTGCCCTTGTTGCTGTTGCCCTTGTTGCTGTTGCCCTTGTTGTTTTTTCTTGTTCGCGTTTTGCTGATTAGCTTCGTCTGTGAGCATTGCACAAATTAGCTCTTCGGGAAAATGCCCGAACTTTTGCACTTCTTCATCAGTAAGACCCCAACCGCCGAGAACGTTTCGCAAATAAGTGCCGGGTTCGAGATTCAAATCTCGAATTTTATCCATGTTAATTCGGATATCTTGTGCAATATTTGCTATTTGAGCGTTGTATTGCGTACAACGAGTGAAATGATCACGACAAATATGATCAAGTTCATGCGTCAACATGAATAGGACGCCATCACTCTTTTTGCCCTGCGTTTTTGCTTCAGCATCAGCGGCTAACAAATTAATAAACGTATCAGCATGAATAAAGATGCCAGCTTGACAGGCAAATGCAGTAGAGCAAGTCGCAGTAACCGAGGGGTGATCATAGATGAACATTGGGGTTTTTTCGGCAATCAGCGATAGCAGCCCGTAAGAAGGAAGGCCGTACTGATCACTAGACGTTAAAACGTTTCGATATTTATTCAAAACGCCTTGTAATTTTGGTTGAGAATTTAGCGTATTTTGAGTGCTCATTGGGCTAATTCCTTATAGACTATTGTTTAGCGTAGGCGCAAATTCTGGGATGTCGCAAT
The DNA here is from genome assembly GCF_011765625.1 of Shewanella aestuarii. Taxonomy (NCBI): domain Bacteria; kingdom Pseudomonadati; phylum Pseudomonadota; class Gammaproteobacteria; order Alteromonadales; family Shewanellaceae; genus Shewanella; species Shewanella aestuarii. The sequence continues at coordinate 27,606 of NZ_CP050315.1, forward strand.
CTTCTAAATCGACTGCAATGGTTTGCGTTGCGGCATCAACCATTCTTGAAAACAATGTGCTAGCTGTTCTCTCGTGACCGACTTTGTTAAAAAGATCAATTGAGGTTTTGCCAAAAATTTCGATAGAGCTGACGTCGGGGCAGGCAAGAATAAACTTATCTAAGATGGCTATATTAGTGTCCAGCTCGGGTTCAGATGTTATCGCAGCAATAAATTCGATATAAGCTTTGTGAATGTCTTCATTGTTGCGGTAAACATGATTGTCTAATAAAAAGCTAATCAATTGTTGGTCAATGTACTCAGAACGTTTTGCTAATGGGTTATACAATGAATCAACCAGATTCTGTTTTATATCAGGGATGAAATCAGGGTCGAACAAGCAATCTAGAGTAGAAGCTAACTTTAAAGTAGAAGACATTAACCAAACGTCTAGTCTCGGTGGCAGTTCTGATTTTCTAACTTGTCGCGAATAAACCAACTCGTCCCTAAGAGATGAAATCATATTTGAACAACTGTTGAGATAAAACTGAGCCTCTTGGTCAGTTGTAGATTGAGAAATCATATACGCGAGCAGTTCAACCCTTTTCCACGGTTCTTGCTCAGAATCGATAATGGTAGAAATAGCGATATCATCATTCAAACCATGAGCACGCATCTCACTCATAAATTCGGAAGCTCTCAATTTAGACATCTTGATTCCTTGTAAATCTACTTATCATGTTATAGATTAGTATAATGTTCTCACGCTCAGAAAACAAATGTTAATGAAGCTCAATCTCGCAGAGGTGCAATATGAATCAATCTACAGACGGAATGCTATTAGGCCACTTGCCGAAGCAGATGTTAATTTCAGACATGTTCACAGAGTTTTCGCAAGAGGACCATTTAACATGTCCATTCGCAAATGCTTACGAGCAAGTAAAGGGTGTGCCATTTTTTAAAGGAAAATCGACACCGCTAACACTCGTCTATAACGATGACAGTAACTTCGAAATGGCTGAGACAACGCTAACTGTTGTCTCAAATATGACGGGGTATCAAATCGTAACAAACCCTGCCGATGTTGGACCAAAAACCATCCTGCATTTGAGACTAAATGCTGGTGACTATAATGCTACCTGCATGGCATTAGCCAGCATCTCGGCATCTCATCGCACAGTCCTTGAAATCACCAATTTCAATCAAATCGATGCGTTAACTTATAACGCGCTAGCGACATTAGTAGAACTGAAAATGGTCAACGGCGTCCATGTCGAAGGCGTCACTATTGTTTTACAAGAGAGTCGCAAAGATAAAGTTAATGAAAACGAGTATGCGCAAAAATTGCGTTCGTTAACTATGACTATCAATGAGCAGTAAGGGGGCGGTATGAAATTAGATGACAATAATGAATTGGCGATACCGTCTGTAAGCACAAAGCAACTGATCTCAATGCTTAAGCAAGATATGCTTGCCAATTTCTACACAGAAAACCCATCAACACCAGAGCAAAAAAAGCGAAACGAGTTGATTGAAGATGTTTATATGAAAGAATTTAACAAGCCATTCTTTTCGTATAAAGTCGAACCTCATCATGCTGCGGGTCGGCCTGGTGTGGGAAAAACAACTTCATTCATGATTGCAGGTGAATGGGCTGCAAAGCAGTTGGGGCTTAATTTCGTTCCTAATCCTGTTGGTGATTTTAAGGCTACTGAAAATGATTTCATCATTGTCACGCTTGAGCTGAGTGGCGAAACATCAAAAACAGTGGTGAGTGGTGTGCCTGTGGTTGTCGATGTAGAAGGTGAAAAATACACGCTATCTGCACCACCGTTGGCATTTGACAATCTAAAGCATGCTGGTGGCTCAATGCTATTGTTAGACGATATGCCAAACGCCCTACCAGGTATACAAAATATGTGTTTATCACTGATGGAGCGTAAAGGCTTTCAAAACATCAGCATCGGTGACAATACGTTTGTAGGCTCTACGGGCAACCTCGGCAAACTTGATGGTACCAACATTTCAAGCACCTCATCAGCAAACGCTTCACGCCGCCAAAATTGGATGGTGTTTGATACGGCTGAAGATTGGTGCAAAAGAGCGATGACAGCTAAAGGTGCGCCACATCAACGAGGTGACGCATATTTAGGTGAGTTTTTTGAACAAAACCCAGAGCTGTTTTCCACGATCACCAAAAGCAAAAATGGCGAGCCATTTGCTACACCAAGAACTTGGTCAAAGTTTTTGGGTTATTCACGGGTAGCCTTTGCACAGTACGAAAAAATGTTAGACACAGTAGGCACTAAGTCGAATGTGCATTTCGATATGGCTGAAATCATGCTTAGAGCGCAGTCGCTTGTTGGAATGGACGCAGCTAGCAAGCTAAAGGGTTATTATTTGACCATCACGAATAGTGTGATGCCAATTGCCAAAAAGCTGATCAGTGGTGAAGAGTTAAACACGGTGCAAAAGGCATTAATCAAAGAGCACGCGAACAAGGTTGGCAATGAAAGTGAGCTGTTCTTTTCTCAGCTAAACCGTACTTTAGGTGAATTTGCTGCTTTAGAAATATCAAAGAATGTAGAAAAACATCCTAGCGATTGGATAGCACAATCTAAATCAGCAATGGATAACTACACCGCTGCGTTAGTGAATAACATTTTAAAGTTAAATCGCCCAGACAAAATTGGTTCGAGTTTTGTGGCATTTTCTAATAAGTTAAGTACGTTGCATAACAGTGAAGATGTCGCGGAATTCTCAAAAGTGACTAATGCCCCGAAATTGAATCCGAATTTAGCGTTAGAGTTAATTAAATCATTTGCAACTCACCCTGAAACGCATGCAAAACTCGGTGACAAGCCAATCTGGAAGGTGTGTGGAAGTGATGTGGTGACTAACGTTGCCAATTATGAAACCGCAGACTCCAAAATCGCAAGCATACAGTCGCAACTTGAGTCATCTGATGTGGCTGAATTACTGAAAAATCAACCTGCATCGAAGCCGAAGAAGCCCAAGGCACCTCAAGAGGATTCCGACGCAGGTTTAGAGCCACCAGCGCTCACTATGTACTAAATTGAATCATACCGGTGAAAGCCGGTATTTTTTTTCAATTAAAGTTACTTTAAGGTTTTAGGTTTTTATGCTTTAATGTACTTATCATGTCCTATTTTTGTTGTTATCTGTTTGTGGAGGGAGGCTGTATGTATCAGTTTTTCAGGGGTTATAGTCAATTGCTGTCAACCCAAGCAGCCAACAGAAATTTATCGGGCATTCAAAACAATAATGCAGCAATTGCCGAACAAATATCGCATGTAGACCATGCACTAGGAGATATCGAGAAAAGACGCAGTGACTTAAAAAAATTGCAAAGTGACTGCATAGACAGAACGGGATCTCGCTGGGTTCATCCCATTGCAAAGGACTTATTACAGCGCTTCATTTACGATTTTCAGAGCGAAGCAACTAAGCAGTCTCACGCAGAATACCTCAATCGAAACTGTTACGATTATACGTTCACGCTAGAGCTCGCTGGGCGTTATATGCCAAATATTGCATTTCTGGCAGATCAACCCCGAATTTTTCCCGATTGGCTTCATCAGCATAACGCTCAGTTGTTTGCTGAGGTTCAAACTCACATCAAAGCAACGAAAGACAGGCGTGATTTTGCTTTGTTAAGCGCAAACATGCTCAAGATCAGACCACATTTGTCAGATAATGCATTTGCAACGTGCAAAGGTTTAGTCGATGAGATAAAAAATGAGATCACAAATTTTAATTATTTTGTATTGGCTAAATCACGTTCACTAGCGATTAAAAGGGAAGGTGCCAATATAAAATCTTTTGGTGATGTACCAGATGATTTCTATTTGTCGCAAAAATTCGCAATCAAGACTGGTTTCGATATCAATTTTAAAAGAATCGAGGATCTGTCTGCCTATTGTCGCGCTGTTGATCCGATGAAGAAGTTGGAAGGATCACAAACCCTGCCATTTGCTTTTATGGCATTTCCAGAGCGAATTATCGATATGGCAAACCGCGAAACGCTGACGGGATTGGATTTACTCGATGTCATTACTCGCCCATTAGACGGTCAGCCTGCGGCTGTCGATTGTTTGCCAGATATTCTCAAAGTGGACGATAACAAAACCATCGCACAAAATTTATTGAATTTGACGGTGAGAATTTAGCTATGGCAAAACTACCAATTGGAATAGTAGATACCAATCGAATTACGCATAATCTGATCAATCTGAGCAACCAGAGTGTTGCGCTGAGGGAAAACCGAAATTTAAGCAACAAGCTCAACTACATTAATGAGCGAGTTTATAAGCATAACCAAAGGATCGCTGGGCAAGCGTCATTTGTTGCGAATTATCTGGGGGGGTGCGTAAAAAACGTAGGACGAGCAATAGCAAGTGCAAACCCTGTGAGGCCGCATCTTGATGAACATACAGCTATACTTCGCATAGAGCCTATCTATACTAAAAAGTATTTGGACAATACGTATAATGGGACTTATCTACATTCGACTCAAGAAATGTATTCACACCACCGATTTCAGAATAGCTTTCCAAACTATACACTGGAAGAGAGCATTCAAAGTCAGCGAGATTGCTATATAAACGCATTATCGTGGAGCATGCTAGGTCACATTAAAACCAATGATATTGATTACATTGATGCTGCGGTAGATTTTGCGCTAAACGAATTAAATAGAGAGTCACAAAAAGAATTTTCGGCGCGTTTATCGCGAAGAGCTAAGTTGATTTCTGAAGACACGCTCAAAGAGGGCCATGAATGGATACAAGAGGTTTTCAAGTATCACGCACAATATGAAAGCGCCACAAGTGTTAAGCCACGCATAGAGTCAATCCCTGATATGAGTCTGATCGGTTATATTGCGAGAACGTTTGAATATGATTTGGTAAACCGCAAAAGGGTCACCAAAGAAGAGTCAACCGCGATTGCGGATGCGCATCACCCGATGCTCCACAATCAATTTAATATGCCAAAAACTGTCGAAAACCTGCTCCAACAATCTCAAAATAGCAACGCCAAAATACCCCAACCTTAAGCGAATTAACTTCGTGATCTCAAAAGGTGTATCCATTTACACCAGATTTCTCATCTCAAAAAAATATTCAGTCACGAATATTATTTTAATCTATTGATTTACCGTAATTAAATCAAATTGTCCCATGCGTAAGCTGATCGGATAGATGTTGTCTTTTTGTTATTTTTTGTTGAACCTAATTCACTTATGATGTATAAGTTACGTATATTGATATGAATGGTGGACCTATGGAAAACGAAAATAAATCTTCTGTGGCAAAAGGCCAAAAAGCTTCCATTAAGTTTGCAAGTCAAAATTCTCAAATCGCATTGAAGTTGATCATGTTCAATAAGCTACAAGATATGATCAATTTTCAGAAGAAACTCATCATCATCTTAAGTGCTGTGCTGATGGTTGCGTTTGCCATTATTGCTTATCAAGTCACCCGTCCCGATGCTGTAGCAAAATATTTCACCGTCGATCCTGCGGGGCGTTTAACAGAAGTAATCCCATTAAGTGAGCCAACGTTATCAAGAGCAGGTATAGGCGATTGGGCTGCAGATTGTGTACGTTCTAGTTACACGTTTATGTTTGCGACTTACAAAGAAGAATTAACTCGCTCTCTACAACGCTGCTTTACTAAAGAAGGCATTGTGAAATTCAAAGAGCAATTAAATCGAATTGGTGTATTAGAAGATATTGCTAAAGATAATGGCGCTAACATCACACAAGTTGATGGGGTTGCGTTAATCAAAAAAGAAGGCGAAATCGATGGTAAGAAGGCTTATTTGATAGAAGTGCCTGTATTAATTTCCCAGAAATACCCGAAGAAGGTGTCAGCAGCAAGACGATGGACGGTCATTATTACTGCGTTAAGAGTGGATAACACCGAATATGACAAGGGTATGGCTATTCACGTTTGGAACATGGAGCCAAGGGGTTAGACATGATCATGACCATAACGCGATTGCCGATTGTAATGCTACTGTTGACTACTGTGGCCATGGCAGAAACAACATCATCAAGCCCAACAGCTGACATCGTGTTACCGACTGAGGTGATTGTGGAACCCATACCAGCAGCACATGGAATAGTCGATAATGCTGTGATCCCAAACCAAATCACGCAACCCACACCCGCAGTACAATCTGTTCAAGTCGCCCCATCATCGGCACCAGTACAAACTAATCAAAATATTGTTAATAGTGGTAATTTCCCAAAAGCCGAGTTCAAAGAAAGTCAAGACGGTATCCATGAAGAGGCGATTATGGGATTGTTTGCAGGCATGACGCCAGAACAAATTAGACAAGTAAAATTGATGTCTGAAATGTTGTTAGAAGCAAAAAGCTCACAAGTAACACCATTAACGCCCTCTCAAGATGTCGTTGTTATGAATCTGAGTCCCGGAGGTCAGCCGCCAACAATTCGCACACGCGAAGGATTCAATACAGTGATTAGTTTCTTAGATACGCTCGGCAAGCCATGGCCAATAGAGTGGTCATTACCAGGTAATAGCGCTTACGAAGAAATTGATTCGCAAGGGGATAAGCCGATTACTCATACTATTGTTTTGAATGCCAAAGCAAAATACGAAACAACAAATTATACAGTGAAATTGCTAGGTCTTGATGATCCATTGATGTTCATCCTAGTGAACACTATTCACGGCACAACAGATTTTAAAATCACCTATAAAATTCCGAAAATCGGACCAAATACGGAATATGAATTAACAAACTCTGCCAATGGCACCGCAATTACGTCATCGACTAATTCAATACTCGACATCAACATTGACGAGCTAGATCAGTTTTTTACTAATCCACCGGCGAAAGCAAATGTGATCCCAGTGTCATTGCCGCAAATTGCTAGCGTTTGGTACCACAACGGATTTTTCATTGTAAAAACGAGGCATGAATTGGCTGAAGACTATGAGCGGATCACATATGGTCCAAATGGATGGAAGGTTTATGCGGTAAGAAATATTGACTATGAAATGGTGGTTGTGACTGAAGACGGCATGGTGCAAGTCGCGCTGCCTGCCGAACTGGTACATAACTACTCGACTATGGATTCCAAATCATGAAGCAATTTTTTCAAGGCATCAAAAAGGCGTGGATGACTCTGCCCGTCAAAGCGAAAAAAGTCTATAAATTGTCAGCTGTTGTGGTTGGGATATCCGCATTTTACATGTACAGCATGCTTACAGATGAAAGCGAGATGGGAATTAACTCTACAGTATCCATTTCAAAAAACCCTGACGCGACGGAGGTGAGTACCGATGAAGCCGAAATCGATTATGAGCAAGCGCAGTATTTAGTGGAACAAGAAGCGTCAATAGCAGAAAACACGAAAGAATCAGGTGACACTTACCTGCCGAATTTTAAGGTATTAGAGCAAGCATCAGGTGAGCCCTTAGATTTTTCAATAAATAAACCACAACCCCAAAAAGAAGAAGTGAAACCAGCACCTGTCGTTCAGCCCGGTGAAAGGGTATTTCCGACTGAAGACAAATCAAGAAATAAAAAATCCGATGAGCAAATATTGAGAGAGCAGGAGCGTATCGAAGCAATTGAGAGCCGGATAAATGCCTACGCAAGCATTGTATCAATAGTGCAAACACCTAAAGCGTCTGGATCGTTAGTGAGACACTATAAACCGATAGAAACTGCCAGTGGAACGGAAACGGGCGTTATCGGGCCAGATGGCCAAATCATATCAGTGGCCAATGGCCAAACGAGTGCAGCACCGACAGCGGTATTAAACAAGCTGACAACAGGTGATGTTGTGACAGCGAAAATCGACAACTACATAAACACAGATAACAGTTCGAAATTTGTCAGGTTAACGCTGTTAGAAGGTGAGCTTGAATCCGCAATTGTGATGGGCGAATTTCAACGAATAGATGGCGTTATTGTTATTACAACTAAAACGATATCCAAAAATGGCATCACAACGCCGTTTGAAGGTGTGGTTGTCTCACCCGATGGTCGAATGGAAACCGGTTTAACAACCGATACCGATTATCATACACTTTATCGCTGGTCAGCACTGGTATTTAGCGGAGCCTTAAAAGGCGCTGGCGAAATGTACTTAACACTTACTGATGAAGTAATTACAGAAAACGGCCAAGTCATCAAAGTCAATGAGCGTGATCCACTGGATATCGTCATGGGCGTGGCAAAAGGCGTTGGTGATATGACAGCCGAGATTGCCGCACAAGAATTCAATATACCGCCCACAGTTATTGTAGATCCTATAGAAATGCCCGTTGTTGGCATTATGCTCACATCGGATGCTGAAGCGCCTTGGTTTACCCAGAATATTCGCACCTACACCCAATAAAAGTAAAAAAAATTTAAAATATTTGTTCAAATTGTTGGTTTTTTGTTTTATATTTGAATGTACGTAACATATACCAGATAAGTGGGTTAAAGTGAGCGCAAACATAGAAGCGGGTAATTACCCCAATCATGATGATTACACAGACGACATTGAATTCGTTATCAATGATCAGCAATCAGGTTTGGATGATGTTGACGAAATAGACGTTGATATGGTGATGCCGCAAAAAAAAGAGGCTGCGCAAGAAGTGGCAGCAGAACATAACAGCGGCAAGACAGGCAAGAAAAAGCTGACTAAGAACCAGTTGGCGTTATATGTGGTGATCGGTGTCGTAGTGCTATTTGCGCTGTTGTTATTTCTTCAAATGCCATCAACGCCATCAACACCAGCTGCTAAGAAAAGCGGTGGGTTCCAAGCAACAGAAGTAAATGAAACCGTTGCAGCACCCGTTAAAGCTGAAGTTATCTTAGAGCTTGAGCAAGAAATTGTAGATTTACGCAATGAGCTAAAAAGTACAAGAGCATCTGCGAATGAGGCGTTTGAGTCTATTGCGGTCACCATCAAAAACCTTCAAGAGTCCAATCGTGAGATTGTCGCGCAGGTAGTAGAGATTAAAACGAGCTATGACGAGCTATTAAGTAACGGCAACAACAAATTTGTAGATCAGTCCAAAAAGCTCAATGCCATACAAAGTGAATTTAGAGCAGGCTTAGCAAAAGTGACGCAGGAATTAAAAGCGTTTAAAGAAGAGCAGAACAACAAATTAGACATCTCAAAGCGTAAACAATACGAAGTCATTAGTGTTGTAGCAGGCAAGGCGCTGATACGCGAGATAGAAAGTGGTAAAGAACTAAAGATCCAAAAAGGCACAGAGTTAAATGGTTTTGGAGCGATATCAGACATAGCCATTACGGGTTGCATCACATTTGATTCTGGCGAGCGATACACGCCAATCAAAGGCAGATGCCTTTAACTAAGGGAGCGAAAAGATATGGGAACCGAAGTCGTAGTGGGCTGGATACAAACGGTTCATGCTGCAGGTGCAGTGTACATATCATTCTTTTTTGTTGTAGGTATCGCGTTTGCGGCGCTGGTTTTCATAAACATAAAGCAGATGTCCAGTATGGGGCAAATGCAAACAAGACAGCCACCGTCAGTAACAGCAACGATAGCATGCGCAGTCGGATCGGCAATGGCCATTTACATCGCAGGTTGGATCAATGCGTTAGATGAAACCGTTTTTTCAGGGGTAATCAGTTTAGGAACTAACGACCCTTTATCTTGGAGAGTTGATGACACTGTTAATCCAGGAGGCAGTCATGAAGAAGTGATTAAATTGTTTTTAAAAACAGTGATTAAGTTTTTTGGACTAATTGGTATCGGAAACTCAATTAACTGTGTTTTGAAAATTGGTTCTCAGCATGAAAAAGAGGATACAAAGAAGAAGGCAGTATTTTTTGCCCTTGCCGGAGTAGCCTTCATGAGAATTGAAGCAACAACAAAACTGGTCGCAGAACTTGTACCATTCCTCGATGGTATAGCAGAAATTTTGGCATAGGAAACAATATCATGAACAAATTAACTAAGTTACTCAGCAACGCTCGCATTAAATACTATACATTTTTTGCACTCATCTTGGCACCGAATATGGCTCACGCAGAAGAAGTGAAAGGCGTACAAAAGGTGTTAAAAAATCTTATGGGTCTATTTGAAGTGGGCGCACAAGCTTTGATTAGTGGCTCATTCCTAATCGGACTGGGGTTTGCAGCGATGGCATTCTTCTTGTTCAAAGGAGCAGGGGAACCAAACGGTCAAAACAAAGGTGTTTGGTTCTCAATTATTCTGTGTGCTGTCGCAGCAGGCGGTTTAATGTACCTTGGCGCCTCAGCTTACTTGTTCGGTGACACACTACTTGGTGTGGACGGTACTGCCGACTCAGTAGACAAGTCTAAATATGGCCTGTAAGCCGCAGTCAAGGGGGATATTATGAAGTTACTACGTTCTAAATTGTCGGTTGCTCGTAATATCCCATTAGACCGAGGACAATTATTGTTAAACCCAAAAGAAGTTGCCAAGGCTCACAAACGCGACAAGGGTAAATGCCTATTTTGTGGGTGGCAAGAACGAGCGAAAGGTATGTTGCGCTTTGTCTCAGTCAGTGGCGTTTATGATCAAGATGTACAGGCGAATAAAATAGCCAGTGCATGTGAGATTTGCTTTCAATCGTCACGGCTGGGATATGCAGCATACGCTTCAGCTGGGCAGGTGATGTATTGCCCAGAATTGCAGCAAAAAGACATTAATGCGTTAGCAAGAATTTATTTCTCGCTACCCAATAGCGAAGTCACCAGTGATGAGTATTCTGAACTCATGAACGGCTTTGTTTGTTTAACAACTTATTTCGATAGTCGATGCCACGAAACGCCAATATACCTTAATATTCAGGGGTATAGTCTAGAGAGTCTTGCCAATAGCTTATGCGAGATGGATGACGATCTGTATGACAAAAGAGCATCGTATTTCGCTAAGTTGAGATATTGGCCAAACATGACTTATTTGCAAAGACATGCTGGAAATCAGTGGGATTACATTGCAAAAATCAATTCAACCCAAAATTGGCCGTTAATCAAAAAGCAAATTGAAACTTTTGCCAATGAAACTTGCACTCTTTGATGAATCAGACCACACCAAGCCCTTTTGGTTGATTGATTCAGAATCAATATCAAGGGGGCAAACAGTAGCGAATATCAAAGAATCAATACTGTTCACTAACCTATCTGCGGTCGATGCCATCTTATTGCAATCACGATTAGAAGATAGCGAAGTCTTATCAACTGACTTTTTCGATGATGATATCTGTACGCTCTATTACGAGTTAACCGGCAAGTCTCTTGATTTAACAGATCTCACAGATATGTCTTATCTATTTAAAGTTATTTTAAATGCGCATCAAAAATTAACTGCTAGTCAGTGTAGCGCCAATGACAAGCACGAAGAAATTGAGCCGAAATTAAGTATCACAAAGTATTCAAAAAATTACTTTAGTGATGAGTGCAAGGGCGCAATCAGTAAAACGTTGAGATTCACCAATGCGGAGGTATCTCATTTGTTGTCAGAGATTGAATTCGATGCAGGACGATTTAAAAAGCAAGACATCAACTCATTGCCGAGTTTTCGAAGCTTTGATAACGAAATTGCAGGTTATTACACCGATCCAACCAAATACTATTATGCAAAAGTGCAACTAACGGAACGCCTCGACCACTTGAACGTTTATTTCCAGTTTAATCGCAACATGCAAGCGATAGTGCCGAAGTCGCTTTTGTTGACCATGGCCGAGTTGGTGAAGAGTGAAATCAGAATTTTAGAGCTTTATGAGTATCAGAAAAGCGCTCATGAACAGCAAGACTATTTACCTGCCAAATTAGAAATGAAGTCAATGATTGGGTGGATGAGCACAGGCATTATCAATCGCATGTTTTGTCGGGCATTAGCAGTACGCAGGTGCGCATCATCCGTTTTTTATCATGACATGATGAGAACGATGACCACGATAAGGGCTGAAAAACTCAGAAATGCAGGGATCAAAATCAGCTCGATAGGTCCATTTGAAATAAATTGCTCAGTTAAAAAGGGTGAGATGGAACTACTGAGTCAACGGGCATATGAGGTCGGATTATATGTTGCCAGATGAAGTGATCGCGTTAATAAAAGACGAACTGACATTGCGAGAGATGCAAGACACGGAATTAAAGCTGATGGTCGAATTAATGGATAGTCGAAATGAAAGTGCTAACCATGAAAACGTCATAACGATTGCCTTGGCGAAGAAAATCGAAGAATTAGAGGGAATACAGTCATGATTATTGATAAATTATTTAAATTTGCCAGCTCATTTAGAAACGAGCATGCCTTTAATTATTTAGATCTTTGCCACAACACCGAGGCAAATATATTGGTGACAGATACGGGTGCGCTGGTCACCGTATTTAAAATCAATGGACTACAAGCTATACCCGGTGAAAAAGAGTGGAAAAACGCAGCAAATAACTTGTTGTCAGCGTTCCAAACTATTTTCAAATCTGATGGTGTCACGGTTCAGTGGGTCTATGAAAAAGATGATAATCAGACGCAAAGAGAGTTAATTCGTCATACAAGGCCGTCTGTCGATGCGATGAAGGCCATCGGGCTGGACTTGATGGACATCTATCAAGAAAACATCAAGGTCAATCGAGACTGGGTGTGTTTTGAATCGTCGCACATTGCGATTTGGTCAGATTTCCGCTTAATCGAACCGCAGCTGCTCAAAAAGCGGCTAAATGAAAATGCGACAAAGGCTGCGGATATCGAGTTATTTTTATCGGACGTACCCAATGTGTTTGTTGCTATCAACGAGCTGATAGTGAAACACAAAAGTATTGTTGAAGAATTTATGTACAATCTTGGCAGAGCAAAAATCCTTGCTAAGACACTAAACTCAGAAGATGCCTGTAACGTGATTAAGGTGCAATACGATAAAGAAGCATCGCCTTTATGGAAGGCTCAGTTGATTGGTGAGTTGCGGCATATCAAAGCGCCCAAGAACGGCGAGCCCAATAATGACGGAAGTGAGCTTTTTTGGACAAAATTAAATGAACAGATTGCGAGTAAACCCTTTGAGTATAAGAACGCAGGACAATTGCAGATTGGACAGATGCTTTACAAAAGCGGGATGATAGAAACGTTTCCGATAACCGTGAAACCGTTTCGATCTTTAGTTGAGAGTATTGATTCGAACCTACCATTTCGCATTTCATTTAAAATCATGTCAGGAAAAGGTTTTGATTGGTCATTAAGACAGAATTTGCTGGCATTCACTTCATTTCTCAGCTCAGATAATTCGCGTGTACAAGCAGAAATGCATAATTTAGAGCAAATGAGTGAAACAGACCCTTTTGTGCGTTTTGCCGTTTCATTCACAACATGGGCAAAAGAGCCTGAAACGTTAATGTATAACTACTCCCGATTAGACCAAGCCATTCAAGGTTGGGGCGTGTCTCAAACATTGGAAGACAAGAGTGACGAAATGGAGCTCTATACAGACACAGTGATTGCAGGCAAAGCGAAGACCAGTGCAACGCAAACCTATGTGCCAATCAGCGAATGCATTAAATTCATGCCGATAGACCGAACCGCAAATATCTGGGATAAGGGCTTTTTACTGTTCAGAACGCTACAAGGTGTATGCTTCCCATGGACGCCGATCAGCCCGATCATGAAACCCTCAATAGAATTGTATATAGCGCGTTCAAGACAAGGTAAGTCGGTACTGAGCAATTCAATATTAGCTGCATTAACACTCTCCCCTGGCAACAAGATATTGCCACTTGCGGCAACCATCGATGTGGGACCATCGTCAATTGGTATTCACAAGATGATCAGAGATAGATTGCCTGACAGCGAAAAGCATAAGGTCATTACATACGTTTTGAGTTTAGAAGGCGATGATTACATCAATCCTTTTGAGAAAAATCCGTGTCTGGATACGTTATTTATGCACCAACGAGCTTTCGTTGCTGGATTTCTGTTGCTGCTATCTCAAAACTCACGAGGCGAAATGCACGAAAATATGGAAGGTTATGTCGATGCATTGATCGAAGAAGTTTATCAATATAAAGCCAGTGAGGGCGCGACAGCATACAACGCAGGCATTTTACCAGAGGTTGACCAATGGATTGCTGAAAATGACTTTAAATTGTATGAAGATACGAAATGGGTAGAGATTGAAAAAGCGCTAGGTGATGCAAACGAATGGAAATTGGCGCAAGAGTGTTGTGTGCTCTCGTCGCCAGTGCTGAATGACTTTGTTACCGTGGCAAATCAATCAGGGTCATTGCTTCGCATGTATGGAGATAGCAACGATCCAAGCTCTCCCAAAAAAGAATTCGTGTTGCGCATGACAGAATCTGCGAAGAAATACCCGATTTTTACAAGTCATTCCACGTTGAACTTTAGAGCTGCACGATTAAGAAGTATCGATTTGCAGAACGTGATCACCAAAGATGAAATCATTGGCCCAAGACAAAATGGCATCATGTTTATGCTGGCGCTGTATTTGGGGAGCGGCGATTTCTTTATGAATCCAGATTGTTTAAAAGCGGTTGATGCAAAATATTTGGATCACTACAAGCAAGTCGTTAAAGAAATACGTTCATCGCCATGCCGACTTTTCATGGATGAATTTCACCAATGTAGCGGCTTAAGACAAACGGTAGTGAATGTTGAGCGTTATATGCGTGAAGGCGGCAAGTGGGGGATTAATAGCGCCTTGGCGTCACAAGAAGCGGGTGACTTCACGCCGACGATGATCAGACAAGCGACCAGCTACTTTTTCTTAGGTGGTAACTCGATTGAAGCCGTGAAAGCATTAAAAGACCAGTTTAGTTTAAGTCATTCTGATTTTACGGTGCTAACGGATAATACGGTTCATGGTCCCAAAAAGGGCGGCAGTTCTTTATTGTATGTTTATAAAACAAATGAAGGGCAATTCAGTCAAGTGCTTAAGTTTCCTGTTGGCCCACAAATGCTTTGGGCAAATAGTAGTAACCCTGATGATTTAATCATTAAAGATGAGATTAATGCCAAAATAGGGTCAAATCGTGGCCTGTCACTGTTGGGTGAACTCTATAACGGCGGTACAGCAGAAAGTGAAATCCAACGCAGAAGAAGCGATGAAAACACGGTGAGCAAGGATATCGTTAAAGATGTGATCGACGAAATATTAGAGGTTGCAGCAAGAAGGGGTATCCCATTTTTGACTTAAAGTAACTTTAAGAGGATAGATCCGATGGAAATTATCATGAGCGCTATAGCAGGTGGCGTTATCGCCGGTGCAGAATTTGGGTTCTTCTTCGCTGCCGTATATGCAGCGGTGAATTGGAGCAATAAAGAGAAGTGGAGAGCGTTTTTCACCCTATGGTCGTCTACGATTGTTGGGGTCGCACTCACAGCAATGATATCGTCAGGAATACAAGTGGCTTTTCAAGGAATGTGAAAGTGAAAAGTGCCGTTCAATCGAGCGGTTTGACATCAATCAGCAAATAATTCTTGAAACAATTTAATCGTTTCTTCAGTGCTCTCAATGTCAATCACATCCATTTCACCGTGGCGTTTAGCACCATAAGCGTGCCTCGCTGTTGTAATGTCGTTATGCCCCATAAGCAGTGCAATAGACTCACTAGATACACCTGATTTTTTTAAATTAGCAGAGAATTGATGTCGGCCTGTGTAAAGATTGATAGGTGGCTCATTTGGAAATAATTTCTTGCTCACGTAATAAAGTCGTTGTCTTGCGATTTTGTAGCACTGCTCGTAAGTACCCTCTAGCAACGATATTTTGATATAAGCAAGATGGCGTTTGATGCACTCAATATCGGCCACATCATAATTCATAAGCGGAATGATACGATGAGAAGCTAATTCGTATTCTTCTCCATCATGCGTTGTAGCAGCCTTGATTGTGTTTCGTGTCTTGAGAACTAACCTGCCCTTTAAATCATGGAAAATGCCAGCGTCGCACCATTCCTTTGGCCGAAGCCCTGTGAGAATAGAGCTGCGTAGCCAATCGCTAATGAAAAAATGTGAATTTTGAGCATGGGTGAGCTCTTCTTCAACGGCTAAAAACTGGTCCCAACAAATGCTTTTCGACTTTTTCTTGGATTTATCTTTCTGTTTGTGTGCGATATCAGATGCGTTTACATGAATATAATTGATTAAATTTTGGTCAGTAATGTGAAGTAATAAGCTTCGTTTGTAATTATTTGCTGATTTCACCGTGACTTTCGGCAAGATCTCAGCGATAAACCAGTCACAAAAGGCATAGATAGACCTATCGTTACTAAGCGATAAGTATCTGTTTGCCCAGCGAATAACCCTGTCGCTGTGAATACTCTTGTCATTACATCCAGCTAACAATTCATCAATATAGTTCATAGTGATATCAATATTGCAACATGCAAAAATTTATATTAAAGTATACCTAATTATTACATGATAAGTGAAGTGAGCGCAATGAAACATATCAAATCAACGACGTTGGCAATACTGATTTCAATGCTCGTTTGTGGCTGTGCATCTACTAAAAAAGAAGAAACAGCTTATAACGTGGTTGATATGACCGATATTGATATGGCATTGATGCAAAGCGCTAAGGCAATACAATCGTCAATTAAAATCATGGAAGAGAACAAAAACTTCATCGCTTCCCGAAGTAAAAGTAATGAAGAAACGGATAAGTATGCTGAACAAATGACATACATTCCGAATGGTTTGGATGTGCCTATTACATTAAATGATCGATTGCCACTTCAAAAAACACTAAAAATAATTGGATACCTTACTGGTTATCAAGTGCTGACAGTGAACCCTCCACAAAACGATATTTCAAAATCAGTCAGAGTGTATGCGCGTCCCGCAATATATGTGCTGCGTGATTTAGGTGTGGAGCTGGGTGAAGAAGCACACATCGCAGTGATGCCATTTAAAGAGCCAAAACCCGACGGAATGTTAGGCATTATCACGGTGACCTATGCAGAAACATTGGGGGCAGGACGATGAAAAAATGGCTAACACTGAGCGTTATGCTCTTTTCAAGCGTCGTGGTAATGACGCCTGATGCATTAGCGAATAATGAAAAATACCCTGAATTCTTAACCTATCTTCTATCACTAAACTCAGATATGAGTATTGGTGAGCAAAAGCGATCAGAGGAAACGCTACGGACTCGATTAATTAAAAGTAAAGGTCTAAGTTTTGGATTGCAGGCAGGAAAATACTGGGCATCACAAGAGATAATGGCATATCTCAAATCCAAAGATGCACTGTTAAACAAAACCTATGACGCACGCCCATTGGTCGTACCCTACAAAGGTTTTTTGATCATGCCGCCCGTTATCGATGAACTGGATGGCAAAACGGTTTATAAAGCTAACGGCTCTCAAATCCGAACCGCAGAGCAGTTATATCAAATTAGAACGAATCCTCGTTTCATCACAAAAATCCCAACATGGAAAGACTACATCAAATTTGTTGTGAAAAATCCGAGCATTAAATACGTTAATGTGTTGCCAAGTGCCGACAACAAAGAAGAAATAGCGGTATGGCAACAAGCTGTGCTCGATGGTTGGCTGCAAGGCGTTGAGCAGGCAAAACGAATGGCCACATCACAAATTGCGATGTTAACAGCTGATGTGCAAGGGTTGGTGAGATACCACTTGTTAAGTGACCGAAACATGATTGAGCAACTTGAAGTGAGTGAGCAGTTTAATGAGGTTGTCGGAGGTGGAACAACGATGTCCATCAATGACGTCATCATCAACATAAAAACCAATCCAACGTTGCTAACCAATCGATTTGAATGGAAAGCGATACCTCAATTGCCGCCAATTCAAAGTATTTTCCCCAATGGGGTTGTGATGAACACGACTGAGTTGGAGATGAAATAATGGCTAAGGTATTAGATAAAAATGCTTATATGTTGCCCGTGGTGAATGTCTATCAACCGGACGACATAATGAAGATATTACTGCATGTGGAACAGGCTGGTGGATTTTCAGATATTGTTTTTTTAACTGACAGAGAAATCACAATTAAAGTAGATGGTATCCCGTTTCAAATCACAACGAAGAAACTCACATCGACAGAAGTTGATGGATTTCTAGCTTATCTCACTCGCGATAAATCTGCGCCAATGTCCGTCAACTCAGGCGTTGAAGTGGATGAGGCTGTATCGATACCAGGTTTAGAACGTGGACAATTTTATCGATATCGTATCAATGCGAGTGCGTTTAGTGTGCCGTATCGAGGAAGAGGTATTGCCATTACTCTCCGTTCCATTAGTAGTGAGACACCCCTGCCAGCTGACATTAATTTAGATATAAACATTGCAGAAGCATTAATGCCACGCCAAGGACTTGTGCTCGTTGCGGGTGAAACGGGTAGTGGTAAAAGTACCACGCTAGCAGCGTCTATCCGTCATCGAGCACAAAATCCAGATCCGAACAGCGGGTTATTTATTTTGACATATGAAGCGCCAGTTGAGTACGTGCATGACTATAAGTGCGTCAACGGGAGCCTGATTGTGCAGGCATCGGTTGATGAAATACGTGGTGATACAAAGTCATTTGAAAGTGGCCTTCGCAATGCATTAAGACGTTCACCAGAAGTGATTTTGGTCGGTGAAATAAGAGATTTGATTACTGTTGATATTGCGATTAAAGCAGCAGAGTCAGGCCATTTGTGTTTAGGTACGATCCACGCCAATTCAGCCAGTAGCGTATTCACACGCATCGCAAATTATTATCCCAGTGAAGTGCAAGAATCAAAAGTGTTGCAGCTGATATCAGGTGTAAAAGCCATTCTCGTCCAGTATTTAGCGCAGCGTGAAGGCGGTGGACGAATCGCACTACAAGAGTTCTTACCGCTCAATGCCGATGTGAGACTCGAAATTATGACCAGGCTGAAGGATGAAGGTATGCAGAATATGTCAGTGATTATTAATGACATGGTGGATCAGCATGGTTTCTCGATGATGACATCTGCTACAAATGCTAGACAGAACAATCAGATAAGTGAGCTTGAATTTTTAAAAATCTCATCAGGAGTCTAATTATGAGTAACAATAAATACGATGACTACGACCTCACTTCCGGCAGTTTAAATAATTGGCGAATGAGTGCCAAGTGGCCAATCGCAGGCAAGGGCGATGCGTCGATGTGGGCTGGTAATATTATTCTGTTACTACTGTGCATATTTTTCGGCGCGATTATTCCGTTGATGTGGGAAATCTTATATGTGATGTTGGCGCTGAACGTGATCTGCAAAATGAAAAAAATGAACATCACTCAGATCATCAGGCACTTCTCGCAGCGAATGGGAACAAAAGTAAAAAACGCGACTCCATTTTGGAAACGAACAGATCATTACGCTGTATTACTCATCATTACAGCAATAGCCACACCGTTAACATCGCCAACTGCACAAGCAACATTTGAAATCATCATTCCCAAAGCAGCCCCAGCGGTAGATCCCATGATAGCAAGCGGCGAAAAATTAATTGAAGGAGGCTTTGGTAGAGATGTGAAACTCATCGATTTAATGAGTCAAATCCTGCCTAGACCTTACGATGCCGAATTCCAAAATTCCGAGATCCAAGATATGAAAGTGAGCTGGTATGCCAATGACCGTGTTTATCTAAACGCGGTGTTTGCAGATATCAGTCGTCGTTATGGTCTGCTTTTTACTTGGAAACCAACCAGCGGATTAATGAATGTCAGTTGGGATTCAGGCATTTGCAGAAAGGTTATTGCTGAAAATGACAGCAATAGAGCCGCAGATGCAGAAATGTATAAAACCCAGCAACAAGCAATGCCAGCTTTTATCCAAAAAACCATCAACGATGTCACAGGGGAGGTCATAGTATGTTAAGTAATTGGAGCAATAAAAACATGCTGATCACAGCAAGTTTTGCAACCATAGCGTTCTTTCTCACGCCGTTGGCCAATGCGAATGCAAGCACCACTTATCCAGTACGTGATACGTTGTATAAAAAAACGCAGCTTAAAAAATATTCAGCATTTAAAAACTGTATATTTTGGCAATCACAGGCATTTAATGTGAATGAGTTAGTGTTGATGTCTGTGCTTTTAACAGAATATGGTGATGAGGATTCAAAGATAAAAAACCAGAATCAAACATACGATTACGGTTTAATGCAAATCAATGATGTTAGAAGTGAAGAATTGCTTGCACTCGGCTACAACCTTGAAGAAGTCAGAACCGATGGTTGCAAAAATATAGAGGCGGCTACCCATTTATTATCACTAGAAATCCAACGAGCTGGTGATGTGTGGCTCGGTGTAGGTCGCTACCATTACAATGAAAAAGGTAAAAATCCGAAGCACCACTACAAATATAGAGCGAGAGTAAACAAAAAGCTGGAATCGCTATTAAAAGTGGCTAAAAGCTCTCTGAATACAATGCACTTATCAGGTGGACAATAAGTAAATTATGTTGTAATGTTATTGCTAAGCAAAAGAGAAGGATTAGTTATGAAAATCTTGGTAATTATCTTTATGTCTGTCGTGCTTGTTATTGCGCCATCGAAAGTGCTAGCGCAGCAAGGTGAAGTAAAGGAAGCGGGTTATAAAATACCAGTGGGTATGGCCGTTACGAAAATCGTTCCGCATGATTGGAAAGTCATGTTCACCGACAACACGATGCGCAACTATCAGATCACTTGGTCAAAAGGTGATCGTTGGACAAATGTGTTAGATCAAGTCGGTATGCAATATGACTTAGCGTTTGTTGCAGATGCACGAAGTCGCGTTCTGTATGTGTCAGATACCAAGGATTTATTACTACGAGGCATAACACTCATAGCTTCTACCGGCGAAGCAAAAAAAATAAATCTTGCTGAAGTCGAATTTGCTGCCCTCGATGCAGAGGCTGAAATGCAATCAATTCAATCTGAATTGAAAGATGCAACAAGGCAAGTGGTTAAAATTGAAAATGATATTTATCAGGCAGTTAACGACTTGGATAGGCAGTCTGACCGATTAGTTCAATCACAATCAAAAAGTGTCGCATTCGGTAATCCTGTCGATAAATCAGTCACAATGGATTTAATGAAAAGAAGTACCGCAAATGAGATAGCGCTATACATCGCAAGTAACGATGATGAAGATGCGCTCATCGAAGCAGGTGATCTACTCACCTCACTGAATAATTATTTTTCAGACAGATGGAATTACGAAGCCGTATTTAGCAAAAAGTCACTGCCACTAATAGTTACCCTTCCGCATAGTTTACGAATGCCATCAACCAGCATGGCAGATGATATTCACTCTTTCTCTGACGCCATTAACAACAAGAAAAATGCGGTCAATATTTTCTTTAAGGTTGTTAAAGGCCGCTCAATGGACGGAACAAAGGAAGGCCAAATACAAATCACTATTGCAAATAAGCAGAATTAAAGGGGAACGAAAATGAAATATTTATTGAGTATAACACTGTTACTTTTTTCCACAGTGGTATCAGCAAATTCATTTGTTGAAATCATTGGGGCTGAAGAAGACCAAGATTCCTATTTGCAAGTGAGTGCAGTGCCTTTTGAAGAAGTGGTATCAGCAAAAATGCCTCATTTTGAATTAACGCAAGGCCTACTGAAAACGAACATTGTCAGACTGACCGACGAGTTCTTGCCAAGTCATGAAGTGGTATGGGCGCTAGATGATCGCTTAGAACAATACAGCAATGTAACGCTTGTAGGTGATTCATATGAAGATATTTTGGAACAAATCGCTCGTCAATACGTGATCGGCGCGTGTATCAGACCAAACAATGTTGTTGAAATGTATGACATTAAAGCTAATCGCTTCTATTGCGAGGATTGATGAATGAATATTATAAACAAAGTAACGATGGCGCTGACGGTATCAACAATGGTTTTATTGTCAGGATGTCATTCAAGAGGTTACACAGAATCAGTTCAAGAAACTGAAAACCTGCAAGTGAAAGTGCGTGAGCAGGATAACGCTAATGACTATCAGTTTGTAAAGCATTCTGGCAAATGGTTTGTGCCAAAACTGAAGCAATCCAGAAAGGACATGCCGGATTGGTGTTACAGCCCACAGCAACTTGGTGTATTCAAAGACGCGCCCATCAATTTGATATTGCAAGAACTGACAAAAACGATACCCGTAAATGTGGTGTATGGTAACGATGTAGATTCGAGTAAACGGATCACCGTCGCGTTAAACCGCGATGTGTGTGATGGTCTAGAAAAAGTCAGTTTGGCGTCGGGTTATTCATACACTATCAATGATTCAAAAATCACATTAAAAGCGCTTGAAGATAAGACGGTATCCGTTGCATTCGCACCAGGGGTCAACAAATACTTTTTGGGCAAAGAGAAAAATACAGGCGGCAGTTCAAGTGAGCAAGGCGCTGGCGGCTCATCCACTGTGGCCGTTACCAGTGAGTCATTAACAAATGCATCAGGCTTTAAGGGTGTTGAGGCTGAGTTAGATCCGTGGACAAATCTGGTGTCGGTATTAGCGCAGATGAAATCTGAAAAAGGGTTTATCGGACCTAATCCAGTGGCGTCGAATATTTTATTACGCGATACCCCTGAGCATGTTAATGCGATGGAAAAATACATACTCGGATTGAATAGAGCCGTAAACCGTGTGCTATCAATAGAATTTCAGGTTATCGAGGTCACAACGACAGACGGTGAAGAAAACGGCCTGAATGTACAAAATATTATTAAGCAGTTCGATGGCGGTAATAAAGCGGTCACATTCGGTACTGAATTTGCCAATAATATCTTAACTGACACCAACTCACCCTTACTCGACATTGCATTCACGCAACCGGCAGAAGGCCAGTCTGAATCATTGCTCATCAAAGCATTGGCACAGCATGGCCAAGTATCAGTATCAAGAGGCCAACGTGTTATTACGTTAAATAACCAAGTCGTTAGACTAAAAGAAGTGGTTAATGACACGTATTTAGCGCAGTCGAAAAAAGACTCAACCGCGAATGTTGGCGCAACGGATGAACTTATACCAGGTACCGTTCAAAGTGGTTTGGATATGTATGCTTTAGCCAGAGAATATGATGGCTTCATCCAACTTCACCTCTCCGCTAACATCTCAAATTTACTCAGCATCGGTGAAGTTTCCAGTGGTGAAAGTAAAATTCAAACTCCATCAGTCGGTGAGCGTGAATTTGACACCATGGCGTTTATACCACCGAACAAATCACTATTGTTAACTGGCCTTACAACCTCACGCAATGAAACTGCTTATCAAGGCACACTGGATGATAAAAGCGGCTTCTGGCCCTTTACGGACCTATTCGGATACACACGCGGCGGCAAGAAATCAAGAACTGAAACAATCATTCTTGTAAATGCAAGCGTGGTTTATAAGGAGTCGTAACCATGAACATGGCGAAACATGTAGTACGTTATCGAACCGGTGATTACAACCCGAAAGATATTGTCAAGTTGAGCGAACAGTGGGGAGAGTTCGCGTATAGAAATCAACTTGGAATATGTTTCGCAGCAGAACGTTATGAAGCGACTCAAGAGTATCTTATTAAAAAGCATAAGTTAAAAAACGGCTATTTGATCATTCAAACAGGTGATCATTCCTATGAAGTGAATGTCGTAAAAAGCAGTTTTATCGAAGAAACCAATACGTTTTCAACGCTCGCCTTACCTTTTGCCATTGCACTTAAGCAGGCTATTGGTCATATCACTGAAGACACTGTGGTTTTGAGGGTACCCGCAGACTCTAAAATCAGTATGTCAGCGGCCAATGTCGTCGTAGATAAAGATGGCGAAGAAGCGCCTGAGAAATTTGACTATCAACTAGCAAGTATCGCCGCTAAACAAAATACAGGATATGCAAACCAAATCGTGATCGCCCTGTTTGTGGCCGCAGGCTTATTTTATCAGTTTGGTTATGACGCGGTGTTTAAAGACGAGGTAGTTGAAACACAAGCGCCTGTAGTCGATCCATACAAGACATTTTTTGCGGCATTAACAGGTGGCGAACCTGATGTGAGGCAAACGTTGTTAACCGTAAAGGAAATGCTTGATTCATTAGCGCGTATCCCGCAATGGCGAGTGATGCAAATAAACATGAACAAATCCGGAGCGGGACTGGTTGTTGCAGCAGAGTTGGTACCGAGAAGCGATGGAGATAATCCGCAGCGAACCATTTTGGTATCTACGGTGGCGGCAAAGGGTTACTCAATTGATTTGCAGCAGCAAAATCCAGTTGTGTTCATGACATTAAAAAATGCGGCAGTGTATGACCTTCAAAATGAAACCGCATCTCTGGTCAACGTCGATCAATCTTTGGCTTATCTAGGGGATGCGGTCAGCGCGTTAATAGAGAACGGCAGCATCACCATACCAGTCGAGCAAGGCGTCGTGACAGGAGGGGATTATTCGCAAAAAAACCTTCAAGTCACGATGGGCGGTAATTACTCACAACACCTTGATTATCTGTCAATTATTTTTAGTGGTTGGCCAGTTTTTTTTCAATCAGGCAGGATTGAAGTGACAGAAACTGGAAAATACAGAGCCCAATTTAATATGGCGATTTTAGGAGAATAAGCATGAACTTAAATATAAAGAATTGGGATACCAAGACGAAGGTAAAAGCGATAGCGCTGACGCTCTTTGTGGTGTGCGCTGGTATCTATTTAATGCCGGAAGATGAAGCTAGTTTAGAGTCCGTTTCATACGGGGAGCCAATTGAAAGGATGTATGAAGCCCAACCGACAGGGTTTGATGACTTCGCACAAAATAGTACAAGTGATCTGCAAGTTAGTGAACCGGCAGCGCAAACGCAATCAACAACGCCAAGGCCTCAGTCTGTCACTGTGCCGAAATTTAACTTTATCGTAGAGCTAGCAAAAGTCATCGACAACGTGCAAAACAAGCCAGAAGCGATGTTGGAATACAAATATGCGCTTTCTGAGCAAATGTTGGAAAAGCGAGCCAAGCTGCAAGAGTTAGTGGCTAGAGAAACAACCGCAAAATTGCAAGAAATGACCAGTAAAAAAGAAATGAACGACTTGACACCAGGGATGTCGGTATCGAGTAATGCTGCACCAACGAGCGACATCACGGATTCAACAGTCAACAAAGCCTTGTTCGAATATAACTATCAGCCGTCTGATTTTTCGCTGACCAATGTGCGTTCAACAATCGACGGGCCTGAAGCCATTGTTGAATATCGTGGTGAGTTTTACACGGCCAGAAAAGGCCGAGACTTACTGACGATGGTGAAGGTGTTAAATGTCAAAAATGACAGAGTAGAACTATCAACGCCAAACATCCCATCTTTTAATGTTGTTTTAAAACTATAGGTGGGGGTTGATATGGAAATTGCACATGTTGACGAATCCTTTTCACTAGACGATCTGGAAGTTATACCAAAATATGTCAAAGCTTGTGAGCACCAAGCTGAAAATGGCAAAGCAGTCGCTATATGCAGTGATGGTTCCTTGCTTATCGAAGAGGGCGCTCAAGAAGACAAACTGCTGATACAACGCTTCATTAAAATCGGAGAGCGAGAAGGATTTAATAATATCAGTGTAAAAATAGCCGAAAGAAGCGATTTATTAGTGTTACTTGGACGCTCACATCATGTTGTTGAAACGCAGATGGATGAAGAGCAAGAGAACGACGCAAAGGCAACATTAGAAAGGATATTAGCGAAAGCGATAAAGATCCGAGCGAGTGACGTACATATACGAAAAGCGGGGGCAGACTCTGTTGTTTATTATCGGGTTGATGGTGTGCTCACTAAAACAGAGCCATATTCAGAGCAGCTTATTAATCTGGCGATATCACGGCTTATCAACCGCGATATGGGCAATATTAAAGAGATGAGTGACGATAACAGCATCGAAAACGGGACAGTCAATGACTATGTGATCAGAGTGGATGGTGTACCGGTCAAAAAGGAACTACGTCTTTCTAAAATCCCAACAACACTCGGCAGTAAAACCGTCATTCGTCTAAACGACTCAAATGTTAAGTCAAAGAAATTGGATGACTTTAAATATGATGAAGAAACATTAGAGTTTTTAAAAGCGGAAGTCGCACAGTCATACGGCTCGACCATTGTGACCGGACCAACAGGTTCAGGTAAAACGAATTTATTGGCGGCTATGACGTCTGCAATCGACCCATCCAAAGAGCGAAGAACGATTGAAGATCCTGTCGAGATTAAAATTCCAGGCGTTGACCAATCCACGGTTATTGAAGGCTCGAAAAATGCCACTTTCGAAAAGTTGCTCAAAGCCATGCTCAGACAAGATCCAGACACATTAACTCTCGGTGAGATGCGTGATGCAGAAGCAGCGAGACAATTATTGGGTTTTGCTAGAACGGGTCACTACACATTAAGTACGCTTCACGTTAATTGTGCAGCATTAACACCCGAGCGTCTTAACGATATGGGGGTCGATTTCAGTGAAATGAAGTCAACACTGTCATCGTGCATCGCTGTCAGGCTGGTCCCGCTTTTGTGTCCTGATTGCAAGTTAAGTGTTGAAGATGCCAATGTCAGCGCAAAAGACAGAAAAAAATTACTGAGCATTACACCAGATCTATCAAATATTCGATTGCTCAATCCATTGGGATGCCAGAAATGTGCCGGGCTAGGCGTCTATGGTCGTCAATCAGTCATTGAATATATCAAAATCCAAGAGAGCGATTTTGAATGGATTGAGCGACGTAATGTGTATGCGTGGATGCGACATTTAAAAGAAACGAGAAACTGGCGCAGCATGGGTGATAGAGCAAGAGATATCGCACTACAAGGCATTATCGATCCCATTCACGCCGAGCACTTTGTTACGGGCATTTTCGATTTATAAATTTAGGCAGTTGAGGTTTCAATATGCGAATACTAAATGGACGCTTAAACCCACAAGCAATCACAAAGCAAATGCAATCGTTAGTGCATAAAATCAATGTGATGTTCAATTTTAATCAAGAAAAGCAGATTGAATTCTTGATGGAATTAAGCACATGGATGTCAGATGGGGTAAAACCAATCGATGCGCTGAAGGGTATGAACCAGATATTTCTGTTATCAGGTAAAGCAAATTCGATACAGAATAAAGCCACAGAATCATTAATTGATGCACTCAACAAGGGTCAACCGATGTATATCGGCATGGAAGGATATTTCACGCGATACCTTGTGACCATTTTTAGATCTGCGGAAGAAACAGGAACAATGAGCGAAGCGCTATCGCTATTGTCAGAAGATGATAAGCAAATAAAAGAACTCAAGACCATTTTCTTTAAACCCGTAATTCCTTCATTTTTTTACGTCCTACTGATGCTAGGTAGTTCAATCAATATCACTACAGATGTCTTACCTTCTCTAGCGCGTGGAAAACCCTTCGATGAGTGGCCAGTACCTGCACAAAACTACACAAACTTAATGAATGTGATCATGGAATATTGGCCCTTCATTACCGTCGGCATCATTGTTGCGATAGTGCTCATTGGAAAATTTTTAGCGAATAATGTCAGCAAACTCCGATTAGATTTAGACACAATGCCTGTGTTGAACGCTTATCGCACCTTTATTGCTAACCAATATTTAAAAATGCTATCTGTCCTAATGTTGGCAAATATCAAGCCGATGGACGCATTGCGAATGATGGAGGCAAACGGGAGTCCATATGTTGCTTGGCATGCAAAAGAAGCACAAAAAAAGCTAGATAAAGGCGAAATGGAAATAGGTAAGGCCATCGATACTGGCTTAATAGCCGATGAAGTCTTGATCAAGATGCAATATCTAACAAGCGTCAGTTCTCATGAAGGCAAAGTCAGAGGTTTGCGTGTAACCGCTGAACGCTCAATTGGTTTGGCAATGAAATCGTTAAAACGAGCAGGCATGTTAACCGCCTTAGTGTTCTTTGCGATTTTGATATATCTACTCATGAATGCAGCCCTAGCAATAATCACGCTGGGAGTCGCAAAATAAAGCTTTACATTTTCGAAACAATTAATATACTTATCATATACACGATACAGGAGACTGAGCGATGAAAGTAAATAAAAGGCAAGCTGGCTTCACAATTATGGAATTGGTGGTAGCACTGGGCGTGATGGGCATATTAATGGCCATTGCATCAAAAGCGTTCAATGACACCTCTATGGCTGAGTCACATCGATTGCAGACAGATATCGATAAGATAGCTGCACAGACCGTTAAATACGCCGCAGGGGGTGTGT
Organism: Shewanella aestuarii; assembly: GCF_011765625.1. Lineage (NCBI taxonomy): Bacteria > Pseudomonadati > Pseudomonadota > Gammaproteobacteria > Alteromonadales > Shewanellaceae > Shewanella > Shewanella aestuarii. The sequence continues at coordinate 55,805 of NZ_CP050315.1, forward strand.
TTACAGGAGTTTCAATCAATGTTTTATGCACTGACAAGTACCTCAATACCGATGTGTGTGGCACTGGTGATGGTGCTGGTGCTAACCCCTGGGCAGGCAACTACAGCGTAGTCGCGTCAGGAACCAACCGATTTTTGGTGACTGTGACAGATGTGCCAACCAACGTGGGACCACAAATTGCGAAATACTATTCAAAGACTGCGCGTAGCGTGAACTACGTGCCTGGTACGAAGGCGTTGACGTTAATTTTCGGTACCTAATTAACTTCATGTCGCATTTGCAGCGATTAACACAATGATAGCTAGAAGGGAAAGTAATTATGTTAAAGAGTCAATTTAGAAAACAAACCGGCTTCACCATAATGGAGTTGGTCGTAGCGCTCGGAGTCATGGGCATATTAATGGCCATTGCATCAAAAGCGTTCAACGATACTTCAATGGCAGAATCACATCGATTACAAACAGATATCGACAAGATTGCCGCCCAAACAGTAAAATTTGCAGCGGGTGGTGTATTTACTGGGGTAACGATGGGGCAGTTATGCTCGCAACAGTATTTAAATGCCGATGTATGTGGCTCAGGTGACGGTGCTGGTGCAAACCCATGGGCGGGTAACTACACTGTAGCGGCATCAGGAACCAACCGATTTCAAGTTACTGTAACCGCTGTGCCAACCAATGTCGGGCCGCAGATTGCCAAATACTATTCAAAGACTGCGCGTAGCGTTAACTATGCATCAGGCTCAACGACATTAACGTTAATTTTCGGTACCTAGCATGATGTATTCTCATGGCAAGCAATCAGGGTTCACGTTACTGCATGTCGTGGCTCTGATTAGCTTTATGGGAATGGTGTTAGCGCTCAACGCAAAGTTAACGGCTGACACGCATGTTGAAAATCAGATCTATATGAGCAAGCTCGCTATCGATGAGTTAAAAGCGGCATATAGTGACTACTACGCAGGACAATGCAGTGCATTTCTCAATGCGCCATCAATCTCGACATTAAAGTCGCAAGGCTATTTGGCCACGACGTTTAATGAAAGCATCCCCAATGCAGGACCAATCACCCTCGGTGCATCCAAAAACATCGACAACATGCAAGTGTTGAGCATCAATTTGACCTTCGATACACCCGCGTTTGCAAAGTACGCATGGAACGAAATGAGCGGTGAAGGGATCATCCTATCAGACAAAAGAACCTATCAAATATCATTCTTCCCCTATGTTATTGGCGAAAGAGGTGCGAGTTACACTTGGTTCTCTTCATCAAACTGCCCATAAACCGCCACACAACTTTTTAACTTTAAAATAACATCTTGAATTTGGCGCCCAAATAATCTATTTTATAAGTACCTGATAAGTATTCTAGATGGATTCGGCTATGAGCGTAAAATTGAAAATATCACTCTTGCTACTCGCTTTTATGACGAGCGGTAGTTTTGCTCAAGATCCACAGGAAATAGCAAACCGCGAAGCGGAATTTGCAGCAACGAACTTAAAGCAATACAAAGAAGCTGCGATAGCGGTATATCAAACGACAGGTTTCTGGCCAACAAGTGTCACCAACCTCAACAGCAAGATGCCCGTTGTGCCTAAATTCACTGGCGCATACAAATCGCCATCTATTGTCCATAACGCAAATGGTTCGGTGTCGATTACCATTCAAGCAGGCAGCGCCCAAGAAGCTAAGCGATTAGCAGGATTGGCGGGTGAGGTTTATAGCATCAATGGCTCAACAGTAAGCCTATTAGTCACGCCACCCGCAGGCAGTAATCTACGTTCTGTATACAAAGACCAGATTGTTACTACAAATCAAAACGAATTCTCAGTGATAGATGATATATCCCTTGGCGGTAACAAAATACTGAATGCGCAATCGATAGATGTGAATACAGCAAATCTAAAGTGCCTCACGTTAGGTTCAAGCAAGATTTGTGAAAATACGTCTGGAATATTGGATGTGACAACCGATCTTGCAAGCATTGCAGGAACGGGGCAGGTAGATGAGACAATAACGGCGGGAGTAGTTGAGGTATTAAACAAGTTAAAAACAAATGAGATGTCACTGAGCGAATTAGCCGCCACAAATACGGTAGTGACAGATCTGATTGTCACAGCTGCCAATCTAGATCAAGCGCAAATCAATTTAATGGACGCCATTACTGCCACAATGAAGGATGTATTAGTTGGCGAGTTAACGGTAACAGGCTCAAGTAAGCTGGCAGATCTTCTCGCAACCGATGGGTCATTAGCAACCATCACGGGCAAAGATTTGAATGTCTCGGGCGTTGCGGTAATGAATACTTTGCAAGCCAATGGTCTTCTGGCTGGCAATGCGTTTGTAGATGCAGCAAATGTCCAAAACTTGATAACGAATGTAGGTTCAATCACGAATCTAAAAACTAATCTGATGGAAACCAACAGGATTTTAGCTGAGCAAGGCCTGTTAGCAGATATAAAAGCAATAACAGCGGATTTTAACTCAGCAACGATAGAGGACGGGGATGCTGTCACGCTAAACGCGCAATCGTTTAAAGGCAAAATTGTACAGTTAGGTGCTGCTGTCGTGAATGCGACACTCACCGTAAATCAACTTGATGTGAATCGGATCGAGTCAGACACGGCAAACATAAAGTCTCTACAAACGGAAACAGGCACAATCAAGACGCTAAATGCAAATACCACCACAGTCACCGGAGATACGAAAACAGCCAGCCTTGAAGTCGCAGGGGATGCAAGTTTTGGGGCGAATTTAACAGTTAACAACGCTGTCTCGACCAAAGATTTAGTTACGAACAATTTAAATGTGACTAATTTAATCGAAATGATGGATTTGGTTGTCGAAAATAGCATGCTAACTGCTTACCTTAATGGGCTAAATTCCACGATAACGGCAGACAAGATATCTTATTGGGCTGGTACGGGGCCAGCTCATCGTGTTACAAGTGACCGTTTCGTCAGCGATAGCATAAAGATTAATAATGGTACATTCTATGCCGATGATGCAAGCATAGAAACGGTGACGGCTGGGGATCTTCGGGTATCAAGTATGTCGGAATATGGCACATATGGAAGCCAAAAAGCATCTGGAACACTTACAGCTGCGAGCGTGAATGTCAGAGGTATTACAACAGCAAACGAAGTTGATGCGGATGTGATGACAGCAACCACCATGAACTCAACAGATTGGCAGTCCACAACGCTCAATGCAAAATCCCTAATCACACAATACAATGCAGCATTAGCAAAGGCCGTCATACAAAATATGACAGCGACCAATTCAGCAATCGGTACTGCAACCGGTGAAAGCTTAGCGCTAACAGGTGATCTCTCAGCCAATTCTGGTTCTTTGCAAACAGTCAGAGTGACAGCGCAAGCCTTACTAGGTTCATTAGAATCAGGGCCAGCTGAAATGCAAGGCAATCTCTCAGTGGCTAACAATGTCAAAACAGCAAATTTAACTGCTAATACGATCAATGCGACACAATCAAGCATAACAACACTGAAAGCCCAAGATATTACTGTTAATGGGCTGCTAAAGGGTGCAACCGTAAAAACGAATGCTGGTAATAGCTTGGCCAGTGTAAACAATCTCTATATAAATCATGAAGGCAGAATAATCAGTGTCGAGCAGTTCAGAACAGAATGTATCAATAATTGGGTTTATGCATGTGCTGGGACGCTACCGAGATTGAGCAATACAAACTGCGTAGGCTGTACGCAGAGCAGTTATAGCTCTGGCTCATTTAACGCTACAGCGTCAGCAACAATATTAGATTGTCCCGCCGGATGCGATTACACATGGACAACAGGAAGTGGGATAGCTAAAGCAACATGCAGCAACGGAAGTGTCGGTTCAGGCCAAACTAAGACCGTATCATGTAGCGTTAGCAGTTCACCCGCTGTAAGCATAAATAGCACGTTAAGCAGTGTAATCAATCTAGAAGTTAAGCACTCTGGCAGAGCATCAATTAACGCAGGCAATAGCTATCCAATCAGTTGGACGTTCACCGGTGAAACCCCAACGATATCATCTGCGTCATGCCCAGAATGTTCATTTACAAAAAATAACATTAGCACTTTTACCGCGTTGTACACAGCCAATATCGCCAATTGTTCGGCAGGCTGTAATTATCAATGGGTATTCGGAAGCGGGATCGCTGCTGATATCTGTACAAATGGTTCAGTTGCCGCAGGGCAAACGAAAGGTGTCAGCTGTAAAATCAAAGCTAGCCCTGGTGTTAATGCAGGTACGGTGCTAAATAGCACGTTAAAACTGGTTGTAATGAATGCGCAAAGTGCCAGCCAAACAGCGAGCAATACGCAGACGGTACGATGGGAAAACCAAAAAATAACCCCCGAACCGACAATCACATATACCTCTTGCAAATTCGTTAATAATGGCGGCGCATGCTCGTCACCAGGCGTGGGTTCAGGTGGGTACCTTGATGTGATGGTTACTTACACCATTTCAAACTGTGACCCTTCATGTACGTTAACAACGACACTCGGATCAGGTTTAACCCCTGTCACTTGTTCAACCCAAACTGTGACTGGCAATACAACCGCTACCTGTCGTTTTAGAAACACCAATCCACTGTCATTAGGGCAATCGCTAACGACCACAATTGCAAAAGCAAAAGTGGTAAATAATGATGATGCAACGAAGACATCCGAAGTTACGGCCATTCCGCTGCAATTGCAAAATGGAACTGCGCCCGTCGCTGCGCCATCTGTGACACTCGGCTGCACTGGCTGTAGCCAAAGTGTAGAGGCAAAATCCAGTTTTACAGCGACGGCAAATGGTTCGATCACGACATGCGATGGCGGCTGTACATACACATGGGCGCTCGGGGGTGGATTGACCAAAAACATTTGTAACAATGGCTCAGTCAATTCCGGTGGCTCGTCATCACCGTCATGCTCATTCAAAAACACCTCTGCTGTAGCAGAAGGCACTACCTTAGCAAGTACAGTCTCGCTAACCGCAACCAATATTGGTGACACAAGCAAGAAAACAACTAAATCATTTAGTGTGACTTGGGAAAATATTAAGCCCGCACCAGCTAAAGGGTTCTGGAGTGGCAATCCATTTACCACGATTTATTCAACTATATACTTCAGTTCTAATTGTCCTTCACCAGTATTCACAGATTTAGATGGTAAAGGCTATAAGACCGAACAACAGCAAGTACCTAAACAAACAACAGAAGAGTGCAATATTGGTGATACATGGCGTTCTTTCAGGCTTGAGTACGCAGGAAATGGATGTCGTGGACATATTCAGGAACAGGTCTGTAAGTAAAAATAGGCCAAAAACAATAGAAAAATACAGTTAATAGACAAATCAAGGACTTCATTATGAAACAATTCAAGAAATTATGTTTGTGTTCAGCGATGAGTTTATTAGCTGTGGCACCGCTATCAGCTAACCCACTCAACCCCGCAGCGACGCAAGTGAGTAAAGCGCCAACGACAGCTGATATTGCTAATGAGCGTATCGATAAGTCAAAAAAAATGTTTGAACAAATTGAGGCCGCAGCACTCAATGACTATGTAACTTCTGGTACATGGTCATCAAGCCTCAATGTGATGGCTACACAAGGTAAATATCTGGGGAAAATAGTTGGACCCTATGGCAAAAACTTTGAGTTAGTGCCGCAGTCAAATGGTACGACGCAAATTAAACTGCAAGTGGATACCGCCGCGCAAGCCAAGCAGATTGCCAATTTAGTGGGCAATGGTGTCGCGTCAGGAACAACGGTCATTAAAACAATCGGCACACCCGCAGAAGGTGCGTTAAGAAATAGTCTATTAGCGGATTATGTCGATATCGACACGATGGATAGATTAAAATATCAAGTTGATATCGATGCAAACGGGAATGATATTAAAGATGTAAATGCTGTATATACCAACTCGTTGACCATCGGTGCTGGCGGGGTGGATTTTGGTACAACATCAATAAAGGAAACCGCACCAGGGCAGCTAGCGTTTAACGCAAATAATACACGCTTGAGTAAAAATCTGGATGTGGCAGGCACGTTATCATCTAAAGAGTTAAACGTGACGAATAAAATCACCGCTGCAACGGGTGAGGTCACGACCTTAGATGCGATAACAGCGAACATCGGAACGCTAAATGGCACGAATGCGACAATCACCAATGCAGACATCGAGAATTTAGCTGCAAATACAGCCAAATTCCAATCAGCTGCAGCACAAACACTGAACGTGAGTGGCTTAACGAAATTAGCGGGATTGGTAGCAAATAATGCTACGTTTAGCGGTTTAGTCAAATCGGGAAGCCTTCAGTTATCAGGTGCTGCCGTGGTTGATACATTAGAGGCGCAGGGCATAACAGTATCAAATGCAACAATCACTCGGGCAGAGGTAACCGATCTAATATCCGCACTGGCCAACATTACCACGGTCTATTCAAATTTGGTCGATACAAAGAAAGTGATTTCTAATTACGGACAAATTAATGAATTGTACGGAACCACCGCAGATATCAATACGCTGGTGTCAAATATGGTAACAGCGCAAACATTTGATGTAACAACCCTCAATGCACTGAACTCAGAACTCGAAACCGCCACAGCCAATACGCTGTCGGTGTTGGGTACTGCGAATGTAAAAAATCTGACTGCAGAAACGGGTGTGATAAAAGTGCTGACATCAGATATTGCAAACATCAATAATCTACAAACTACAACGATTAACAATAGTGGAAAATTAACCACGGGTACATTACAAGTGAATGCAGATGCGACGGTCGGTGGCAATTTAAATGTCGCAAAAACGCTCACTGCAAATGACATCAATGTAGCCAACTCCGCTAAAATCAATGGCATGACGACGACAACAGCGCTAACAGTCAACGGAACAACGACGATAAACGGTAACTTACGCGCTGTTTTCATTAATGCATTGAGTGTAAAAGCGAAAGAAATTGAAACCTATCATGTCCTAGCGAATGCTATGGAAACTACGACGCTAGATTCAAATCATGGGGTTATTAGTGATACTTTAACTTCGACAACGGTTAATGCCAATTCAGTCGAAGCAGGTAATGCCATCATCAATGGAAAGTTGACTTCCCAGCAATTAGAAGCACAGGTCGGTCAAATAGGTGCATTGACAACGGTTGATGCTAACGTGAGTAACAAAATGACCACAAGAGATCTTGTTGTATCGTCACTAGCAACACTGAATGCAGCAAATATAAGTAATCTGGTTGCGACAATTTCAAACATTGGTACCGCAACAGGCTCAAGCCTTGCCTTAACGGGTAATCTTTCAGCCAAAGACGCGACGTTTCAATCATTAAATGTGGCAAATAAAGGCACATTTGGTTCTTTGAAAGTGCTTGGTGATAGCACGATTAATGGCAATCTAACAGTGGGCAACACGCTCACAACCGCAACCGCTAATGTCACTGGGACATTAACTGCATCAACCGCGAATCTTGGTGCAACCACAGCAAGCACTGTGACCGCAACGGGGGTAATTCAGGCGAGTGATGTGATGAATACCGCTGGGGTGTCATTAAATGCATTAAAATCAGGCTTTGATGCACATGGAACTCGTATCGGTACCATGGAAAAATGGATTGCAGATTGTAAAGCCAAAACAGTAGCGGAGTGCAACCGTTAAACTAAATCGTTTAAAGTAACTTTAAGTCCACATGAATGTGGACTTTTTTTTCGCCATAACATTATTGAAGGTTTTGAATTTTTACGTTAGAATGTACTAAACAGGTACTAAATAAGTGAGTTGACATGAACAATCCAAAAATTATTGGCTGTGATAACGGACATTTCGGTATCAAGATTTATGGTGGACTAGATAAGAAGCATTCTATTAGTTCACGTTGTCGCATTGGGGGCTCATCACAAACTGAATTTGGTTCGAGTGGACCAGATAGTGCAGAGTTGGTTTTTAGTACAGAAGGTGAGTTATATACCACAGGTTCATTGCAATCTGAGGTGACCACTTTCGCAGACTATCCATTAAGCCAAATTAATCGTGTATTAGTTCATTCTTGTCTCCATCAAGCGCCATTTGCAAACAGACCAGAATTCCAACGCTTAGATGTGGTGCTAGGCTTACCCTACGCTCAGTATTACAGCAAAAAACATGAGTCAGGACGCAATGAAGATTTGATCACCGGTATGGAAAAGAATCTGATGGTGCCTGTGAAAAACATGGCAACATACGATGAGCAATTTACGATTGAAAGTTGTATTACTGTACCTGAAGGGATGGCAGCATGGTTTTCTTACATTGTTAAAGAAGAGATATCCAATGGTCGGATAATTCCTGTATTCAATGAGCAAAGAGGTCAAGAAACGACTGTCTTTATTGATATTGGTGGCGGTACGACTGAAGTGGTTACTGTAGCTGATAAGAAGATCCAAAAAGATTATAGCGGCACAATCTCGCAAGGTAGCCATCGGATCACAGAAGATCTACGCCGACATATCTATGACTTAACAGATGTGTCGAGCATTTCAGAAAGAAAAATGCACCAGGCGTTAATTAGCAAACAAATTACCATTAATGGTGAGTCTATTGATTTAACGCAGGCGATTAAAAGCGCTCAAAGTAAGTTAATTCACAAAATAAATGGGTTCACAGACAGTTTGTTGCGTGACATTAAAGGTGACATTGACAACAAAGTGCTGGTGGGTGGTACATCACTTGATCTTAAAGATGAATTGATGAACTGGAAAGGCGTGACGTTGAGTGAAGACCCTTTATTTGAAAATGCCAAAGGCATGTATTTATACAAGAAATACTTAGCGTAGAGCGCAGCATATGGCGATTAAAGAAAAAACAACAATGCGACTTCAATTTGTCGGTTCGACAAGTGAAGAGGTTGCATTTATCAATTTCCTTCAGTCTTTGCGGGGTGCGAAATACCATGTCGTGCCAAGTTATGTTTTGCAACTCGCAATGATAGGTTTTCGAGCTAGCGACAGTAATTTGCTGGAAGTAGCAGGTATCGAAAAAGACAAGGTAGATCTTAACGGCCTAAATGGAATGAGCGATATTAGCAACAATCACAATAATAGCGGCATGGAAACCAGTCGTCAGAGTGCAAACCTTGAACTTACGGACAGTCAGATACAAGATTTAGCCAAAAACATCGCCATTGAAATGAAGCGACTAAATATTGCACAGGGCGTCAATTCGATACTCGCTGGCAATGATAGTCCAAATGAAGACGCTGAAAACCAAATTGAAGAAGAAATAGTAGAAATAGAAGAAATAGAGAGCGAACAATTAAAGAGTTTAAAAGGCACCTCATTTTTCTAAGAGCGTTGATTTGGCTTCAGCTTAATCTTCGACTTGCCCCAACTTGTGCTGCAACTCGTTAATTTTCAAGTTTAAGGCAGCGACCATCTCAGCAGATCTCGACTGTTGGACGAAAGCTGCATCACGTTCACTCTGCGCTTTTTCTGCTTGCGCTTCGGCTGCTGATAGCTTGCCTTCCAATGCTCCAATCGACTTAACCAAACTTTTTTGCTCAGACGTCAAGTTGCCAACATTGACACGCTCGGCTTTCAACTCAGCTAGAACGTTACCGAGCTGATCACGCACCTCTGCAAGTTTTCCCTCGGCTTCACTTGTGCGTTTCTCTGCACTCTCAAGATTAGCTTGGATGTCGTTCACCTGTTTTTTGATAAGCTTCTCTGTGTTCTGCAGTCCAGTGATAACATTTTCTGAGCCTTTAAGTTGTTGCTCCAATTCAATAATGCGTTTTGCTTGGGTATCGTTAAGCGCCTGAGCTTCAACTAACTGCTTCTGGATATCATCAACTGCGTCCCATGCCTTAGATTCGTTGTCGTTTGCTTCTGCCATTGCGTTTTCAGCAGTGACACGAGCCTTTCTAGCTTCATCTACGGCTTTGTTAAGTCGTTGCCCTACAACATGGTGTGCGAGATCGTTGCAACGTGAAATCATGCCTGAAATCGCCTGTAGGCCCAATTCTAACTCTTCTTTTATCTCCACTGGCAGATCATAGCTTTCGATTGCCTCAACTTCTTGCTGAGCTTTTTCGGGAAGCAGAACTTTACCCTTTTTTACTTCATCGTTGTAAGCATCCATTAGCGAACTAGGGCGACCGCTGCCGACAATGCGGCGCAATGCGTTGCCATTGATCGGTTTGCCCTGTTTCTCTAGTGTTGCTGCAGCATCAAGTAAGTCTTTAACAGTAAAAGTTCTATGGTTAGCCATTATTGTTCACCTTAAAGTTATTCTAACGTTCCTAACGTTCCTAACGTTCCTAACGTTCCTAACGTTCCTAACGTTTGTTGTAGGTTACTGATTAAGTCGTCGTGAATCAACTAAATTTCTTCACTATCACAGAAAGTAGAAGCGCAAAATTTAAAGATAAGGCAAAATTGCTAAGACTCGATATTTGGAGCGATACCTTGTGAAAAAATTAGTCACTAACCTTAGAAAGATTGAGGCAGAAATGGAGAGATTCGCATCGCCTGATAACAAGGATGGGTTTTATAGGCAATTCTGTTTTTGGGTATACAAAACATGGACTAAATGTGAATACATTGACACTGAAGTTGTTGATGTTGGTTATGACTGTTCGACTCACCCTGTAAGGACTGGACAGCTTGCATCGGAGATGTGCAGAACTTACAAAGAGTTTATTAATGCAAACACAGGTAACAGCGTTTGCACCTTTAACTCAGGTAGTGGAATGGCTTGTGAGTCATACTCCGAGAAGCTATACGAGTTGTTTGGAGAAGCTTGTTCAGAAAAGCTAAGTGAAATCATAGAGCTATGTGGTCTAACTGTCCCGGACAAGTACAAAGAGGACTGTGAGGATTTCAATGAATTAATCTTTGGTGGAGTTGTAGATCACCAAAAAGATTCAGAACTATATGAGGTGTGTGAGGAAATTGCCTGCCGATTCGGAAGTTATGGCAGCGACCTAAGTAGCTACATGTGTGAAATTCATGGTGTCACAGATGATGGCGAGTATATCTTTGACAATGATTCAATTTTTGCAGATATGACTCTTGATGACTTTAAGCGACTAATGGTTGTTTAAATGTACTCACCAGCACACTTCGGAAGGAAGGGGCTAGCCGCTCAGAAGAAAGAAACTACAGGCTTTTGTCTAATCCGAAGATATCCGCATCATCATTTGATGGGTCAACTTGAATGCTGATATTGCTTATCTCGTTATCAATCATTTCCGACATAGACAGTGCGTGAAGCCCCTCGGAAATCTTGGACAAATTAAAAAGTGGCGTATCAGCAATGAGGGTCATAAGTTCTTGGTTGTTAAATCGAGATAGCGCACATTGCGTGATAGTAGAGATATCATTGTAACTGGCGTGAGTAGCTAAAAAGTCAGTAATGAAATGCTTTTCGCCAGCTGAGGCTTTGTTAATTTCGCTGATGTCAAAACCATCCACCAATCCCTTAAAGCATGCCTCTAAAATTTGAGGTTTTAATTTCTGCAACTTTTTGAAATTCACTTTGTTCCATTGGCTGATTTCTGTGCATAACTGTTGTAGCAACGCTAAATCTGCTAGAGGAAGTTCATTGGGCAGTTTGCTCAATGAGCGCATAAATCTTTCGGATAAAGTAGAACTTCTAGGTATGGAGTTGATTAGCCCCTCAGATAAGTTATAAAAAAGGGGGCTCCGTGAATTTTGAGGTTCAAAACCAAGATCCATTTTGCAAGGTATATTGGCGTATGAATTATTGGGTAATGATAATCCCGACGGGTAACAGTTAATTTTTGTTTTATCGGGATAAATACTTATACTACCGATAGATAATGAATTTTCATTGAAGTAGCAACCCAATTGGCAGATCTGATTATTTAGTTTGGTTGCTACATAAAATATACAATCATTGGCATCATTCGGCTCATACATTTCGGCAAAAGCCTCGGGCGAGAGCAAGAGTGACAAGGCAGTTTGGCCAACGATAAATTTGTATGCTTGCGTGATGCGAACCCTATCCTCGCTATCCTGAGCATATTCGCCACAGTACAATTCTTGATAGCGTGATTTGGCAATTGATTGGAGTGGACTGTCAGCCAAAAACGCTTCCAGCTGATGTACCGTGTCCATGGAATAGCAGTCAGCATCAAACACATCGGCTACATCAAAATGGCGATAGTCCCAACATTTCAAAAACTCATCGGTTATATATTGACGAGCTTCCAAAATATCGAACTGCTTCGCGACTTTTTGATAATTAACGAGCAAATCGTGAAACTCATTTTCCAGATAATCCATAAGCATTTGGCATACCTCAACTAAAGAAAGTGAGGTATGCCCTCACAAGCATCCGAAAAAGGGAAAATAGAAGATTATTTTTTCTTTTTCGTTAATTCGTTCACGCGATATTCAATCCGAGCCATACGGCTATTCATATCGACTAGCTCTTTGTTATGACTATTGAGCTTTTCAATCACACCTTCATACACTTCGATGGGGCTATTGCGCTTTAACAGCAATTTACTTTGCGCCGTTAAGCGGTCAATCAACTTGTTGTGCGAAATCTTTTGGTCAGCAAGTTGTAACCACTCGTTAGAAATGTCATGAAGCTCTTGAGCAATAGTTCGCATGTTGTCAGGAAGATTGCCTGCGAGATCTTTAGCCGATTTATTAAATAGCCTTTTTATACGCAATTTAATTCTGTCGTCTTTGGTTTTCCAAGAACCAGATTCGAGAATGTTGCCAAGGCCACGCAATTGACTCACCTCATTAGTTAGGTTGAGGTATTTATTCGACAGATTGGCATGACACATTAAGTAAATGCAAAGAGACAAACGACGAGTTAAGGGTGTTTGATTTTGGCCGTTGCTTCGGTCACCCGACTCATATTTAATCCATCGATGACCAGAAATTTCTTCTTTACCCAACAACAAGCCGAGCTCACGCATCTGAACATCAAGCGATTCACGTAGCTCAGTGGCGGTCACAACAGGGGGCAAGGGCATCAAGCTTGGGTAGCGGTCCCATAAGCGAATGAGAATTTCAACATCAGGCGGCACGACAGACGTTTTATTCTTGTTAGTCATGTCACCCCACTTAGATGATGGCGTGATCAATAACCAACAAATATCTGCCGAACTAATCTTTTTAAAGTTGCGCCAATTCGCTAAATCCTCACCTGTCAGGGGCGGTCATTGGGCAAAACTGATTGTCGAGTCTCAGCAATTTCAGCATCGGCTGCAATCTGGCTAGTCAGTGCAGTAAGCAAATATTTTGGTATTTCTTCCATAGCGTGTCACCCTCAATTAATTGGCGTTCGTCAAAATATTGACATCTTTTAAATTTGCGTCTATTTTATAGGTGTTAGATAAATACATTTTAATGGAAAACTGAACCCAAAGATGTTAATATTCGTATAAATAGACATCGATCTGTAAATCGGTAGCGAACAAAGTGGTACCAGTTGAGTAAAACCGCTCTTTCAACAAAAGAGAGTTCGGTCACTCGAAATAAAAAAATTGGTACAATTGTCTCTATGCATCAATTACCTTATCATATACATGATAAGTAGTAAATAGGTAATTTGTTAGAGGCGTTTTAAAGGCAAATGCCAGCAAAAGAGAAGTGGTGAAATATGGAATTAATTTTAACGGGTACGCTAGTAACACCAAAGTTGGACCTTGAAAAATCCTACATCCTAGAAGATGTTTTGGCACCAAAAGGCATCCAATATCCGAAACTGGGTGTGACACTTTACCATGGATTCACTACATCAACGACATCAATGGCTCATGCATTTAAGAAGGCAGTATTAAAAGGCATGGAAATCCATGCAGTGAGCATAGAGCTAGATGTCGAGCGAAGTGAGTCTTTATGTTCTCTTGAAGAGTTGCCAGAGCGTTCTGTGTTGAACGTGACAAAAATGAAAAAGGAATTAGGCCATTTTTTGAAAGAAAAATGGACAGGTTATCTAAAGGAAGTGCCTGGCGCTTGGACAGATGCTGTGGAGCGTGGTCATGTCAATTCTGCAGGTGAATTGAAAATCAATGGGTTTGTTGCCTCAATAGGGGAGCATCCTCATCTTTTAGATAGATTGTGGCAATTGCCAGAGATGAATCATCTAAGCGTCATTCTCTACACAGTGATTGAAGACGGACAAATTGCGAATAGAGCAACGATGTTTAGACGCGATAAAGTGACGATGGATGAAACAGGTGTATTGCCGAACATATCTGTAGCACGTTATCCAGAAGTGGATATACAGCTCCCAGATTTCATAAAATAAAAAAAAGGTAACAAGGAGACTTGTTACTTTTTTATTGTTCAGTCATAATGTACTTATCGTGTACTAGATAAGTAAAATGGTGGTGTCACATGTTGGGGATATATTTTGTTGGCATAAACATCGATAAATTCAGTGCCAAACGTAAGTGCGACAAGGGCGATATCATCCGATACCAGTCAGGTATCTATTTTGATAATGAGCTGTCAGGCTCAGCCACAAGTGTTGAATTAGCTAAAAACATAAAACGTTTAGAGCAAAGCGTGCGTCACTATGCGCCTTGGATCGTCACTTATCTCAATCCCAACAGTACATTAGTGGCCGCTAGCGCCTATTTTAAAACTGCCTCTGACGATACCACAATTTTCATAGATGGTGTAACAAATGGTCGCAAGTCGGCTATTGGTTCAAAAATTCTAGACGATTACCCGCAGTTTGATGCCGATGTCAGTATTAAGATAGAGCGTATCAGGCTACAAAACCAATTAAAAGAGAGTGAAATCGTATCCGCAAAGATGTGTGACGATAATATTAACATGCTGGTGGGGGTGCAACACAATCCGCAAGAAGAGCAGTTAATGCGTGACCGTTTTGATGAGTTTAAAATTAAATATACGACATTCGAACGGACCCTGACTGATATTGTGAGGTGGGATAAGAACGATCCTCGCTCTCTTAATGACATTGACTTAATCGCTTTTTTAAGTGATCACGACGTTGACCTAACGACATTAAGCGGTGCATCGCTGTTCAGAGATAAATTGGCTGAGACAGTTTATCCAATGTGTTCAAACAGTCAGACAGAACAATTAAAAGATCGTCTTAATAACATTTTAATGAATCAGAGTGACACCGGTATTTATCATGCTCTCAAGCGCATGAACTTTAAGCATGAGGCCAAAAGCGCCAAACAAATCTTCGATGTCTATCACTTTAATGACAAAAAATTAAAGCTGTATAACATCGATGGTACCAAGTGGGCTGCAAGCGGTGATCATTGGGTTGTACCACTGGAAAACGGCAGCATCGGCCATGTCTTGCCCAATACGATTGCAGGACTGTTGCCTGAAATCCACAAGTTAGATAATAACAATTACGGTGCTTTCTTTAGTAAATCCTCACGATTCCTATCCAACATCCAGATCATTGAACAATCCAAACCATTAGGCTTTTTTGATTACCACACGCACTTTTTGACCGATGGAGAGGTGTTTCATGGCGAGGTGGTAGGTATACCTGATTTCGAAGACCGCTTTACATATAACATGTGCGGATTAGCAATGAGTGAAGGGATGCCCAAAATCTCAGGGGTCCAAATGAAAGTGCCAATGAACCTTGATTCATCGGGTGAGAGAATGCAGTTAACGGTGGCGCTGAATAAACCGTTTACGCACATTTTAAAAGTACCAGGTATCGATCAGCAAAACTTTGTGATGGGTGAATGGTTTGGCTTAAAGGCGGTAGAGCATACCGGCGCCAGCAGTGTCTCTAAGTTTCAAATTGCAGAGATACGGCAGGGAAGCATAACGTCATATGGGCTCGTATCAGAGCGATTTGATATCTCGCATGATAAGAGCAAGAAATTGCGTGCAATCGACATGCTATCTTTGCACGATTTTACTAATGATGAGAAGTATGGCAAACCCTCCGAAATGATATTTAAATGCATCGATATGTTCCCAGCCAATAAAGCGCAGGCGAAGAGTGATGCATATAAGTTGGTGGTCAGCAGTGTGATATTAGCTAACACAGACTTACACCTTAAAAATATCTCATTTTTAAAAGATGAACGTTTTGGTCAAGTAAGAGAAAATGAAACGGCATGTGTCGCACCATTTTATGATGTGGTGGTATCAACAGTCATGCCCGGTTATGAACACCAAAAACAAGCACTGAGTATTAACAATACATTTTATCCTGAAACGACAGATCTTATTCGTTATGGAATGGATATGCTTGAGATCACCGAAGCCGAATCAAAAAAGCGCCTCGAAACGCTTTGCTGGGATTTATTCACGTTTGCCAAAAATTGCAGAAGACTCTATCCAGAGGTTGCAGAGATAAGACCGTTACGTCATGCAATGAATATTTGTATCGAAACCGTGTTATCGAATGTTGTTAAATATGCGCCAAGCTTAAAAACGGGTCAATGGGTGGATGTTGGTGCAGAATACAAGCAGATAGCACATACAGATCTAGAAGATTACAAGCTGTTACCCGACATGAATCATGAGGCGCTTGTGAGACAACAACAGAAAGAAGCGCTAACAGAAAAAGTAGTGCCATTTAAGTATCAGGCATTTTGATAAAATCCAAATATCAAATATCAAATATCAACGGCCCGTTATCGTTTGATACGTATAGGGTGAGTATTGATTAAGTAACACTCAGAATCAGCACTCACTTTAAAGAAAAGTTAGCTGCTAAGGCTGTTACCTTGGAAGTTCGCTGCTTTAGTTGCGAGTAGTTCACCTGCGTACACACTATTTTACCACCCTAATAATGTTGATAATTTCTTTACCGAAAACCGCAGCACGCTGAGATCCGTAAAAGCCCTCAATCGCATTCAGCTGGTGGATGTTTTGAGGCTTCAAATCCGAGATTAACTTTAACGTGGTGTCATTGAACACGGATAACTCAGGGATATTGAGTCGTTTAGCAACCGTTTTGCGCAAAATACATAATTGCGTTTCAATCGGGTCGTTCAGATTAAGATCGACCGAAGATTGCTTATGTCGCGTGAATGTACCTGCTATTTCTCTGTCGTAATCTTCCGTGATATCAGAAGAGAGCGCGGAATATGGGTTACGGTACAGCTGGTGGCTAAGTTGATTTGAGATGTTGTTCTTTTGCCTATCTTCTTGTGCGTCGTTGGCTGTGGAGCGATTGACGCGATTATTCCAGCGTTCATTTCCCGTTGATTGATGACACACACTGCATTTCCCACATGACACCTGATCCGATGCCCCTAATAACGTATTGAGCGCTTGTGTTTTACACCCATGCGTCTGCAGAATAGATTGAAGATCGGCCAATTGCTTGTTGACGGATTCATTTATCCAGTTGATTGATTTGGGTAATGTGCGCTGCAAGTTTACGACGTCAAATTTCGACTGAAAACCTTTATCAAAGAACACCGTCTTTTTCAAAAACGACAATGTGGATAGCTTATCCATGATCCGAAATATGCTTTGTGCAGGGATGTGTGTTTGCTTTGATGCACTAAAAATAAAGCCTTTATCGAACTGGGTAAGCTTCGCCTCAATGATGCAATCAATGACCGTCTGATAATCCTTGCTGGTCGGGAACTTACAGTTAAGTTCATAGATGGCATGGTTAAATGACACATTCTCGCGGTACAGTATGTACGCAGATTTAATTGAGCCGGTTTGATTGCTACCTGCGCCAAGGATTGAGCAAAGATGGGATGCTGACAAAGGGAATTGTGCCAACACCACTGTTTCCGCTTGAGAGTCAGAAATATGCGAATAACGATTAGTGACTAAAATGCCTGATTTCATTTTTGCAAATTTTGCAATCAGCATTGCGCCCTCTTTATTCGATGTGTTACCCAGTACAGATAGGGTATTGGCATGCTTACTCAGTTCGTTAAAAAATGTTTCGCCAGTCCTTTTGTCATTAACAACCACGATTGCCTTTGTGCCTCGTGTGCAAATATGAGCGCATTCACGCAGCATCGCATTCACGTTCTTAACGCAAATCGATTCTAATACCAAATGGCCAAAGGCATAATCGAGGACCGAATATTGTGCATTGTGCAGTCTATGTTGCTGAATGATGTCGATGATTTGGTGTTTGGAGAGCGTATAGCCGACATAGACTTTTGGGCATTCAAACGACTGCTTGCGCTGGGTTGATAATTCAAGCTCGATGGCGGCAATATGGCAATGTAGCTCATCATAAATGGGTGAATGATGTAGATGATCGGCAGCAAACTTTTCTGCATTCAAAATCACTACAGTAACGCTATGATCCAAATCGATGGCAGAAGATAAAGTATGCCCTTTAATGGCCTGATCGGGTGTAATAAACAGAATGCTAATGTCACACGCTTTAAAGCCTTCAATACGCTGCTCAACTTCCACATCACTGAGCTGTCCATGAATATAATTGGCAAACACATTAACGGTGCTCAATTGCTGACAAATGCGCATCATGTCATCGATGGAATTAGAAATGACAATAGACTGTTTACCAAGAGCGATAAGCTGTGCGAAAACAACTTCATCTATCGAATCGTATCTCGCACCCGAAATGAGATATTTTCCATGCTCAGCAACACCAGATAGCACTCGCTGCTGGGTATTGTTAATCGTACAGATATTAAAGGCCTTTTTTAACAGGTATTTTAAGCTCGGATGACTGGCCATAATCTTATCTCAACTTTACTTATCATGTTGTAATAGAGTATATTACATCGTGTGTAAAAAATCATCAGGTAATCACCATGAAGCTTGACCATGCAGAGTTATTAAAGCTGTGGTTAGCACAGCATAAGCGTGTCACGAAACTAAACGACATTCAGCGCAATCTTGATGCACTTATGGCGCATTACAAGTTGGAATGCATTCAAAAGAGCAGCAAATCGATTGCTACGCTATCATTAATTAATGATGCTGTGACAGAAATGGAATTGTTATTAGCGCAAGACTTGTCATTCGATGAGTCCGTGTTTACGACGGGTGATTCACCTGCTGTGAACCCAGTAGAAGCCCAAAATTCAATGCCAGTGACACAAGCTACGAACAATCTAGATAGCAGTAGAACATATTCGTTAGAAGAGAAATTGGCCCTGCTCAATGCATGTGGGCAGGTAGAATCAACAGTGGCCACAAAACCCGCCTGCCAACCCTCTCAAACCCAACGGATCAATCCTGCAGATGATTTAAGTTTACATACCAGTCAAGAATTCTAGCGAAGCTAGGCGAAATGCAATGAGGGTTAAAGTAACTTTAAGGGGGGCGAGATGATAAAACTCAATGATTCATTTGGTATCGATGAAAGACTCAGTGCTATCAATCAATCCATTGACGATGAGCATCGAAAATTGATGATTATAGAAAAGGCATTGGGTTTAGCGAATGTGGCGCTAAGCAAAAGGATAGATAGCCTGAACAAAAGAGCCAGTGAAACTCAAACTGCTGTCTACGAACTGCGCAGTAAACTTTAACTATTGATCCCTATTTAACCAGGCGATAGATATTGAGTGCAGCATCGACGCACTCATATCGACCTTTAGTTCTGCTGGGTCGTTGCTGAGGTTGATAATTTTGTAAACCAGAGACATCAGTATGGTCGCTGATCAAAATGAACGGGATAGGACAGGTAAAGTTAAACTTTTTGTTACCAATACGAAGAACATTGACCGCTGGCTGAGGGGGAATAGGTCTTCTCAGCCTTAATTCAGTATCTGAAGGCAAACTCTCTAGATATTGAGATGTGATCTTCAATGCCTGCGCTTTAAGCTCTGCCGAAGAAGATAATTCAGACGCACGCCCAATTTGATGAAGCATCCGCTTTATTTTGTCGATCATATCCTGCGGTGTTACTTTGTCAGAGAGCATTTTAGATGACCAGTGAAAATCTATATAACGGATTGTGCTATCAGACATAAGACGCAATTTGCGTGTGACCTGCAATTTAATGAGATGCGGGAAGTTAGCGATAAAAAAATCTTCTCTGTCAAATCGGTAATTCTCGTCATCTACCCGCACTACATTGGCTTTAAAGAGTGTTGCTAACGATTTTTTCTGTGCATTAATGTCATCAACGAGTTGAATGAGGGTTTCAATACTGTCAGCACTATTATCCGCAGGAGCGATCTGGATGTAACCCGCAGCACGAAAGGTATTTTTTGAGGTTGTCCCAGAATGATTATAAAAATCCTTGAAAGCTTTTTTAGATTCAGTAAAGGCCACAAAGTCGTCACTGATCACGCAGCATTCAATTTCACACGAACCGTCAAACGGCTTGTCATTAAGCGTCTTGTCCAACCGCTGCTCTTCGACTTTATAAAGACGACACGACTTAATGCAGAGCGTATCAAGATGCGCATTGAGTGTTTTAATCGTTACATTTAGCGCGTTGATAGCATTTTCAATGGCTTGGACATAATCACATTCAGATTTAAAAGTAGATAATTTCATAATAAAGACCCTAATTGACCCGCTTACAGCTTAAATCATCTAGAAATTAATTGAAAACATGCTATCATTAAATATACTTGTTGTATACATGATAAGTAAGTTGTAAGCTATAATGTAACGATATCGACATGGGTGAACACGATGAAAATATTCAAGGCCTTAAGTTATTCCATTTTGCTATTGGGTACCGCTGCGACAGTTGACGCTATGCCCAATCGCACAGAGTTAGAGGTATTTGATAATTGGAATGTCACCTATTTGCCAGCCGAAAACGAATATTGGGCGTACACCGAATTAATTAATGGTTACAACGTGGCGCTGGTGGCCAGTAACGATGTCGTAGGCCCAGGTTGTAGGGTAACCAATATTGCCCTTTTCTCAGACATTCAGCGTTTAACTGATGAGAAGTTAACGGCGCGATTGATGTTTGGAGAGTCGGGGCAGAACAGTATAGAAGGGCGAATTGTCCAAAGTCGGCGTCCTTGGTCTGCAATGTACGGTGTGATCAATACTACGACAAAGTATATCGATGAATTTGTCTCAAATGTGTATTTAACAAATGACAAAGCATTAGCGCTGACGATTCATGATGATAATGAATTTGTTGCTAAAGATGTGGTGAATATGGCCGGAGTACAAAGTGCCTATAACCGAATGATTGAGCGCTGCCAGCTGGGTCAGCAACGTAAATTTAGATCAACATACGGGTTCAAATGATGGAAGATACAATCGAAGCTATGCTATTCGCGTTAAGCGAAAAGTTACCGAATGATGAGCGTGGATCTGACTGTGAAGAGTTTGATGGTGCGCTTGAACTGTGCGAGTTCGGTTCACTCCAAGAGTGCGATGAAACTGAAATCGTTAATCTACTGGACTGGTTTCAACATGATGATGGCACCATAAAAGAAATCTTAGCATGGTGCGAATCGCATTATAGCGCAGATGCGTTGGTGCAATTATTAGCGCGATTATGTTATACCAAATTAGTGCTCAATGAGCAGGTCGTTAATCTGGTTATCAAGCATCATCCAAGTTGGCGAAAAGTGGTGACTGATAATCAAAACGGGATCTGCCCAGTGACGCTTCTCTATTTAAAAAAGAAGCAACATTTAGTCGATTTATTGCTTGAAAATGGATTGAGTAAAGACGATCTAATGGGGATTAAATCAGTATGTTAAATCAAACGATGACGGTAACGGTTTTGTTCTATGCAGAAGATGACCCTTTCACATTAAAAAGCGCTGTCCTGATCGAACAAGCGGTATCAGACGTCGGTAGACCAATATTTTCGCCAACATTTCGTGACGGTAAAACCATCATCGCAGTATTAAAAGGCGAAGTAGAAGTGATTAATGCGCTTGGCCAGCGTCGTGAAGATGCTACTAAATAGGTTGATTAATTTTAGAAACTAAGGAGCGACGCTATGATAGAAATTAGTGAAGATATCACCTTAAGAGATGTAGAGCCTGATGGTAATCCCGTGAGTTTAGATGTTGAGTTTGCCCTAAATTGCAGTGATGAAGTCGTGCAAACCGAAATCGAATCAATTGAGGCGCAAAAGTTTGTCAGTTTTGAGCGTGCTGAATACATCAACAGCACTACCTTTGAGCCATCGAGTGAGAACGAGCATTTTTAATCTGTTATTTTGCTAATGAATCTAGCAACAAGTTGTTCGCCTAGAATGTAACCCATAGT
The DNA here is from genome assembly GCF_011765625.1 of Shewanella aestuarii. NCBI lineage: Bacteria > Pseudomonadati > Pseudomonadota > Gammaproteobacteria > Alteromonadales > Shewanellaceae > Shewanella > Shewanella aestuarii. The sequence goes on from NZ_CP050315.1 coordinate 77,937, forward strand.
GACCGTAAATATACGTTTAAGAGGTTCTATTTATGAGCAAAATTTCAGATTTGACAGCACAACTAGAGAAACAATCGAAAGAGCTGCAAGAGAGTACGAGGAAGGAACTGAGCAGCGTATTCAACGAGCACACAGAGAACTTGAAGAGGGAATTAAAAGACTCGGAGAGCATAATCAGCGCAGATATCCACGGAACAACGCAGATATTACGCTCTCAAGCGCTGCTCATGCGGAAAGCAGTGTTCAAAACATGGTTGCACTTGTTCTTAACAATATTAATCATTCTAGCATCGATGCTGGGCGTCTTATGGTATCAGGGCCAACTGATAGCAAATAACTTAGTTGAAATTGATCAACAAAATAAGATATTGGAAAGCTTACGGTCACAATCGTTAGATATAGAAATGCCCACTGACGAAGTTGATGAGCGAATCATTCAGATCCCGGTGAAATAGAAATTAACAAATAGCCACTTAACGTCAATGTTGGTGGCTTTTTTTTGCATTCAAACAACGGATAGCTGAGCGTGTTTAAATTCGACAATGGGATCTGAATGTGTAACGGTTGCCCACAAAGCACACTGCATTTGAATAAGGCGATTAATATAAGAAGTGGGTTTTACCGTATTTGCCAGCCAAGCGATGTAATTGGGGTCTTTGGTGTAAATTTCATCCAGCAATAGCCCTTTATATTTCCCAAATGGCATGGTTATGGTTTCAGCGTTGAACACATGATTGTCATAAATATGAATGGCATCGGTTCTGGTAGATAACCCCATTTTGGTAAGGCTACCAACTGCCATTTGGTGCGAGGCGGCTTTGTCGTAAGACAAAAATTGAAGCGATCTGGCATCGGGCATGACACGTTTACCGTTTATTTGTGGTTTTGTCGTGTAGCACATCAATTTGTAACTGCCGATATCACGAATGGCTTTACTGCACACGTATGAAGCAACGGGGATGTGATTGAAATGTGTCATAACTACCTCGAAACGTTTAATTGATACTTGATAATAGGCTTAAAGCCTGTTATTGTCAATATAAAATATACTTATCAGATACCAAATAGGTGCAATAAAATGAACAAGCAGATAATACTAAGAGGGGTGGCATGTGCAGGCTTAATGCTGACAAATGCTGCTTTTGCAGGTGCGACTAATATTGATACGATGTTTGATAAGGCGAAGGATGTATTCACCAAAATGAGTGTGGATGCAAAATTGGCTGTGGCTAACGGTAATGCCAGCGCCGCTCAGTTCAATAAGGGCGAAGTCAAAGGTGACGGTAACACGACCAATGACTCATTTAACAAAGCCAAAAAGATGCTGATGAAAATCAATGCACAGCATCCTTATACTGTTTATTGTGGTGCCAAATTCGATCAGAAAAAAAATATCGATTTACCGGAGGGTATGGTACCCAGCGTGTATGGGCATCGCAAAAAAGTGGAATTTGAACACATTTTGCCAGCCTTCAACTTAGGGCAAGCGTTCCCTGAATGGCGAAATGGACATCCCAATTGCATTGATAATAAGGGTAAAGCCTTTAAAGGTCGCAATTGTGCAGAAAAAATGAACGTGGAATACCGTTTGATGGCGGCAGATATGTATAATTTGCAGCCGAGTTGGGGTGCAGTAAATGCGGCCAGAAGCAATTATAACTTTGCGATGCTGCCAGCGGCAAAATCCAGTTTTGGTCGTTGTGATTTTCGAATTGAGAACCGAAAAGCCCAGCCACCTGAGCGAGCGCGAGGCTTGATTGCGAGAACCTACTTTTATATGGATGCGGTTTACCCGAAATTCCAGATGAGTCAACAGCAGCGCCAACTGATGACCGCGTGGGATAAACAATATCCAGTGCAAGCGAATGAGTGTCGTGTAGCGAAAGAGATCTCAAAAATACAGGGAAACATGAATGAAATCGTCAGACAACGATGCCTAGCAGCAAAGTTGTGGTAAACGTACTCAATACGTTGGAGGCTTTCAATATGTCTTTCCTAATCAAAGAACTGAAGCACAGATGGGATGCGGTGCAGCAAGCATTGGCCAATGATGAGCAGGCCAATGCGCACTATCATCTACGCGCAAGTCGCTGGTACAGAATCCGTTTGGCACTCAATGCCTTTTGTCAATTCACCAGCAACAGGGAATCCGGGCAACAACAAAGGTAAAATGTTTGCACATTTAATCAAAAAAGAACCAATAAGGAGTAGTACGGTGAAGAATGTGAACATAGCAACAGTGTCTTTGGTGATCTTGTTGAGTGGCGTGCTGGATCAGAATGTTAATGCTGCCGAGCTTGCAATTTGCAATGAGAAGTCGGGGGTGAGTCAGCTACGTGAGTTTGAGCAAGTAGAAGGGATAGATGCGGTGGGTCGCAAGGTAATGACCAAGGCAAAATTGCTGGATGTCAGCGCGATAGCGTTAATGGCGCGATATTTTAAAAACGGTGAACATGGATTGCCGCACGATGAGCAATTGTCAGCGTGTTTGTATCAGGATAGTTATTTGCTAGGCAATAATGCCGCTGCGCCGCACTTGTCGCAGATTTTAGTAGAGAATGGGCAATTTAAAGAAGCCGCCACGATGTTGGGAATAGGGTTTGGGTATTGGCATAACGTTGAGCGGCAAATGATAGTCAACGGGACTTATGAGGTGGATGATCTCGCGCCGATGTATTCACACATGCTCTATGGTCAATATCAGCAGATGTTGGATAGCGCCAAAGGTGATCCGCAACCAATCGAGCAGGCTTTTAATGCGGGTGTGGTAAAAATGCAGGTCAAAAAATGAGGATTGGCGGGTCAATCCTCTAAATCAATTTCCCTGTCTTTCAGCATATCTAGTAGAACAAAAGGATCTTCACTGACAACCTTCTCTTTTTTGCTGAGCATGCTGTCGGGCGTTGGTAGGTATTGCAACTGAACGTCAGCATTGGGATCGATATAAATCAAACCAATGGCCGCACGATAGTAGTCAACATTGATTTCGTTGAGTAATCGTCGTGTATCTGACGTTGGGGGTGCAGGCTGGTGGCTGAGTGTCATGACGCAAGGCGAGTGAAGGTTATCAAGCGCAATAGATAAAAGTTCGCAATCGTCAGAGTTGTACGCCACGCCAGTTTCCTTTTTCACATCATACAGTCCAATCACGAAATCATAGTAGGGCAAGCCCAGAACCGGCCCGATGAAGCGGATGTCGTCAATCATGCGATATGTGTTGTCAGAATTCATATATATTCTACGCGGCAAAGGCTTTGCCGTTATCCAGTAAAAGTGCGTCAGTGTGATGCAATGGTAACAGATTATCTTTGTAGTAAAAGCTGTCCGAGGTAAAAGGGTTATAGCTGATGGGGGAGAGATTGCGATATTGGGTTTTGGCGGGGTCAATCGTTTCGAGGGTACCCACAGCCCATGCGTGAACATTGCGAGTTTTTTCAAGCACAGCGCGGCGTTTACCGGATTGCGAGATTTTAAATACCACTTGTGAAAGCAGGACGGACTGTGCATGAGCCACGACTTTATTTTTGAAGGTACCCGAGGTCGCAACGATGCTGAACATCTGGTTATTGAGGTTACGATAGACTTTGACGGTTTGCCCCATTTCAAGGCTGCGATTGCGATATAACTGGAACATGGTTAACCCCTTATTCGATAAATAGCAGTCCTTGTCGATGAAGTGATTAACCTAATTAAAACACATAAAACGTGTGTTGTATATCAAAATGTAAGACAACATTCCCAAATAATATATCCACCCAAAGCCAACCCCAACACTCGACCTTACCCCAACCCGTAAGACAACATTCCCAACGAGATGACCGAACCCGTTCAGAGGTAACCGACACGCTGATCTCTTCGTTGCTGACGCTTTTAACTGCTTTTTCTTCCCGACTTCAATTGCATCATGACGGCTGTGCTCTTGGGCGCGAATATGGACCTATTGGGAAGGGAAACGAGAAAAAGGGGAGGTTTCGCTTTTAAAATAACGCTGTTGCTCTTAAAAATAACGCTGTTGCTTTTAAAAAGCGTGTCTAGCTGTAAATTTAATTGAGTAATAGGTATCTCGTTAATAGAAACAGGGTGAAAAATATAACCTGGTTAAATTGAAACTCGCGTAAATTGACCTGAGCTTAAATTCATTGGTTTAAATGGAAACGAGGTTAAGTTGAATCCGTTTTCATATCACCTTGGGCTTAAATTCAACGCTAGGGTTACTGTAAACAATCCCATTCACACCCTGTCTGCTTTTAATGAAAACCGACGATTAAAAGCAGAAGCGTTATTTTAAAAGAAGATCGCGCAGGCGGGTGAGCACTACAACAAGGTGAATTCGAAACAATGAAGCCAAAAGCAAAAAGAAAAAAGCGTCAGCCACAACAACGGCATGAGTCGAAGAAGTGCGCCTGCAGCCACCATGCTGTTGGTGATACCCTTGCTGGGAATGTTGTCTTACGGTTGGGGGATAAGTGTGTGGTGATGGCTTGATATTGGGGTGATGAGTGTGTGCAAAGTCAGGGAAGGACATGGGTTACCTTCCCGTTGGTGATTGGGATGTCAGATTAGGTGTACGCTTCTTTTAAATCGAGTCGATTGCGGGGTTTAAAGGATTCGATACGCTTCATCTTGGCATCATGCTCAGCTTTCATTTTGGCATACCTGGCACTGAAGGTGCGGTAAGATACCTGCTCTATCCTGTCTTCCTGTGTACAGGCCAGCTCGTTAAATGCCTCTACCTCAACCAGATAATCGCGATAAAATGCCGCCACATTGGGGTTTGATTGCCTGAGCATGATTTTAATCGTCGGCTCCAATAACGCGGAATCGTTAGTGGTGCGTGTCGTGTGACGCCCTTTGCCGGGCGCGGGTACCAACGCAGAAATGTGACTGTTTCCGTCCAGAAAAGCTTGCCGCCAACGACAAACGGTACGCCAATTCACATGGCTTTCCAGCTCAAATTCAGCAGGCAGCTGCTTGAGCAATGGTGTAATATTTTTGTCCGTCCAACCTTTTTCTATACGGGCATCTAAATAGGTTAGAATTCGAAAGCGCCTTAACGCAATGGCTGTTCCGTCAACACTCATAACACTCCGTCAAAACGTATAAACTTATTATATGATTAATAAATAACGCAGTTCTATTAAATCTAGCACTATTGTATGAAATTTCAACAGTCATTTTTTTCAATATGCCTTTAAGCACTTCTACAACAAAAGAAAATCGCAACAGGACCGCTATCATCGATGCCCTCACTTGTTTTAATGTGAAAGGAATTCCAGTTCGCATTGACCCGCGACGCGCCCTGAATTATGGTAACTTTGTGTATCGCGCTCAACATAAAGCGGCCAGCGTTATGCAATCCGCTTCAACTCAACCGTTCGTGTAGGGAACGTCATGGAAATAGAAAAAAAACAGGTTGCACTCTCCGTCGTAAGCGTCAAATTAGCTGGCAAAAAATTAACTGGTGCCATATTGGATCAAATTCCTCGACTCGATTTTTGTGACTTGCTGGTCGATGAACATTATTGCTTTGACGACTCCCCAGATATCATCCCTGTCGCACGTTTTTCGTTAGTGTCATTTCTCAATAGCGAAATGCGGATCAACAAAATATTGGGTCACAGTGCAGACAGCGCAAGAAGCCTCAATATGCATTACGGTCGAGATCAAGAAGATGCCTTTTTCTTTATCTATCAAGGGCAGCTATATTGTGACAGTTATCATTCGAGAACCGGCACGCAGGCATATGGACATCAACTGAAAAATGTGAGTCATAAGCTGGATGAATGCTATACACGACTAAGAGCCGCAAACAGAGTGCTTGAGCTTGAAGCGCAAGGCGTAGACGCTCACGACATCGTAGGCAGGTGTTCCAAAGGTCGCACCATGTTGCCTAGAGGTCGAAATAGAAAAAGATCCAATCACGTTTTGGATGATTTGGATGATTGGGAAGATGACGTTATGGATTTTGATGACAGCGATGAAACCATTGCGTCCCAAGAATATAACAGCATCATCAAAAGTCATGGCACTTGGGCAAAATACATCGCTGCATTAAAAGAAGAAGTGAGATTAGAGGAAATCCTAAAAATCCAACTCAAGCACGAAGTCGAAGGTTTTGAAAATAAAGTGGCATCCATTATCAAACAGATAATCGCTTCGCCATATACAATACTCGGCTGTTGACAAACACGTTAACATCATCGCTTTACTGGCGAGGCATTAGACCTCGCCAAATGACGTCCTACTGACAGTGCCTTTTTTTTCTATTCTGGTTATTTTCTCCGCTTTGCAATATACTTAACGTATACTTGAAAAGTGGAGATAGCAATGAGCGAGCAAACTTTCAATCAGATCTGCAACAATGCCGCCTTAATAGTCGATGAAAAAATCGGTCAAACTGCCGGATTTTTGTACCAACTGTCATTTCACATTCAAACATTGGCTCGCCACATTTTAGCAAAGAATGCGTTTTGCACAACTGAACAAGCGCAAGCGCTAATCCACTCGCTCAACGAGCAAAATCAACTTGCTAAGTACCTAGAACCCAATAAATTTTACAATTCTGAGTTGCCAAAACACCTCTCATTTCAAGATTACAAACAAGCGGCATTGGCACACGCTCTAGAGCACATTGACATGTCACAAGTGTCACTCGACTTGCAGCAATTTACATTGCATGGTGAGCAAGGCTATCATTTCACGCTGAAATTCGATTGGCAGGGCGGGATAGCCGCCTTTGCCAGTGAACTATGTTGCACTGATGGGAAGGTCGCACTCGATGATGGCTGTACTGTCGTGTCTTTTGGTAATGATTGTGTACATATCAACTGGCTGATAGAACCCATTAAAAACGAGCCAAGCCTTACCTTTGATGCGATGTGCCTTGAGATCTTTAACGATGCAACCAGCAAACTGTCCATCCAATCAAACGCTTTGCAGGCCGAATTTAACCACGCTAGCCCTCTGGACCAACTAGAAGCTTGTCCCGCAGACTCGGCCATGATGCTGTTGATAAATGCGTATCTCGATGCCAGTTATCAGGATAATGCGCAAGATTTCTTTCCCTGTTCTGCACTGATAGCAGATTATCTCGCAGGTGAGTCTACCCAGCACAAAGTTAACAATATCGATGAGTCTTATTTTAAAAAAGGCCAAGGCGATGACGTTGACAAATGGATTGAGTATTTCAGCAAACTTGACCGCACGATAGACGCAATGTTTTTGGCTAACGTCGATGCGCCGATACAAGATCACCCCGATGGGCAGCAATATCGAAAAAATGCCAAGGTCAAAGAAGCCTTCTGCAAGCAAGCCTTAACCGCTAACCGAGCAATGGATAATCCCATTGCTTTGCACGCACTGATACAGGCCATCAATGTCGATGTGTTCAATCATCAAGGGGGGCAATCAAGAACGCGCTACACCAGCATTTTGAGCAAATACAATTTGTGGCGCAAAGTTGCGCTATCAGCCACAACATTAATGCGATGTTGGCATCAAACAACGCGGTACAACTGACTCAAGCTGAAAAGGACACGCCACAACTGGCTGTCATCAATGCGCTTTAGGACTGAATGATATGCACTTATACAATGACCTTGAATCGCTCGTTACCGCCGCAGGAAAAGCAGTGCGTTATGCCGATATTGAACACGCTGCACAGGCCGTGACTGACAGAATGCAAGCCAGAATAGACGAATTGACACAAATTCAAATGCCGGTGATGCTAAAAGAATTTACGCATCACTTTCAACAAGACGGCAATGACTACTTAAAACCCTACATGGAAAACGCGCAGTTTCTTCAGGAAATTCAGGCTCGTTACAATAAGGGGCTTTTTGAACTCACCGCTGAAGACATTACACGATTAACTGAACAGTGTGACATCAAAGCGGCAAGCAAATGCGTTATGCATGACTATCGCAGACATGATCTCAATAAATGCCTGTTTCTTCATCATATAGCGGATCACAGTGAAGCGATCTCAATCGCTAACATCAACACCCACTCATGGAGCAAAATCAATTTTGTATTAGACATCAAGACGCCAAACCTTAACACGCAGGCTCACATAAGTCTCTCAGATGATGACTATGAACTCGACGCTTCAAAAATGCATATTTCATATAATGCGGAGAAAGTACAATCTATTTTCGGGTTTCAATTCACTGAACAACAATGCCAAAGCATTAGTCAATTTAATGAAGGCGAGTTTGGCATACTGCCGGAGGTTTTGGATTCAGAATGTCCTGCGTATAGCGCCGATGCTGCGCTAATGAGGCTCAAGGGGTCAATTGAAATATGCATGAGTGCGCGAGCGCTAATGCTAAACCCAACACAACCGGATAGACAATGTTTAGATCAAGTATTCGATAAATATACCAAAGCGCCTCAACCGTTTGTTTATCATTTCTTAGACGACCTGACTTCGCTCACACCCCAGCAATACTATCAAAACGTTGCGCTTTTCATGACGGGCAATCCCATGGATACGCTCAGCCCAACACTTGATGAAGATGCAATGAGCAAAACAAAGCTGCCTATCTTGCGTTCCATCTGCTGCATACCGTTATTGGATGAACAGAACAAAAACTATATGGAATATTTGCTTCATTTAAATCGTTTAGTGAACGCCATCGACGAGGAAAGCCTACCAGGGAAATATATCAACAGCAGCATAGTAAAGAGGCAATTAAGAGAGGGCCGAATAGCACTAATTGACTATGAACAGTGCCTTAATTTAAGCCAATCGATAACCGAATGCATAGAGTCGGAATTTAAAGAGTTAGGTGCCAGTGAAAAGGTAAACGATGAGATATCAAATGCTTTAATAAATTCTCTATAAATTGAGTATGTTAAATTAAATAGCTAGAGGTGCGCTTATGATAGAAACAATCAACATTGATCCTTTTTGCGATCCAAAAGATATACGGTTGTATTTGCGTTCACCCTTCAGTATCGGTGAATATACCTATGCAGCGAGTTGTCAATGTATGATACGTGTGCCAAGGCGTGATTGGATTCCCGAATTTGAGTCAGAAGAAAATGCAAAAATAATAGAAAGTTATTTTTCTGTAGATGCCGATTCCACCTTTCTACCACTTCCAAAATTTAATGTTAAAACCATCAAAGGCAAAAGGAAGCTCATATCTTGTGATATTGACGGGGTGCGCATTCACTTAGATCGCACTGACAAACCCATCATTACTATCAATGGCAATAAAGCCAATCTTTACCACATGAGTTTGTTTGCGGAATTTGCCAATGTTCAATATGCCTTTATCAAAAGTACAAACGTGTTTGCTATCCGCTTTGATGGTGGTGATGGCGTTATTGCTGGTTTCGAAAATAAATATAACAAAAGTCAGGAATGTACAAGGAAGATTTATTAGCAGTAGCAGCTGGTTTTTCAAAACAAATCAGAAATGCGCTTTAAGACTGAATTGAGGGTTTAGCCATGTTGATAGATAACGACATCGCAATTATGTATCAGTTCGAAAGCTCAAACAGTCTCGAAGATGTGTTTGAAGCTAATGGACGTCTGGAAAGGATCTTCGATTTGCGTCACTACCAATTTAGAAAACATATATTGATGCAGATTTTAGAACAAAAGCGCAAAAGCCTTGACTTAAAATACGGTCATTACTTATTGAAGCATCACTATATCAAACTCTTTGATATAGATTCTCAACGCTCGAAATTTGGACTGCAAATGATACATAGGGCAATGGAGTCGATGCATGCAGAACAAGGTATGACATTCTGTGATACGGAAATAACTACCTTACCTAATGGCAAAAAGGCAAGAAAAGGAATGTCGGAAAAGGAAAAGAACGCTACCTGCCATTGCAAAACCTGTCTGGATACATGGCTGTTACTTCATAACATTAATAGCAAAAGCAGCATCGAACTTAAGGAAATAAACAATCTTAAACAAAACGTGATTAACCTCCGTTTCTCTATAAATTGCAAAGACAACTTAACAATCAAAGGCGCTATTGATTACCATTCAGATACTGCCTCTTTTTCGGTTGATTCGCTCAATCTCAGATACGATCTATATAAACGAAGTACCGTATTTTTTAAAAAAATGAATCGCGACCTCGACGCTCCACACGACACGCTATGCAGTGAAAAAAATGAGTTATTTTATTATCCAGACTTCGATCTATTTAAAGTGATACAAGGTGAATTGCCTTTCAATGCGCATCGTTATCACCAAACGGTGATAAAAGAGATCATCGCGCAATATGAGATACATGCCTGCCTTAGAATGTTAATCCTAAATCCTTTTCATCCCGATACGGCGCGAATAACGGATTACATCAATAACATTAAAATTGGCACCACTTACATTCAAAAAACGAATCCTTTTGCACTGCATTTTTTTGATGATAAACAGATGCATGCGCTTTCAAATCAAGAGTTCGTTGGCAATGTTATGCATATCTTCAAAGAAAATTTTAAAATTATTAGTTGTTACGAAGGACCGCCGCGTTGGTTGGCGCTGATGTTGTCGATTGCACTTAGAATTCGAGCCTATTATCAGCAAACTCATAATGCTATCGCGACAACGAAATATTCAAACATTGACTATTACGCACAAGTACAGATCTTTAGAAATCACCTCAAGAGTAATGGGATTGAGGAAACTCAGTTTGTGGGAGAGTTGACTGATTTTATTCAATTAAATGAGGACAGTATTAATGACTACCTGCAATTGCTGAGCGAGTATGACCCGTTCATACCCAATCAACCCGATCCTTACGGGCAATACACCAACGAAGAAATCCACCAGCTGTTTGGCCAATACGATTAAGAGGGATGGATAAGCCATGGTTAAAGTAACTTTAAATGAGCTATTGGACAAAACCTTAGCCGATTTCAATACACTAAAAGCGCAATACCGAGCCTTGTGCGAAGAAATATCCCCCGCCATTAAGCATGGAGCACAACAGGCATTCAACCGTTACCCAGATGCTATCAGTGAATATTTTGAGCAAAAAGCGTTATCGGTCGATCACCCCATACGCGATGTTGTGACTATAGATAACGATCACTTATCAGACATGCCCAAGGCGCTAAAAAAGACTCTCAAAGAGTTTACTGATTTTTCTGAATACCAATTATTTCATGAATGGTGTGTCTTAAGGCAAGCAGCAACTTGCGACATAGCCTATGAAGCCTGTCTCAGCAATACCTCTTTTCATTTCCAAGACACTTATGTCATTGGCTTTAAAAACCCGGAAGAAGTGGGACTGATTTTCGAAGTGAATTTTCACGAAAACGAGGGTAACACCAACCAAGTCATCATCAAAAATGAACGCGGTGCGTTTGTACCTATTGAAGTAGAAATACCGCTCGCAACGAAAGGCATCATGCAGCCAATATTTTACAAGCTGATTGATGAGCTATATCGAAAACCGCAATTTTTCGAAAACCATTTTAAAAGAGAAAGTGATACCGCTTCTGCAGTGTATGACAGAACAGTCGATTTGGACCACAGGCAAAAGTTATCGTTAGCAAAAATATTATTACTTAAGCATATTAACGATACTTTTTTAACCGGTGACACAATTGACGAAAACTCACACGAGGCCATTTCTGAGTTTTATAACGATATACACTCAATGCGCGTTGAACGTTTGGCCAGTGAGCTGACTCGGTTTGGCAGTAACCAGCATGTCGATAAGGATGACATTCTCTCTCGTATACACGCACTGAATACGTTTATGGATAAAGTCTGCGATGACAATATGTATCATCATAACTCGTTTAATTTCATTGATATTCATTTAGATAAATTAACTGGATCTGAGTATTTTCAATTTCTAGATGAGTTAGAAGCCACTTTCAACCACTGCGTCAAAAATCACGGGACATATGGCACACTACTGAATCAGACCGCAGATGAACGGCTTGAAAGAAGGATGGCATTGGAAATATCCAATAATATCGAGCAAGCCATAAACTTATCAACTGACATAGAGAAAGCACTAGCCGAAATGAACAGTGCGTCCAGCATGACGCACTCAAATGATAAAGCTCACGAGCGCGATGATGAGCAATCTCTATCGTTGCACAATTCGTTGTAAGTTCAGCATAAGAGGTACCAGGCATGACGTTTATTAATGACTCATTGGTAAGATTTAGGAGATGACATGGTTAAAGTAACTTTAAGTGAGCTATTGGACAAAACCTTAGCCGATTTCAATACACTAAAAGCGCAATACCGAGCCTTGTGCGAAGAAATATCCCCCGCCATTAAGCAGGGAGCACAACAGGCATTTAACCGTTACCCAGATGCTATCAGTGAATATTTTGAGCAAAAAGCGTTATCGGTCAATCCCATGAACTACGCTTCAGTTTACGCTTCAGTTTTTGATGAAAATAACGATCAATTTTCAGACATGCCCAAGGCGGTAAAAGATACTCTCAAAGAGTTTACTGATTTTTCTGAATTAGAATCCTTTCGTGGATGGTGGATCTTAAGGCAAGCAGCAACTGGCGACATAAACTATGAAGCCAGTCTCTGCAGACAGTCATTTCATTTCCAAGACACTTATTACGTTAACTTTAAAAACCCAGAAGAAGGGGCGCTGATCTTCGAAGTGAATTTTCACGAAAATGAGGGTAACACCAACCAAGTCATGATCAAAAATAATCCCGGTGCGTTTGTACCAATTGAAGTGGAAATTCCGCTCGCAGCGAAAGGCATCATGCAGCCAATATTTTACCTGCTGATTGAAGAGCTATATCAAAAACCGCAATTTTTCGAAAACCATTTTAAAAGACAAAGTGATACCGCAGCTGCTGTGTATGACAAAACTGTCGATTTGGACCACAGGCAAAACTTAACGTTAGCAACAATATTATTGCTTAAGAATATTAACGATACTTTTTTAAACGGTGACACAATTGACGAAAACTCACACGAGGCCATTTCTAAGTTTTATAACGATATAGATATACACTCAATTAACGTTGAAAGTGTGGCCAGTGATCTGACACGGATTGGCAGTAACCAGCATGTCGATAAGAATAACATTCTTCCTCGAATTCTCGCACTGAATACGTTTATGGATAAAGTCTGCTATGACGATGTGTATCATCTTAACTCGTTAAGTTTCATTGATTTTCATTTGGATAAATTAACTGGATCTGAGTATTTTCAATTTCTAGATGAGTTAGAAACCACTTTCAAGCACTGCATGAAAGAAGGATGGCATTGGAAATATCCAATAATATCGAGCAAGCCATAAATTTATCAACTGACATTGAGAAAGCACTAGCCGAAATGAACAGTGCGCCCAGCATGACACACTCAAATGATAAACCACACGAGCGCGAAGATGAGCAATATCTATCGTTGCACAATTCATTGTAAGTTCAGCATAAGAGGTACCAAGCATGCCAGCTATCAATCTAGATGAGTTAACGAAAAAAGCGGTGGCAGCATCTAACGAGATGCGCGATGGCGCAAAGCGATTTGGTGATCAATTGCAGGGCGTTATGGCAAAGATTGCGATGCGTGCTAGACAAGAATACCCGCAATGCATCAATGATTATTTCGATTGGGTGATCGGGGAGGTTGGTACGGTTGATAGGGCCATTTTCTGTGCTGCCCATTATTTTAATAAAATGCCTGATGAGGTAATCGATGCGATACAGCAGATGGGAATTGAGCCTAATCAATTGAATAAAGAAGTATTCCTAGCGAAGTGGGCATACCGTACCACTGTCCTTGAAAAAGCAACGTCTATTAATATGAATAGCCATCGTACTTTGATATATGCCAATAACGATAACGATAACAGTGGCCGGATCAGAATACATCTTCAACTCGGTAAAAAAGAACGGTTTGAAGTGGAAGTGCTATTAGATGGACAGGGCAACGGCAGCTATATCAGTATAAAAAGTGATGCTCAATCATCACCGCTTTTGCTTTTAAATAAGAAGAAATTGCAAACTCAAGTCATGTTGGAAAAGAGTGATTTGCACTGTGCAGTACCGCTTGAGTCTTTATTATATCTGTCAAATGATGAATCAATCAGCACTTTCACAGAGCTGGGTGAACTGAGTTTTTATAAGAATAATTCTCTGCAATTGACGTTTTTTGTGAATTTATTAGAAGCATACAAAAACGATGGTACGTTAGATGACGAAGCGCAAACAAAGGTATGTCGGTTAGCAAGACAATTATCACAAGTGCAAGTGGAAGCAATAACACAACTCATTAATGTATCCACCGAATTACGAGATAATGCTGCACTTTTTAAGGCCGTAAATACATTTTTCAGCTATAAACACCCGAAGGATTCACACAATCCCTTGGTAAAGAGTATCGATTGCGTGCTCTTAGATAGAGCTGCGAGCAAACAAGCTGAAAGCGAAGTTGAGTTTTTAACGTTTCTTAGCGCGGTGAATAGTCAATTGAATGTGCCAATAGAGGAAGGCTTATTCACTGTCACGCAAAGGGTAATCAAGCACAATAAATCCGAAATGGACGAGTTACAACAATCATTACAGCTAAGCGATAACATAGCGCAAGCGTTAGAAAAGCTATCTATTCCGGTTGATGACATTGAGTTGAACAAAAATAATGACCAGGCAACGACAATAATCAACGCTATCTAGTCATTAAACACGAAATATCAATATACTTTTCATGTACCTGTTTTGTTGTAAGTGGTGTGTGAATTTGCTAATCTACAATAACGAGACTGCGAGTTAACGGTCTAAGTATATCAACAACCCACAGATGACGGGCTTATCAATTCTGGTGAAAGGTAAATGACTGATGCGTAAAAAACATGATTATTACCCACAGATAGCAACTGCGACCATTGATGTCATACGTAAAGAGCGCATCATCTATCAAGATTGGATAGTCGCCCTCACTCAAATAGTCGATACATACAGAAAAAACAAACTCAAAGAGTACCCAGAATTCATAAAAAACGCCTTTCATCAATACACGCAGGAGTCGATTGCAAATAACCCTTCTACGGTCATAGATAGATTCTCTTCAACCGATCAGATTGAAAAAGACGCGCTAGTGAAACTATTTCAAGACCAAGCTGTGATAGATAGTTATGAAAAATGGGGTGGATTGGATCTGATAAAAAAACATTATTGCGATTGGTATGCGTGTGAACACAGCTTGCATAACGTGGCTTTAACGCATCTAAGGACAACTGAAAACAATTTTAATGGTAATGTACATATCACAGCTAGAAACGATAGCTTAGATAAATATAATATTAGTATCATGCTCGAAATCGACGAGGAAGGCGAAGTCGATGGCCCCATCACGATAGAGACAAATCCCAATTGTCGGTTTCATACCAGCCAATCAGCCATGATACCTTGCGCGATAGCTGTCATGGAACACGAACAAGTCCCAAGTGAACTGACACAGGACCAAATCAAATCAGTGCTGCTCAATAAAGATGATCCCGAAGGTCACAGCGCGACGAAAGTCTTGTTTGTAAAGACGCTATTTAACCAAGTGCTGCAAGGCGCTAACGTTGATTTAAACCAGTTTTCAGAACTTCTCTCGTCATTACGTGCAAGGTTCATATGGGACGCAGCGGAGGTATATTGTAAAACACTCCAAGAAGGTCCAGATGACGCAAAACAATGGACGGATTGGCTGCGGCATTTACACAGATTGATTGTCCTAGCTGACAAAGACAAAAACTATACGGGAATTGTCGATGAGATCCTTGGTTATACGATTGCTAGTTGTACTGATAAGACTCAGAAAGTGGAGCTATTGATTGCACTGAATGACATCAAAGATGATGGCAGTCGATTTGGCGATTATCTGAATAATTATTCGAGTAAATTGTGTATGCTGACGCAAAACTATCAACCCGCGATAGATGAGTACAACGAAAAGCTAGCTTGCGTCGCATTAAGTGACTCCATTGAAAGTATGATCCTTGATGTACACAAAATGGATACTGATAACATCGATAAAGAACTGACAGTGAGTTACGATAACAGCTTGTAGTCACACCATTAGAGCACTGATGAAACCCAAAATTGAAAATGAACACAGCGCCAACCTCATGCGGGTGTCTCTCGGCATTACTGGGTTTGAAAGTCCCGCGAGCGCTTATTCTCAAGCGCCATTAAGTTTGCATAGTTTACTCATCGCTTCGCCAAGCGCCATGTCTGTCACAGTAGCACAAGAGGACGATTTGGCGGGTAAAGGGATTTTTAAGGGTGATTTGATGGTCGTCAATCAGTCATTAACACCCGCGATGAATGATGCGGTGTTATGTCTTTATAACGGCCAAGTGATTTGCAGGCTTATTGATACGCATAACAACCTATTATTTCAAGTCCTGCCAGATGGCCAATATGTTAATGAGCCGATAGTCAGTGAAATGGACGATTTCAAGGTGTTAGGTGTAGTGCCATTCTGTATCAGAGTGCATGCTGATCCCGATAATCGATTTAAAGATTTCGATGCCGAAAATCGATTCTTTAGCGAATTGCCGTATGATCTTGATGACTTGGTTAACATCAACCCTGTGGCCACGTTCATAGCCAAGGGAAGCGGTCATTCCATGCAAAATGTTGGCATTTTTGATGGGGATTTAATCTTTGTGGACAGAGCACTTGAGGCGGTAAATGGATCGGTTGTGGTGTGCAACTGCGACGGTGAGTTTGCTTGCAAAATGATAGATTTACCAAATAATTTGTTACTCTCTGCTGGTGGAAACCACGCCCCGCAATCTATCAATCATTTCACAAACTTTAGCATTGAGGGGGTCGTGGCGGTGTCAATTCGACTGTTAACCCCAGTGCCAGAGTTGATGTGATTTAATCTTTGCGCTTAATATAATTTTGCAACGTGCGAGGGTCTTGGTGACCAGTTCTACCCATGATGTAGAGGTCTGTTTTATCATTCTCAGCCAATTGAGTAACACAGCCTGAACGCAATGAATGAGCGCCAATGCGAGAAGCCTGCAATCCTGCGGCAACTGAATACTGCTTGATCATGCGATAGATATCATTACCACTTAAAATCCCATTAACTTTGCCTGCTGCGATATCCTCTTCGTAAGTGCGAATGGTTTGCTTATCACGAGATATACTTCGAAATAAATGCCCGCCAGTGATCCCAGAATATGCTAGCCAGCGCTGCACAAAAGGATACGCTGCAAAAGGCTCATCAATAGGTAATTCTTTCCATTCCAGCTTATTTTTCTGGTTCGCTTTGGAGAATTTAATATCAATGCGAAGTGCATTACGTCGAAATGATAAATCATTTACTTTAAGCGCACATAATTCAGAACGTCGAAAGCCACCTTGCAATCCAAGGGTGAGGATTGCCTTATCACGGACGGCTTTTAGCGTGTCATCTGGGCCAATGGCCTCTAACAAGCTCTCGATGTCAGGGTACAAAATAGGATCTTGGCGAGTATCCTGAGTTTGACGATCACGAACACGCTTTAAGCCATCAAACGTATCGATGCAGATTTGATGATCGGTGGGCGAGGGAAGGCCGCTCTTGATATGAAAGTAGCGAATTGCTGCGATACGGGTTGCAATCGTATTAACCGAGAGCGCTTTACCATATTGGCTAACGCAATGGTTGGCCTGATAAGAAATAAATATCGCCACGGTTCGTGGATCTGCGGGGATAGCTTGAACACCATTAGCAGCACAAAACTCATAAAACGGCTTGATATTGTCTTCATAAGTCTCAATCGTTTTACTGGCACGAGTGTTATTTAATAATGCTTCAACTGAATCTGCGAACTGGTTAAATGAAGGCGGCATCTCATCCTCGAAAAAATAATCCGCTTCATTCTTTAAAGTAACTTTACCTTTATATTTGGCAATCGTGTTCATCAGTGTACCAAACTCATTAAATATCAACGGCTTAATGTTAGCAGTCACTCGGTTTAATTGCAAGAATAATCCGATATTTCTATTAACATTTGCAAAATTCGATTAACCTTTGTAGTATTTGATAAGTACATTAGTAAAGTAGCAGCAGGGATTAAGCTGATGACATAACAATCGATAAAATGTCATGTGGTGGGTGATTATGACTAAGTTGAGTACCAATGCTGTGGCCGAGTTGATGATGAAAAGTGATGCTTTTTATACCGCATCGTCGCTGGGGTGTCTTTTAAATGTGTCAGCAAGGACCGCATCGGGTTATCTGTATAACATCCGAAAATCCAAAAAGTATCAGACCATCGATACTGGATTACCAAACCGACAACTGAAGGTCATTGGTATTGATGGTCATACTGTAGTGATAGCAGAACTTTGGAAAAAAATGCTGTCACAACCATTTAGTAAGGTGAGCAAATTATGATTATCGACAGTGAATATATTAACCCAGCTGTAGCCGCTATCGAATATGCGCTAACTGCGGAAGAGGGGATGACTTTTTTAAGACTCTGGAACGAAGGTGAGTTTGATATCATTCGCGAAGAGTGGCATGACGTTCCTGATGAAGTGTTCATCGGTGCTGATCCATTATTTACACACCAAAAACTCGCTTTGATGGGTGAAAGTAATGGTGCAGGCCATGACTATTGAAAACAATCACCTCCCTTTATTAGACCATGACTTCTTAAATCGTTGTTTGGACGACGATAAAGTGGATACAGAACAATTCAAAACACTGATCACCAACTACGACATTACACCATACCAGCTTAATTTGATCACCGCGAAAATGTGCAGTGATGGTCACCTTGATGTGATAAAGCAAGCGGCAATAAAAGGGATTGATATTAACTTCGATAACGGCGATTTTCTTGTTAACGCCGTTATTGGCGGTCACCAACATATCGTCCAATACCTGATAGAAGAACTCGGTGCTGGTGTGCAATCCAACAAAAATGCAGCATTGCGTTTTGCATCTTGTTGTGATCAACCAGACATAATTAAATATCTACTTGAGCAGGGTGCGGATATACACGCCGACTTTGATAGTGCGCTTTATTGGGCTATTACTGGTAATCGCTTTCAAAGTACCCAAATCCTCGCCATGGCAGGTAAATTTAAGGCTGCTTGTGGTCTAGATTTACCCGTTGAAGATTGGGCAAAAACCGACAAAATGCGCTGTCACATAATGGCGTTAAGGATCGATATTAGTGTGGCCGAAGAGCTAGATAAAAGATGTGTTCAAACACAGGAAGCAGAAAGTGTCGATGATGTAAGTTTCAATAATTCGTTGTAATAATGGACAAAAGGGCGGTCATATGCACAGGAATGATTATCTTAACAAGCAACTCGACCAAGTGTTAATTAAGTATCAGCGCTGGTACGAAGTTAACAGCACTATCAAAAACGAATGCTTTCAGGTTTTGCCAAAAATCCTCAAACAAATGAAAGAAGATAGTTTCGACGATGATATGTTACAAGCCTGTGATGCCATCTTAAATGAAAATGACGACGGTTTTACAACTAAATTTAAACTACAAAGGTTCATTAGTTGTAATGAGCTATGGCCTATAGTAACTCTAGAACATGAACTGGTAAATCAATCACGTTTTAATATAAGACTCTACTTATCTGAGCCTATTGAAGTCATCACTGACTATAGGCTCCCTACGGGATGGGGTGCGCAGTTAGAATGGCCAGATATCGGCACAATTGAGGAACTTGTACAGCTAAGTCAAAAAATCAATAAGTTGAATGGTGATCTCGTAGATAGCATTGCTTATTTTAATTGTGAAATTAAAGTAACCGACAAAGTGAATGTTGATGATGCACCTGACGATATAAAAAAGATGCTATATGTCCAAGTAGTGACTGATTTTTTGGCTAATGGTTTTGCAGTTGAAAGAATACAAGATGCAGAACATCTAGCTGAAATTATTAATAAATGTGAAACAGAGTTTCAAGAGTCATTGCGGTTGTTGATAAAGGAATTCACCTCAAACCAATGGGTAGATACACGTATAGATCAATTATTTAGCAAAGATAATGCTGATTGGCCAATGCCTCGGACAATACTCAGCAATATGCAGGTATTGATAGAGGTAATTGATAATTCAGACAATCATACAGATCAGCAATTTACAGCTCAATCCGCTATGTTGCAGATACTAGCGACGCAATTTGAAAGGTTGGAACATACCGAAAAGCTAAGCGCTTATTACACGATGACGTCAAATCCAGCATTTAACAAGAATGTACTCGACGAGCACTATGAATTCAATCGGTTTGCGGTACACCATGAGCGTGAGATAGCTGAGTTCAATTCATGTCATCAATTGGCAAACCTAATCGACAATGAATTACAAAATATCACGGCAGTAGAAAATGAAGTCAGACAAAGTGATGACTTAAGTGTTCAAAATGCACTCTAAATTTGTAGGTAACATATGCTAAAGCACCCTAATTTTGATATAAAGGCCATTAATAAGGCCGAATATAATATAGCAATACAAACGTATAGTTTAGTAAATAATGCTATTCAAGTCTTGAAAGAAAGAATTAAATCTTTAAATCAGGATGTTATCTGTTTATTTAATGACAAGGCAAATCAAATTGATGATGGCGACATAGGCCGTGTAGATTACCTCATCAATACAGCAGAAATTGATGGAAACGTTCAAGATTTAATGTCAGTCGAAGATGTTAGTTATTGCGGCGGGGAATTTACGCAAAATGAATTATCGATGTTATTCGGCATATGGACCGCAGTCAAGATGTTCGATGGTGATATTAAATTAGCATCTATTGATGCTCATTTTGAGAATAATGACCTAAAAAGTTACAAGCTTTATTACTACTCTGATGACTCAAATTGGACATCTTTCGAAGTAGTATCAACAGAAAACAGCATAGAACTAGCACTGACAATAGCGAGGAAAGCACTCAGCGGAGGTCAAATTAACACATTGCTGGACGGTTTTAGTGACGAATTACATAAAGCCATATCGTTCGATGAATTACCTAGCTTTGAGCATTTATCCAAGTTACTAATGGATAATAGGGGTAGAAAGTTAATAGAATATGATGTGCGACATGAGATGCAATACAAAAACATGACAGATCCTGATTTTGAAAACCATCTTTACGAATCAATAAGACAAATCGATGGATCATATGCAAGCCAAACTGCATCTCTGATGGCAAATATTAAAAAGTTCAATGAGTATGAGCCAAATACGGGGCAATATATAGATAAGAGGCCACAGCATAAGCTATTTTTTGCAAGGCGCATATTTTTTGATGCACGATACCCAGATATAGAATGCTTTTGTCGGAATTTGTGCTTAGAAAAGCCAGTCAAAATTACCGAGATATTTGACATTATTAAAAGCGTGATCACAAAACTAAACCTAAACCAAAATTCCCCAACAGATTACAGCGCGTTAAGTCAACAGGCCAGTTCATTGGCCCGCCAATATTTTTCAGATAAAGACGTAATAGAACACTACGATGATTATTCAGCTTTTTTTGAACATCCGGTTTTTTTGTCAAATAAAGAATTGCAAGATAAGTTCGAACTCCAAAAGGAACAAGTGTGTTCAATAAGATTGGCCAATACAATTGACAAAGTAATCGAAAAAAACTCATCTGCCATTGAATCGCAACAAAACGACGCAAGACAAAATGATCATAATGATCTTTGTCGCAATTCGCTCTAAAAACACTATAACTAAATTTCGTTTGTATTGACTAAACAAAGTGACGAATCGCACTGACTAAATATTTTTTGTTTTGCTACGTATCATAAGCGTCCTTATGATACGTAGTAAAATGTGCAAACATTTTATTAGACAAGTAAATTTGGTGCTGATAGAATGTTTGCACATACTATTACACTTTAAAAGTTTACCGCCATTTGCCAAGAAATTTTGTCATAGCGCACAAACGGCAATAACGACTAAAAAGGAACAAATTTTGAGCAGGATAACGAAGCCTTTATGGAAATACCAGTATACGGCCCCTACTTCTGGGAGAAAACTGTATTTATTGATGCCTAATGAATTAATAACTGCCGCACCTATCATTAGTAAAGTATTAGCACTAAGATATGATTATGAATATCAGCAATATAATTATTTTAAATCGTTTACGGCTGAAGAACAGACAAATAAAGATTTAGAATTGAAGCGAGCTTTAAGAGAATTTGATAAATTAATAAAAAGTGGCAAATACACTGAGCAGGTAAAAAATGATATAGAAATGGAACTTCATATCGTGACGGTTATTAATATGTATTGCAATCAAATATTCTCTGATGATGGCTGGAAATATATCAGAAAGTTAATAAGCCAAGCCAATAAAAGAAAAAAGATTTGCACAATTACGGTGGATACCCTTACCTACGACCGTCTGATGGAATATGCAAAAGTACACGATATAAATACACCCAATGAAGCTATATCTCAGCTATTAATAGATATCAAAGAAATAGATAAGCAGTTTTTACCAGAGAAGATTGACTAACTTAAATAACAGGCTAAATATGAGAAATTTACAGAATTCTATATTAGAAGATATAGCAAATATTCCAGAGAATGAATTAAGAGAGATAATCCATTCCTTCAAAAATTCGCTAGAGGATCTTAAACATAACGAGCGATTCAATGACGATGATGGCGAAGATATTGAAGCCCTAGAAGATGCTCTCCGCTTCCCTATGGGTTTTCCAAAAGGCATTGATTTTATCGCCTATGTGCCTAAACCAGCTGCATCCGATATTGCAGGAATGAAGAAACAAACAGGGTTAAAAACCTTGAAGAAGTTTGGCATTATCAAGGAGTTAGTAAAAAGGACTAAGTTAGATGTCAGTTTGACAGAAAAACAGCAAGGGTGGTTTTTTCTTCATGCTGACCACCGTTCAAGACAAATAATGTCTGAGAGGAATGAAAAGTGTTTTGAATGGAACTTGCTGCAAGATTATTTTAAGTCGCGATTTAACTTCAAAAGTATAAAAACATACTGCTTTGGTTTAATCGATGGAATGAAAGGATCACCCTATAATTTTAATGAGCTCCCTAAAAACCATCAAAGGCTGCTATCCGCAGCATTGAGGGTTGAAAATGACTTAATGCCTTCAATAAGATTTGCGCTCAGTTATTTAGCAACGGACATATGGGAGCGATTACTGGATGAGCGACCTGTAGAGCAAAAATCATTGGATCTCTATGCATATTTTGCAGTTGCATCAAAATTAGAATCAACAGAGATGATTTTGTTGTGCATGGAAGAAAACCCAGTTGTATATCAGCACTTTCTAGCTAACTCATTGTGTGTACTAATTGATAATTTTGGAGAGCCGGAGTTAATATCTTTTGAAGACGCATTAAAGCCGCCCCATATACCAGTTAAGATCAAATTATCTGAATATGAACCAGAAGATTACCCCAGGGCTTTAATGTACCAATTTTCAAAGCTATTTATAGAAGCAACTGAGTTGATTCAATCTCAAGTATCAAGCCCCAATTTTGACAATCATAACCATGTTTATATTACAAGCCTAATAAATCTGATAAAAATTAATTCTCTTGTTATAGAAAATATTTTAAGTTTCAAGAATAAGGACGAGTCATTGTCCAAATTGGCCCTTGAATTGAATAATTTCATAAACAAAAATAACGAATATTGCAGCAAGATAGAAGATGCCAATATACCTAAACTGTCTATCGACAAAATTGAATACCTGTTAAATCTTGTCGATGAGCAAATGAAGTCCACCTGCCCCATCTCTAAAACACTTCAAGAAAATGTAAAGACGCACACGGATGATGATGTTCGCACACAGATATTACAAGGTTACAACGAAGCTTGCGAATTGGCTGATGAATATAATGAAAATATGCTGGCATATTCAAGCAACCCAATGGCAAATAGAGAAAAAATCAAAGACCTTAACCAAGAATTTGATTTAATGTACCAGGAATGTCTAAATACACTTAAAAACCATATAGATGCATATAACGAAGTGATTGATGTTACCACATCTATGTTTGAAACTTTTATAGCTGAGAACGCTAAGGATACGACAGAATCAACATCGCATGAAACCAATGAGACTTCTGAAATGCAAATTCAGCATTCAAAAGAGGTTGATGAATATATCAATCAAATCAACTCGTTGACTTCAGATGTAGAAGCTCTACAACAGCAATTAAAGCAAATTAAAATGGCTCAAAAGGCTGAACGAGAACATTTGGTTGGCAAAAAAATCGAAAATATACGCGAAAACGATAGTGAAGTGGTACCCATCTTACGCACTATCATCACTTCACCGCAAAAAACTACATTAGAAGACCAGCTTCTAGCGTTAACGGCCCTGTTCCCAGATGTTGTTGTATTACCAAATGCGATGGCGTCTGCTAAATCATCACCCTATAACAATACAGAAAAGTCATGGGAAGCATTGTTGAAGTTAAGCAATGAATACCTACCCGCGATTGCTAGCGGCAAGAGTGATTGCGAAGCCCGTAAAGTCTTTCCTTTAAATCAATTTGCCGCCAATGATTGCATTGCAAGCAAAGCAGGTGCGGAAAAAGATAAGCGAACCGGTGAATACAACGGGAAAGTTTACCAATTCGATAAGCATCTTCGCCTTGGGTATAAAATTAATGCTGAAAAAACATTACGAATTCATTTCGATGTGATTGATAAAAAATTAGTGATATTCCATGTAGGTGAACACCTGTAAAAAAGGATGAGGTGTTAGTTGATATTTTCGCTTTAAAATACAGCTAACACTTCTTAACTATCCATCATTTATTATTAGTCTTAAAAAATAATTCAACGTAGTGTAGTTACAAAAAAATTAAACATGTATTATTTTCTACTGAACGGTCTAATTGACTAAACGAATTTCTGGAAAAATCAATATATGTCAAAAAACATAATCATAGCGATTCTTGTCGTAATATCACTTATTCAAACGAGTATAATTTTTGACTATCACACTGACTGGGTTGAGAGCTCAGAAAATTTGGACGATGTTAATAAACAAGTAGAAGAGTTATCTCAGGAATTATTAGATCTAGAGTTAGAGCTGCTGGATGATTGGGAAAGTATTAATGAATACGTGCAAATTACTATACCAAACGTAGATGAGCAACATTTTAAGCATCTGAATTACGCCAAAGCTTATAGACAAGACCTATATTCAAGACGCCTATCTGTCTGCAATGAAGGAAAAGCGAGCTTAATGCAGCAATTAACTGAGTTAAGCGAGTTGAAATCATATAACTTTCCATCTAACAAAGGGAAGGCTTCACTAATACGATTGGCTGTAACGCTAAAAATGTCATATAACGATTTACTGACGGGTTGTATTGGATATGTAGAATTGGCGGATCTGGACCTGAGTAGTTTGGAGTGAAGCCCATCAAATAAAATACAACTTCTGATCGTCAACTTTGTATTAAATACTATTTAACGGTTTAAGGTTTAATTCAACATCTGGTTTAGCGCAGATTGAGCTTGAAGTAATAATATCACTTGCTATTTGGGTATTAAGCGATTCAGATAAGGCTAAGCATGAAGCTAATTCCTGATATTTGCTTGGGTCGTTACTGTAGTGATAGGAAAGATCTAAATCACATTTGCGTATCTTATTAAAATCGACAGTTTCAATATTTAATAGCTCTGCAATATAACGATCTGACATCCTATGTGTGTTATAACAATCAGCCAATATTTGCTCGATAAAATACGGGTCACCGTCGTCTAATGTGTTAAGTTGAGTTAATCGACTATGCAATGCTTTGGCGCCGATTTGTTCAGCTATCTGTGACTGATTGAGAATCAATGAAACATGTTTTGCAAGGTTCAAATCAGGACAATTCTCAGTTCTAAAAGCTTTAAAATCCTCAAATGCAGCATCAGAGCCATCACAGATAAAGGTTTCTATTGCATGAAAAAAAGGGATAGCTTTATAAATAGCATCGCAATGTTCAATTGAATCATCAAGATTCATAAATTCTATCCGAAAACCTTTTAAATAAGCCTTAGCTGCATTATCGAGTTGTTTTGCCAGTGCGACAGCCTTTAATTCAGTTTCATCAGACGCTAGCTGGGTGCGAAGAGGGATGACTTCAGGTGATTTTATGCTAGTCATTGCTAGCGATAAGTCACCTGACGCTAAATCAAATGTTAATTTAATCCGAGGTAGTTCAATAGTGGAGATATAGATGTCCAAATTTTGAGCATTAATAAACTTAAGATCTTGTGGTGAAGAAATCGCAACCACAGATACTTTGTGTTCTTCTATGACGGTCTTCTCCAACGCCCAATGCTTAAATTCATGATATAACTCATCTCTCTTAAGCGGATAGGTTCTGCCATGCAGCATAGATGCTAGTTGATGGGTTCTATATCTTCCACTGTCTTTCCAGTGCCATAGCAATAAACATTTGTCAGAAGCGAGAAGTCGTTGTCGATTGCGGGATCACGCAATCGTAATAGGCCGCTATTTACGGACTGAGCCTGTTCTTTTGAAAGCTGTTTAAGCGTTCTAATGAACTCAATTAGGTTTAGTGCTTGCTGCTGAGACTGTGTAATGTTGCCTTGGCGATGTTGTGTGCTCATAAACCTATCCATTTAGAAATTCGCCCAAAATGCACTTATCATGCATACATTAAGTGAAATATAGCATAAACTAAAGCGCTTTCCAACTAGATGACCGAAGCCAAAAAGGATGCTCCAAATGTGTAAAGTAACTTTAAAGGCTATTTAGCGGGATAGGATCAATTATTTCACTCTCTTTAATTTCCTTAGCAGCGGCTATAGGTAACTGTTCAGGAGCAAAATCAGATACTGCGGCATCGAGGCTTTTGGCTAAAGATTCACAAGCAACCTGCTCTTTTATCTGTATATATTTTTCTCCATAAGTCTCTTCTAGTCCGAAATATGGATGAAGGTCAGATTCGACCACCAGCTTAAAATTGGCAAGTTTTTCTTCAATTGTAAGGTCAGATTCGACCACCAGCTCAAAATTGACAAGTTTTTCTTCATTTGTAAGGAGATTTGGGCTTGAAACTGTCTCTTCAAATTCAGTGTCTATGAGGTCGTTCAAGATGCTGTAACCAACTTCCCATATTAGCCGCTCGTTAGCCGGGCTTTTAGCTAAACAATCACCTAATTCTTTAATGACGGGCAAAACCTCAGTTAGCTTGAAATTGGGATGAGTTTGGTGGAATTTAAGGCTAGTTTTAAACGACCAAGAATCTGCCAAATCACAGAAAGTGTTGGTGAACTGTGTAATACGGTCGGCAATTACATTAATGTTTTGCGGGTATTCAAATGCAAGGTCGATTAACTGGCAGACATGATTAAAAGCACCTAAAGGGTGAGTATGCAAAAAATCATCAGTATTTTCAATTGTCAGGTTGACCGATGAAAGTAAGCAATAAGCATTTAATATCATCCTGTGATATCGCAATGTTTTATTTAAATCGGCTAATGAAGATAGCTGTTCTACCTCACTTATCGTGCAAAGTTTTTCTCGTATTGGTAAGATCTCTATCGACTGACGCCGGTTTCCTAATTTTAACGTTAATTTATCTTCTTCAAAAAATGGTTGCTCATGGTGAATGATGTGAAAACTTTGATTGCCATTCCAAAAACATAAATCCAGCTCATCAGCATTAAGCAGCCCTGTCGATTGTGAGTTAAAAGCCCAAATGTCAGCAATTCGCAGCTCTAGTTTATGAGCATCCCTAAACGCCCCCCACTTTAAGACTTCCATATCCAGATCGTTGCGGTTATCTATATGCAAAAAATCAGCTGCATAGAACTCGTTTTCATACTTATCAGTTGTCTGCCGACTATTTTCACTGATATAGATCTCTTCCAAACGCTCAGCCAGTTCACGGCCAAGTTTACTATCAAACTTTTTTAAATAGTTTGATGCCAATAATTGAAAAAATGCGACATCTTGCTTAACGATGTTAGCGATAAATCGGCAGTGGTCTTGGCTAATAACACATGAGTCTAATGCTGAGTTTTCAATTGCTTTGTGAATATTCATGTTGCGCCCCCCTGCTTTGATAAATCAAAGACTATTTGATACTGATAATGAGATATCGACGACTTCAGTCTCAAGATCAGTGCTGCGAATAGAGCTATTCGATAAGGCTAAATCAATACTCTGACTTAGTTTGATGGCGTTGAATTCCTCAAGCTGAATGTCTAAAGCCTCTGACAGTATTGGTAAGAATAAAAACGCTTGATGAGAAAATACACCCTCAAAATCCTCTAGATGGTCAATCACATTTTTGCCGCGAAAATGATTTTTAACTAAACCAACACAGTACGGTGATATATTTTGGTAAGTCACGAATAAACTATTATCTGAATATTCTGAAGACTGTAATTCTAAAGTCTGCGCGATCTCTTGCGCTATATCCAATATCGCTGACGCTTGATGAGGTTCTGGTAAGCAAAAGTTGTTAAAAAACGATTTATTATCGCCACAATGACAGAATAACTTATGAGCTAACATAATCCTCTCTCCATCATCTAACTGACCACCAGATAGGGGCTTATTTAACTGGAAATCATTAAACTCAGTCACACATTTTTCAAAAGCTAGCTTATTGGCTGTGAATGAACCACACAAATCCGATAATTGCTCACCAATCAAAAGGGGAAAGCCATTAGAGAAAATATCAACATCTTTTATAGTACGAAAGAATTCAAATTCAGAAACAAATGCAGTTGTGACACGAAATAACGGGTCTAATTTATTGAATGCGAGGCAATTAAAACTTCCCGAACCGAGAACACTTTTTAGCTCATCTTTAAAGCCTGGTAACGCTCGAAATAATACATCACTAAGGACATCGTTATTGAAAGTATTCACTGTGAGAGAAAATTCACCATAAGGGTCACATTGAAGATCAAAATGAAAGTCACGTTCATAAGGTAAGCTGCTAACAAACCTTAAACAGCAACTTGTTGCGGCCTCATGAGATACGATATCCATGTGATCTAATACGCCATCAATATTTAACTCAGACTGAAAGAATGCCCATATGTCAAACAGCAAAGCAAGATCTTCAGGTGAATAATCGCCACATTTTTCAACTTCAACATCTTCAATAAATTGATAATTTTCTTCCCAATCATCCTTATCGAAGTTAAACCGTGTAACAGAGTTAGTAGAACAATCAATATCGATTAAATCCCTTGCTCAATCAACCGTTCTTTATCAGCAAATATGGATAATATAACAGGAGGTAATTTCTCAATCCGTTCCTTTAACAAAGCTACCGCCTCTAGCACAGCGCTCGCACCAATTAGCGCCAGTCGTTGTTCCTTCGATTTTATATCGGTTAAGTTAACATTAGGATGGCGTAACATAACAACCTCTCTATAAAGCGTTTTTCAAACCGAAATGCACTTCTTCAGTGCGGCTATTAAGTTCATCGTGCAATAGATTGTCTTGAATCTGGTTGTCTATGCTATTGGCCAACGATAATGACTGATAACAATCGTTAATTTCTGCTTGTGAGTAGTCGATGTAGTCAAATAGAGCTGGAATGCTTTTGGTCAGTGGATGTTGTGAAAATTTATATAGCTCGTCTACATTATCAAATAGCAATGTATCTTTAAAATGATGATAAGTAATCGATTCAGCAACAACCTTTGCATTGCAAACATCATCGCCAAAAGCGGTATAAATATGCTGCAAACGGTCAAATATATGAGTAATACTGTCGGATTTTTCAGCACCTAATCGGGCAGCAACAAGCTCGAATGGTCTTTGGCATAAACTATGGGTGAGATTTCTTAAAAAATCATAGTCATCAGGTATGGTTTTGCCGTAGAGGTCGTATTCGTTAAATTGGCTGATTAATTGGTTAATGGTTGCCTGATTATTCAGCATATCTCCCTGATTTGAAGTCAAAAAATGATTGAAATCATCATCGTTGATAGTGATAGTGCGCTCACTAAAATCGATACGGTCTTCATAAAATGGGAAATTGCTTTTTGGAAAAGCCAACGACGTTAAAGGCTCTTGAGACATGAGTTCACTGTAGCGGGTTTCAAAATCGGGTAGAATACGAGACAAGCTTTTAAGGTCTAATGTCCATTCTCCCGCCCCGAAATTGAAATCAAATTGATCGCCTTTTTTATTTAAAGTGATAAAAAAACCTATATCAAAATCAGAAAAGCCAATGGTATGCTGAAAATCATGATCCAATGCCGCACACTTATAGCGGATAGCAGATATAATTTCCAAATCAGCATCTGAAATTATCCACAAACCCAATGCTGTACAGTAATCATCGGCTGAAAAATTCAAGTTATAGGTGTTATTTAAATGTTTAACATCTGAATCAGAAAATATCGCCATGCAAGTATTTTCGTTCCAATTTTCATCAGGATAAAAGCCGCAATAGTCGTCAGTATCATCATCTGGATTTTCATGAACTACATTATCAAAATATTCGACCAAACCATCTGGCAGATTGGATACTTGCTCATCGATTAATCTAAGCACTTTTTGACCAGTATTAACAATTTCAGAAAGCACTTCTTTCTCGAAGTCTTTGAATGTTGGAATATCAAAATTTGGCTTGGTTAACATAGCGAATTCCTCTATCACAATGAGTTTGAAGGCAGTTTGTTGCAGTCGTTTTCATGATCGACCAATGGGTGAGAAATCATCTCGGCGTCATTGATTAATTTATCAATATTATTAGATAGTTGTAGTGAATTATAATGTTCTATCGCTATGGAGACTGGTGTTTGTAAGTCTATTGGTAAATGCGTTAAATTATCCGCATAATGTGCTTTAAACAGTGGATGCTCAATTAATTCAAAAAATTCGCTTTGATCGCGCTGGATGTTACCTTTTTTATCAAAAAACACTTCAGAGAGTAGCGCGTTGTTAAAAATGATAAATTGAGCATCCAATAAAAAGCGATTTCTATCCTCTACAGCGACCGATTTACGCAAGGCCCACGCTTTATCTAAAATACAAGTGACACTATCACCGTTTTCAGCACCAAATTTATGTAAAAATGAGGGAAATCCTTTATTTAGAACACAACCCATAAATTCAATAAAATCAATATCATCTATAGTGCTTGGGATTTCGTTAGGATGTGTTTTGCCATGTGCAGTAAATAATCTTTCAAGACTGCGACTTAATGAGGGTTTGTGAGAATCGAGCGCAGCAAGGAATGAGTTGTCAAACTCAGTATCCCAAATTGAAGGTAACACACTACATACAAGCCCACTGCCTATTTCTTCTAATGAGGAATTATGAAGCTGATATAAGGGGTTGTCGCAAAAGTTGGGTAACCTGCTTTGTACGAGTTCAGTTAGCCCATCAAAAAAAGAGTACGATTCAAGACAAGTAATAACATAATCTTCGGTTTCAATGCTTAGTCTAACATTATCACCAGCAACGCACATACAAAAATTAAAGTGAGCGGCATTCTTATTGTCGCAAAAAACAACATCCATCCCATGAAATAAAACGTCGTTATTTAAAAAACCAAATTTAACACCCCTTGGCAGGGTTGGAAAATCGCAATGACGTTGCAACCAAAACAGAAACATAACGCTTAACTCGCGCTCGTCAGTTATTTGAACTCCGCGTTCAGCAAGTTGCACTATTTCATCCTTGGTAAATAGTTCTTCTTTAGATTCATAAATATCGTCCGACGCGATAACATTGTCAGAAAAATCTATTCTGAATAAGCTATTTTGCCAGTCACGAGTGTTCATGCCATTTTCACAAAATTTTGATGCAAACAATGCTAAGATGGCGGGGTCGAATCTCTCTACAGCATCAAGCATAAAACCGATGGCATCACGATGCAGGCGCAACATTGTCAAATGAATGTTTTTTTCATCTTGAATTAATGCGTCTTTATCTAAATTAGGTGTGTTAAGCATCATCACCGCCTCAATTTACAATGAATTTAAAGGTAACTGGTCATTAGCGTTTTCTTTATCGAATTCGGTGTTTATGCTTTTGTTAGTCACCGCCAAATTATCAATGCTTTGCTCAATGAGCTCCGACATAAGCAATGACGAGCGATAATCATCAATTAAAACCACTTCGTTCTTAAAATGATTGCGTAATCTTTCCAAGCCAATAAAAACCGGATGATCCATAAATCGCATGTATTCTTCTGGGCAAGAGGTTACTGATTTCTCGTTAAAATAAGCATCCGATAGTTCACAAGCCAAATATTCCACACTCTCTAAAGTGCAACCAGGCAACGATGCTAAGACAGATAGCTTGTCCAGAATATCAACGATATTGTCAACCTCCGGCTCAAAGCCAAACCTTAATAGCAGCGGAGCATATTCATCACACAAAATTGAATGGCAATAAGCTGACAACTCACCGGAATAATTCTCAGTCGAATCGTTAGATTGAACAAATTGAGAAATATACCCTGACCGCTTGACGAGATTGGCAATAGATTCGCTGATCGAGCCACCATTCTGCACACAAAAACCAAGTCGTTCCTCAAATTTCGGGCTGTCGAGAACGGGATATTCAAGTAAAGGGGTGGCAAGATGACAATCACCGGTAAAGGATATCCGGCCCAAGTGCGGCGTTGCATCATGATACGCTGCAGTTTGCTGGCATGTTATACCCGAGTGCTCTAATAGTAGATTGGAAAGTTTTTTATCGAAGTGCTCTAATATTGATGTGATATTTTGATATGAAATCTCGCCGTTATCATAGCCTATGGATACTTCTGGGACACCTTTATCAAGGCATAAATTAATAACTGCGAAAATCGACTCGGACTCTGTTTCAAAAGAAGTATGAAAACCCTGTTCTGATCTTAACTCATCAATGTGGTAAATTACCTTAGTGACCTGATCCAATTCTTCTGTGCAAAATATAAACATGCCAAACGCAAGACTCAGCTCTTCATTCGTGTACGATGTTCCCAACTCATGATTGATCCGAGTAGTCTCATCATCAGAAAAAAATTCTTCGTCAATCCCGTCTATATAAATGTAATTGTTAGCAAAATCACAAAAACCCAATTGGATATGCTCAAGAATATCAACATCGAGAATATCATTGATGCCAACATGCAATTTAGAGCTAAATTCTTTGATTAGCGAGGGATGTAAAGAACTCAATTCCTCTTTTAAGAGGCCAAATATTGCTACGCCTACGTTGGCAGTCGCGAGGATCAAATTGCGCTCAAACGATGTGATAGCATCAGTATCTAAGTTAGGTTTATTTAACATAAAAGCCCCGCTTAAAGAAACATTGTGATATGACAAGCAAAATCACGCGCAGTAGTCCAAATGACGGATAAGCCCTTGCTCATCTTCCTCTGGCCCGTAATAGTCGAACCAATATTGATGCGTATCCCAAAAATCATCGTCAAAGTCTGTTGCCAGATAACGCTGAGATTTATAGAAGCCATCTAAGGCATCAAATTTGTAAAGGTAGCGATAATGTACGTCACCAGAAGGTGTAAAATGACTCGAAATAAATTTGTCTTGAGCTAGCCCACGTATAAATTCCCGCTCCCACTTAGCTTTAGATTGGCCTGTATGAATGGCCTTACTTAATTTATGCGATGCTCTATCGAGAATAATTGGGTCATCGAAAACTTCAGTTATCCAGTCATGAAAATATTGAAGGGCAATTAAAGAGCCACCCTGTTTCACAATTGCATCAAAATTAATATCCACCAGCATCATTAAATTAAAGCTATGCAACGACGCAGAATCGTCACCTTTCTCCATATTTAATCGTGCTCCCTTGCGCCCAGGGATTAAGTAAATCGGCATATCATTCATATAACAAAAATATTGATACATCAGATCTGTAACACCTTCTGTCGCAAGCGCAGTTTGATAAACTGAATGAGTTACAGTGCTCATAGAGAATTCCCCAGTTGTAGAACAGACTCAGGTTCATCATCAACCTGTGAAGGCGTAAGGGTGTTAAGCAACGACTGTTCGATTGAGTGACATAAATCAGAGCAGAGTTGAGTATTATGAAATTGTTCAAGCTCTACGCTAAATGTAGAAAAGAGGGATTTATAAGACGGAGAGAGATAATTAAGCGTATCTTTAATGCGGTCAATTTCGTGAACAAATTCACCGATTTTAATTGCGTCATCGAGATAAGCAATGCGGCAATGACAAAGCGAGTCTAGTAATTCATCAAAGATTGGTTCTACAAACTCTAGGTCAACGCGGTGATTGTGTTGTTCGAAAAGGCAAGCTGCAAAATTATCAATGAGCCGGATATATGCTTCATTAGATACGGGGTGCGTAGCGAGAATTTTAGGAATAATAGCAGGAAAATCATGAAGTACGTGGACAGGTGAATAAGAATAATCCAAACCCATATCCTGAATATATTGATTAATTTCTTCAAAATCATGATGTAATTCCGGCTGAAAAATGGCCTTAACCAGTTGATTTGTTGTGTCAACTAAGCCGGAAATGCAATCCAAATCCTGTCTATGGTTATAGGATTGAGTAAATTGAGATATATGACTCCAAGCAATAAAGTCATCTTTGCTTAAGTTGTCAAAACGATGCGCTAATATTGGTCCCTCGCGACCAACAACCACGCGCTCACAAAATGATTCGGTATAAAAGGTATGCTTGAGGTCAATTTCAGTCAGATCCTTATTGACGAAAAATCGAAGCCTGAACCGTATCGCCTCGTCATCGTCAACTGACAACGGTAATATATTTATTGCAAACCTACCGTCTGATTCAAATATTTCCACACGCGCATTATCTGAGGGGGTCACCGTCGTTACCTCAGATGTGTGAAGACCTTTTATTGCAAGGTAGGTACGCAAATCTTCGCATGGTGAACCTGAACAATTATTAAATTCATAGTAATCTGAGACTGAAGGGTGGATAACGACATCATCTTCAGCATCCATATCCGCGACATCAATTCCAAGCATTTCATTGTGTTCGATCATTTGTTCAAAGGCTTGCTGCAACTCATTGGGTATTTCAAGCAATGCTGCATTCTGCATAGCTCTGAGTGCGAGTGGAATGACTTGCAGTATGGAATTATTAATGCGGCATTGTAATGAATCTATGTAATCACACTCTGATGAAAAAGAGGGCTCTAAATAGCTAAGGTTTTGCGGGAAATGTTCAAGATTTATCATCGTGGTCTGCATGAATTTCACCATTTAATAGTTGAACTTCCACAATCGATAGTGGTGATAGAGATTGCTGGCCGTTGATAGGGAAGTTACCCGTCATAACAGGGATCAGGAATTTGCGAATAAAATGCTTTAGTCGGTATGGGTTTTCAGCCATGGCAGAACACTCTTCACCGGAGAGATAAGAAAAAGTAATAATTTGGTCCAGTGAGTTATTGTGGATGGTCATAAGCACATCTTCAGATTTTAAAAATCGAATGGTGAAATCCACATAGGCCGAATCGCTGCAAACACCCAGTTCATGCACGAGAATTTCTTGCACAAAGGCAGAGGAAAAGTAATTGAGTTTAAGTAAATTTTTTTTAGTAAGATACATAGCGCTACCAACCCTTGTTGCATCACTTTTTCAGTATACGAAAAGTATAATATTTTGTATAGTATATTAACGAAGAAGATCTGTTAAAGGCATATCGTCATGTATCAAGAAATAATGCAGTATTTGATCGAGCAAGGTTATAGCAAGAGAAAGGCGAAGCAATACATCACCACGTACTTGCCACATCTCAAGCAACCAAAGTGACTATGGTCTTGGGTTGCAGGGATTAGTAAGTGAGATGGATACGTGCAAATTTCAATGCGGCAGATGCTTTTTTTACAACTGAGTGATTACCTGCAATGTGATGGGTGTACCAATACTTTGGGCATTTTAATTGATTGATATCCTGAAGGATTGCTGAAGGCGTGCATCGAAACCTCTCTGTTAAATCAATAATAGAGTGCGCCGTAAATGGTTTGAATTTCAACACCAGTCCTGTGACTTCATTTTTTCGGTTTTCTAAAAGCAACTCAGCTTGACGCTGGGAAAAAATTAACTGTTCTTTCAGTCTATTTTTATGACCTCGCCACACATCTGGATGAGTGAGTGCTTTGAGATCTTTCATTAACACTGCGATTGAAACATTGAGTTTCATGGCGAGATTTGCGCGGTTTTCACTCCGTCTTAATTGAGCGTCTGACAAGATGTAAAACACAATTTTGTCGCGCCTAGCAAGAATAGCATCGATGTCCTGCTCGCTAACCTGCTCGATGTCAGACGTTTGATTAGTCACCTGACCCACTGACGAAGGTGTCATTAAGTC
Organism: Shewanella aestuarii; assembly: GCF_011765625.1. Taxonomy (NCBI): domain Bacteria; kingdom Pseudomonadati; phylum Pseudomonadota; class Gammaproteobacteria; order Alteromonadales; family Shewanellaceae; genus Shewanella; species Shewanella aestuarii. Next base: position 114,184 of record NZ_CP050315.1, read on the forward strand.
ATCAATCATTTTTGCTGCATCATCAAAATCCGAAAACGCCACTTCATTGTGCATACTTAACATAAACAATCCTAAACAAAATGAAACACGATTACTAATAGCTAATTCTTTACTATTCTACTACTTGATAAGTATATTTATATTAGAGATAGTTTAGCTGTTTGTAAAGTGAGCTAAACGCTAAAGACTATTATTAATATGAAAAACATCTGACTGCGGATTTGCGGTATCACTCTGTTCTAGATCGCTATCATCATGTAAAACAGATTCTATGCGTTGATTCAATTCGAGGCAGTTTTTTAACTCATTAATGGCATCTTCATGCTCAATAAGTACATGACGAGCTAAAGCAGCTTCGTAAAGTTTTAAAAATTGGCATGTCGCATGAAGCTCAATTCTCTCATCTGTAGTGGCATGCGTTTCTAATAAACGGACCAATTCATGACTCATCGCCGCCGTTGTACTTTCGCCCAAATAAAAGCCGGTGTAACTGTCTAAATTAGCGATGCGAGGTAACAGTGATAATTTGGGTATACTATCTAAGCTATGAGATTGAGCCAGTTCACGAAGCGCTTCATGAGTAAAGCGATCATTCTGGGCAAGCAACCTGCCACCAAACAACCCGTTAAAACGCTCAAGGTTATCTGGATGCATTAGCGCATCATGCACAAACGCCTGAAAAACGATTGGGCTAATCACATCTTTATCATAGTCCAATATATCAGATGCCGATTTATCAAGCGTCAAGTAGCTTGGTAAAGATGTAAGGTCGATATCTGACTTCAAATAAGCGCATTGCAAAGACTGTGAAAAACTCCGATTTGCCTGTTTATCGTTATCAATACGCTCATCACAAACAGTAAGGTAAATCTTTGAGTGTGTACTGTGACTATTGAAAGTACAGAGACAGCCCAACCTCATTTGATCATTGCCAAATTTTAAATATATCTGAGTTTCAGCACCGTCATTGCGTAAGTCAACCGAATGAGGCGTTCCAAGGCGCTCCATTTCTAGCAGCATTCGCATCAGATAAAACCGAGATGATTTTTCATCATCGGTAGAATGCCTGCGTAGAAATTCAAACAACCCATAATTGGCAGACTGATGCTTAAAAGCGGTGTCTTCTAGCACATTATGTAAGCCAAATTTTTCATAAGCTATTTTGCTCGTCAAGGTATCGATGAACGACATAATGGCGCGAGTATTAGCAGCAAGCTTTTGCTCCAAGTTCAATTTTAACTGAGTGAGCGAATTAACATCATGCATGGACTAACCTCACTTGCGAAAAATATTTTTAATAATGCTAGAAAAATCATAATGTCAGACTATAATTTATAAAAAATACCCTTAGCTCAGGTACTTTTTAATGACTCCCTCGTGGGGTCATTTTTTATTCCGTCAGTCCTAAATTAATAAAAACCAGGTGACGGGTTAAAGTCTGCTTCTGTCTCATCCTCGATATCTGGTGTCGGCTGCTTATCGACATGTCTCTGCTTGAATTTATCGCCAATACGCTGCATTTCCTTTGCAATCCCTTCGTTAGTGGGCGTCGGGTCTACTTGAAACTCATCTTCAAATCGTGCGTCCGGTCCATTCAATATGCTCAATGTGTTTTCTGAGATGTTTAATTTGTCGAGCAAGGGGTAAAGTAACTTTAAGAGAGAGCGATTTGTGAAGTTCCCGTTCACTACCCGTGTTTCTGATGCTGAGATATGGAGTGTCTTTTCAGCTCGCGTCAGTGCGACGAAAAAATTTCTACCCTCTTCTTCTATGTCTTCCACATCTGATTCAAGTGAGTTATACGACTCTTCTTCAGTCCCAATGAGAAAAACATGCTGAAACTCAAGACCTTTGGAAGCATGATTTGTGAGCAATTGAATGGAGTCGAGCTGTTCATCACCGTCTTGATCGATACGCTGAACTAAATCGTCCACCAGCTCCGACAGCACTGCATCAGGTTTAAGCAGGTCAGCACTGATCCGTTCCAAAATAACGTTAAAGTTAGTCGCTCTTTTTTCAACGAGCTCATTGGCAATATCATCAACTGAACCGTCGGTATTAGCGGATTTCTTTTCTGCCACCTTTTTACTGTCTTTGACGAAGGAAGGCAGTAGATACGACTCCCAGAACTGCTTAAATTCGGTCACCAGTTTGTTAACTGAATGGGCATTGTACTCTTGATAATGCACTGAAGCCTTTTCGCGAATGGCTGGGTTTGTATCATAATGAAGCTTCAGTTCTGGCGTATTGAGTACCATCGATAAGAATTTATCCTTACTAATGATCTGACTGGATGTTTTGATGAGATTTTGAAGATCAGTAACAAAGCCTTCAGCCTTGTTTTTGGCTCTTTTGTCTTTTTCCATGATCATGGCAATCGCAGCAAGCGGTGTGCAGCCGTTTTCATGTGTTGTGGTTTTCAGCCGAACCGGTGAAATCCCAACGGTTGCGTAATCCAATACCTTGGCGTAGGCAAACACATCGTTGTTACGAGTCAAGATCCGCAATGTTGCAACAGCGGATTTAATCTCAGCAGTTTGATAGAAACCAACATCACCGATTATCTCATAATCCATACGAGCTTTATTCAACGCTTCGATAATTTCTTTGTTAACAGAACGATTACGATAAAGCACTGCAATATCAGATGGATTCTCCCCTTTTGCAATGAGCGCTTGAATATCTGCAACGACACCGTTGGCCTCATCTAATGCGGTTTTATAAATTTCTAATGATGGCTTTTCACCTTGAACTTTCGATGCGGCAATAAGCTGACCGTCACCAATTTGGTTGGGCATATCACGACTTAATGCATTTGACAGATCAATAATAGCGCCGGTAGAGCGGTAGTTGTAAATCAATGAGTTTGTTATACAACCGGGAAATTCATGCTCAAGGTTTTTCATGATATCAACATCGGCGTGACGAAAACGATAAATAGATTGGCGATCATCACCCACAATAAATACGGCTGGGTTAGCTTGCTGCTCAATGATGCTTTTCACTAACTCCCATTGGCAAAGGTTCGCATCCTGAAACTCGTCCAAAAAAATATATTGAAAGCGTTTAGCTAATCGAGCTGCAACATTGGGGTCTTCTTTGAGCAACTTCATCGTAAACAGCAATTGATCATCAAAATCCAAGCCATCTGCCTCTGCACAGGCCTTAGCATACTGTTTCCATGCGATTGCCACTACGCAATCGGTGAAATCGCCTTTAATCGACTGAAGTTTCAGGCCGACTTCTTTCACCATTTGCTCACGGTTATCTTTTGAGACATCCTTGAGGGACTTGGGGTAAGCGTCGATGATTGATTTAACCTCTTTAGCCGCTGCCATTTTTATCACATCATGTTTAATCGACTGTGAAAACTCGTTGTAATCGATGCCATTAGCTCTGTAATTAGAAATATGTTGCAGCATTTGTTTTTCATTAATGGCCAATGCATCTAACACAAGGCTAAAACCGCCCACACTGTTGGCATACACATCCTTCATTACAGACTCGCTATCCGTATCATCGAGAATGATAAACCCGTTTAGGTAGCCCATTTCATAAAATATTTCATGATTTTGGAAAGGTTTTAATACGAATTTACGGCAAAACGAATGGTACGTTGATGCCGCAACTTGCCAGCCAACGTTGCCCAAGTCCTGTGTGTTTTTTACAATACGATGTCTTGTTTCACTCGCTGCTTTGTTAGTAAAGGTAATAGCAAGGATAGCTTCGGGAGGAACACCTTGATTAATGAGATTGGCTATGTGAGCTGTCTGGGTACCAGTTTTTCCAGTACCAGGACCAGCAATAGTGCGAATAATACCGCTAGTGGTGGTAGCAACTTCGAGTTGCTGCTTATTCAAACGACCAAGAACCTCGTTAATCATAATTAATCAACCTTTCATATACACATTAAGTATATTATACTACAGAAACTAAAGACTACACAGTCTAAATAGTATAAACAAACTACCTGCGCAGGAGGGATTTGCAAATGGTTAATTCAGCAGAGTATTTTAGAACGTTATTCGATAAGGCAATCTATGCTGGTGGCCGTGATCTCATGTTTAACATCAGACTCGACCGACCCGAATTCGGGTTGCATGTTAAGAATGCCCGAAATCAAGTTAACTTTTTAGACATGGAAAACCCATTTGAATTTAAAAAGCACCTCAAAAAGATCATTGAAACGCATAGTCGTCCGAATGAACGAGCCTTGTATGTAAATGAAAAAGGTGAATATCATTTTGAAAAGCTGATTTTCAACATGCGCTTTTCCACACCAGAAGTGGTGAAACTGTTTGGGCATGGATTTAATTTAACGTTAACCATAAATGACCGAGGCCGTGTGTTGACAGGGGCAATGACCATCAAGCATACCGATGCAGAATGGGCCTACTACGAGAAACAATGCCAAACGCATTTGGCCAACATGCGAGAAAAGTTTAACAAAGAGGGGTTAGACGCGGCGAGCTAAATCACAAGCTGTTATCGAAATGACTCTCCAACGTATTATCGTCCAATACCGCATCACCAACGCTACCTATGTTCTGAATCGCTTCTTCGAGTGATTCAGACAATTTCAGGCAATCTTTATAATCTTTCACTTTCTCATAATTCTCTACCATCAACGGTATACGATCTTCTGTAAAATAACCCCGATCAGGAAACGAATCGAGTGTGACTAGATGTTTTAGTAAGACCTGCTCGTTATCAAATATGCCAGATCTATCCAGCCAATGTTGGATCATGTCTGCCTCAAAAAAATCGAGAATTGGCATAAACGTGTTACGTGTTGATAGAGAATAAAGCGCTGACAAAAAGGCTTCAAAATCATCTGGATGTGTCCAGCCGATAATATTATATTTGGCTTGTTTAACGGTGTCTCTTCTAAACTCAGCAAAGCGCTCTGATTGAAATAACGCAGATAGATGACTGAAATCGAAATCGGGATTCATCATCGCTATCGCAATGCCATTAACCAGTAAATCACAATAATCATCAAATGAACCCAATTGAGCAACAACAAAACTTGGATCTGCCGAATCTTTATGTGCCATAAGCTCATCAAATCTTACGATATTTTCAAACAAATAGTCACCATGAGATAAAGAATCAATAAGTTTTTTATCTAAGCATCCATCAGCAATAGGCAAATAGAGGTTCTTAGAATCCCTTTCATTATGGAACTTGAGGGCTCGGTCAGTTACATTGTAATCAATGCCACCAATGCGCCCATCACCCTCTCCAATTTCCACATTAAATATAAGTTTGTTTCGGTAATTGCTGAAGATACTTACACTGTGAATTTGGTTTAGTTCAGTGCGATTTGAACAAAGAACGTCATACAGAATAAATGCTGACCTAAAATCAAACTCGCTTACATCTATACTAAAATCGCTGTCATTAATCCCAAGCCACATCTCTTCAAAAAATAATGGGTCTTTAGCTAAGTTAGTTGAGCGTAAAGATGAAAATTCCTCTGCTAAACCGATATATTCTGCAAACAAGCCATCTAAATACTCACTGACAGCCTTGTTGAACAAACTTGTTAAATCATGGGTGAATGACTTAAGTGGTGCAACTTGAGCCTGACATGCTAAAGAGAAGTCATTGGCCAGTGCTAAATACGATTGATTAGGATCATGCTGCATGGTCGTGACCTCGTTTTTCATCATGAAATAGCAAAGATAATGATTCTGGGCCTTTGTAGTAGCAAACTCTAATGAGTTGCTTGTATTGACCAGACGAAAGGGTTGCCAGTTTATCTTTGAGTGCCGTAAGTTGCTGCAAATGCGAATCAGGATAAACTGCACTGCAATAACAAAGAATTTCAAATAAGAACTGTTTTGCTTTTACCTCAGACAATTGAGAGAAGAGTTCATCAACAAGGTAGATCAAAAAACTGTGGAGGTGAAGATGATGCTGAAAGATGTCGCTATGGAGCATCAAGATAACATCCTGTGGTTCGGCAGATGCTAAGTTACACCACTCAACAGTAAATTTCGCGGTAACGTGCATATCCGAAGACGAGCGAATGAGCTTTGGAAATAGGTTATGCTGCAATAAAAACGGAAGTAAGGTTTCTTTTAGGTTGTTCACGCAAAGCGTGTAGAGAAATAGTGTCTCGCAGTTGATATCAACCACTTCATCTGGGGTAAGTCGATACAGTATGCTTGAAATACATTTTGAAAGATCTGGTGCTGCAATAAGTTGCGGTGCAGACAGAATCAATTTAGCAAGATATGGTTGGGAAACAAGAGAAAGGCTTAAAAGTGAGTTGGCACAACGATCATCTAATTGATGGTCGATGGTCGAATAAAACAACAGGGTATTGGATAGCGTATCTTCATATCCCTCATGATGCAGATGATATAGCAGCCGTCCGAACATACCAAATTCACTGTTAAAGAACAGTTTTACAAAACCCGCATGAGCAATAAACTGATTGAATTCATTTGAAAAGCGCTTTAATAGCAATGATCTTTCCCGCGTTGAAAGCAGGTCCAAGCAACAATTGAATGTAAAATGCTCGGTGTTATTTGCGTAATTAAAAAGGCTTTTATTGGTTCCGACGAAATTCAATTGAATAGCCGCAAGCGATTCAAACAAACTGTCCAAATCAGATGAAGCTAAATCGAAATCTAATTTTAATTTCTCCATCACTGCCGCCTATACTTTTCGTGTGCATGAAAAGTATTATAGCAGGCGAGGAAAAATTAAACAATTATGCCCTCCAAAGACGCTCGTTCTTGCACCAAGTCATCACCTGCGCATCCTGTAATGCCAAATACTCATCGACGACTTCTCTGGCCTCATCAAACGAGTAACACAACGCACAAAAGTAACCACGAGAACGTTTACGCTTTAATTGAGCGATTTGATCTGGTGAGGGTTTATTGTTGCCATGTTTTAACTCAATGCGAAGGCCTATATAAACAGACTTAGGCAAATCACCGACAATATCTGGAAAGCCATTTCTCACACCCTCATCAAGCAGCTCTTTAGCGCCAGTAAGGGTTCGCAAGCCGCCATTAGGTACCGCTGCGAAGTCGAGATAATATTCATGATGATTTTCATAAAGGTAATCAAACAAACGCACCTGCGCCCAATGCTCATAGTTAGCCCGAGAGACTTTGTTACCATTGATATCGGTACCCGTTTCGAGCTCTGGATTGAGTTTGAGTTTTGAAAGTGCCATGGCATGACGATTCAGGTCCGGTGCTATCGTGACTACCGCATTTTTTTTCTTGCGCGATATCCTTTTACCCTGACTAGCAGATTTTTTGGAGGAATTTTTGCAAGACTTGGCAAGGCTTATGGATGAATGCACAGCATAGCCAGATTTATTTAAAATCTGTTTTAGCTGACTCTCATTAAGCTGCAACATGTCAACGACCTAAGAAAGAAGGACTGCAATCAACAACATGAGCATTCTGCTCAATGTCGATAATCGCATGCAATACAGAGCTAGAATGCGCTTCACTATTTAGACCTTTAGCTTCCATCAGACGGCTCTCAGCCCTTTCCCAAGCTTTTACAAACGATTCACCAGGTTCAAGAGCTGTTCTGTCAAAGGCTTCACGATAAAGCACAATCGCTTCGGCAACATCCTTAATATTATTAGCTTTGAATCTATCAGAAAGAAAATTGCCAACGCGATTAAAACTCGCTGTGAGGGGGTCGGTTACTTGATTATGCAGGTAATCTTTGATGTGATTGATGCAACCAGCAATCAATGGGCTGTTCAATGAAATACAAGCCCCTGCTGCAGTGACATATTCACCGACGAATTGCCTTTCATTCGACAAAACCTGATGAATATAATCATGAGTCAAAATATCACTAAACGGATTTGCCGCCACGACATCTTTTGACCATTCCAAATAAGTAGCTGCCACACCAGCCTCCATACAGACAACTCCCGCAGCAAATACGACCCAAGGGGAAACTTTACTCCCAAGCTTTGAGATCTCGAAGGAAGTTTGGTAGAAGAGATTACTCGCCTGCCCATAAATAGCATCCAACTCATCAATGGATCTATTTTCATCTCGATATGACATACTTACCTCTAGCAATTGCAAGATTTACATATCTAGACGCTTCACCAATGCTGACCATTTTTCAGCATTACCAACGATCTTAATAACAGCATTTTTCTGTTCGCTATTAAACTCTTTCAGAATACTGTTGTTAAGTTCTAGCAACGTCATTGACAGTGCAGTTCCCTGCTCTGCTAAAGATTGTAATTTTAACTTACGATCCGGTTGTGTTTCGTTATCGATTAACCCGCTCAATAAGTTAATACACGTAGTCATTTCATTAATGACAAACTCCATTCTAGATATGGATTCATTTCGTTGAACAGTCATGTTGTCTTCCTTCAATATAATAGAAAAAATAAGGTTACTAAAATACTCTAAGAACTTGAATATGTGTAACATTAGCTGAACTCATCCGCGTCAACGGTATAGTTGATAATATTGTCCTCAATAAAGTGATAAACAGTAGATAAATGTTGAAGAAATAGAAAAATGTTCGCATCGGCATTGTCTGATTCATCTTTAGAATCTTTGTCTTTCTTTAACGCTTTAAACTTAAACCCACTGACTTTTAACGTGTCTGCAATGTTGAAGCTGACTACACCAAACTCATTCGACTCATCGCCAACTGATAAAGATAGCGACACCACTTCTTTATTTTTTTCTATATTTTTCAGGATCTCTTCATCAGTGGCCACAGATTGATGCTTGTATGTCGCAGAGCTGCCTAAAGTGTTGCTCATCAGTGTGCAACTGTCATTTAAACGAGAATCATCTGGCGTAACGCCTGATTTCACCCAATCAGTAAATATGGTCGAGGCCGCAGACGATTTCGCTAAAGTAACAGGAAACGAGTCTATCAATGTACGTATAGTGGACATTATCTCGTCGCACTTTTTGTCTGATCCAGCACCCACAACAAGCCAATTTTCACTGCGGTTCAATACAATCAGGGTTTCAGATCGGTCTTCAACAGCACGCTTTAACTCCATAATTCTCGCAAGCGCTTTGATTTCTTTCTTTTGTTCCTTTGATACGAATGGCTGACCAGACTCGGCAAGCGCTTTTTTCTCAAGTTTTGCAATGGTACGCTTTAGAATGGCAGGTTTAACCTTTTTAGTTTCAATACAGTAATTCAAAATTGTAAAATCACTCGAATGAAAGTTAATTGATTTATCACCCAATTGAGGTGTTGCTGTACAAAAACCATGAACTCTATCAACCCCTTTGGCAACACTTTCTGGTAAATCAGAAAATGGCACGATAGTATGTTTCGTTGCTACACCATCCCAAAATGCTTCTTCTAGCAATTTTCCATCGCAGTCAGGGTCGAGCTTATATATACAAAATGAACTAAACATAATCAGTACCTTAAAAGTTTATCCACAGAATTATTGAACAACCTGTGTGTAAGACTAAATTTTATACAACGGGCTCGTAGCTAAATTGGCCTTGCCAAGAAATGAAAATACAAATTCATCGCAGTTCAAGATAAAATTCATATGTAAATGAAACAGCATATCGAATTGATAACCAAAAACCTGTTGATGAAGTAGATCTATAAACTGATTAAAGCTGGCTATTGATTTAGGCATTGGGACCGAATGGGAAAGAGCCATTTCGCCTAATGAAGCATAACTAGAAAAATCCACCCGTTCTGTAAATTCCGCTAATGCGCTGATGAATGCCGCTAAAGAAGATGCTGTGATCATACCGCTATTAATCAAGCTGTTGATTAAGGCATTCATAGAGGGATAAATCTTTCGGTGGAAATAAACAGGCTTAAAGGTTGAAAGCAGTAAAGGGCTGGCATAAAGGTCAAAGATAGGGCTGACCGCAGCTTGAATAGAGCCATACTGAACAAATCGATTTTTAACGACATCAGGGTCAAGCCCAAACGATTTGCTCACCTCTTTTATTGAACGGTATTTTTTATTATTAACAATGAGAGAACGAGAATCTAATTTTGGCTTACGAGGTATCAACTCCAACGCCTCTTCGAGTGGCCAGTTATTCTTAATACGAGATCTTAAAGCATCTGGTGTCACACCGTATTCATGAGCTAGTTCAGCGATATTGTTGAATACTTTCCCGTTAAAAAAGCAACCTAAACCCTTTTGCGGTGGTCGATTTGATTTTAAAGACTCTACAATAGGTACCCCATGACGCAAACGCTGCAAGAAAGTGCGGGGGTTGACACCATACGAGCGAGCCAATAGGCTTTTATTGGCAAAATAACTGCCATTAAAGCGAATTGGCTGGATATGATTGTGAACACTCGTCTGCTTCATAATTAACCTAATTGGTACATCATAAGTATATTCATTTTTACATTGATTGTAAGAAATTGCAAGTTAATATGAAAGACACATCGCCGCTTTATCAGGATCAAACGAATATTCGGTATAGGTGCCATCAGCATTAGTTTGGTAGCACATGCGACTATTACATTCGACCTTACAAAGTTGATAATTATTCTTCAATGCCCATGAACGTGGCTTTTGCTGCACACTGACATCATTAACATGCATCACGCCCAACAAATTTTGGCGCGGAGAAAAGACTTCAACCCAATCCCCTTCAAAATAAAGTGCGTAGAGATCAGAACCAGCCTTTAACTGACCTATGACGGTATCTGAGTCGAATGAGCTATAAACGGCAGGCATGCTTTTGACCGTTTTAAGTTTCGATAGGTATGGCAAAATTGGGGCTATTCTTTGCTTATCGCCTTGCACTGCAAGCCAATGAGTTGCATGAGCAAGGTTTTGATTGGCGCTACCTAAGTAATAGTGATCAATCAGGGCAACACTGGCGTCTGCTTGGCCATCTATAACAGCCGATTTTAACCAAAATTCCGCTGATTCGGCGTCTTTGTTCACACCATTGCCAACCAAATAACGCCGATAAAGTTCAAACTTGCCATCAGGACTGCCTTGTCTTGCTGCTTTATAAAACCAATCAAATGCCGTTTTTTCATCCTGATTAAATACACGCCCCTCACTATAAAGCTGACCCAGCAAGAAGGAAGAATGATGATCACCCTGCTCCGATGCGTTGGATAGCCATTTCAGTGTTAGTTCGGGATCATGAACCGTCGATACGGGGGAGTTATCAAGTGAATAGTTGTAGCCTACTTCACGTTGCGAAGCTATATCGCCTTGTTTGGCTTTAATAAGGGTGTTTACCCATTGCTCATAAGTATCCCAAAACTGAATCGCTTCCTGATCACCTGCCTGCATGGACTTTAAAATATATGCTTTGCCTTGTGCAAAATTCTCTGCTGCGATTAATTGAAGGCCATATTTATATTGTGCATTGGGAATATTTGCTTCTGCCTCTGCTTGTAATGGACTTGCAGCACAACCCGCACCCAAGAGTAAAATTGCACATACAGTAGCTAAAGTTGTTTTTTTCATTTCTGGGACTCCGATTTAGATGAAACAAATGCTGACATTTGATCACCGAACTTAAACGCACTCAAAAACGTGTCAGTTGGATGATTAGCAATGATCGTGATGCCATTATTAGTAAAGGAAACGGGTGTTGTTTTATTTAAATGTCGAATGCCGAAATCAACAAAGAGATTAAACTTCTGCTGATAGAGCTCGTCATCACAAGAATGAGCAGGTAATGATGCACCTTTAAATGATTTAATGATGAGCTCTGTATTTGATTGGTTATTGATGTAATTAGCACACCAATACGACAGCATTTTTCTACCCACAGAGGAATCACTACCCGAGCGAGGGAATGGTGCTAGATAAACATCAATGCCGTTAGCGTTTAAGTCTGCAATATTGTCTGTATAGCGACGACAGGCAGGACACGATGTATCAACGAAAGTAAGTAATGCACCTCGGCTGTTTTGGGCTTTATAAACTGGCAATATAGAAAAATCTAAATTTTTGAGGTCAGCGTTCACCGCTTTATTTGTTATACCGACATGAGAGCTAGGGGATTTGGGTAAACCAGGTACCTGCTCAGTAACATCTTTAGATGAAGGCGTTGAAGGGGTCTTAACTGATGTTGGATTGCTCGCTATAACACTATCATCATAACCAATTTCATATTTGCCATGATTAGCATCCAATCGGTAAGTCGATTCACTATACGACGTAAGCACATCGCTTGCTGGCGAGTTTTTAGAAGCGCCGAATATTGTCACTGGCTTTTTACCCGATTCTTGCAAGACGGCCATATCACCTTGGATGCTGACTTTAAGGTCGTTATCAAAAAATGCGTATGAATCACCATGCTTTACCGCAAATACATTGCAGACCGGAGTTTCAAATGCGTATGCCTCACCAATCAGCGAGGGAAACCTTTCAAATAACTTCTTTGAAAATGTTTCTTGCGAGTCGCACGAGACAACAGTGCCAGAGCCTACCAACAAATATGACAGAGCAAGACCGCCCATAAGCCCAATGAATGCAGAGTTTTTTGAGAATGTCTTGGGTAATACGGTTGTTTCCTTCCACATTACAATACACCTTTCAGATACATGATAAATAAATCAAGGTTAGCACTTATAAAGCAAACATCCAAGTATTAATAGACAGTGTGAGCTGACTTTTTTAAGGCTGAAAGCCTTTAAAGTTACTTTAAAATCAGGTTGGCCGAGCCACAATAATTCGTGTGACACTCAGTTGCATTAAAAACGCAATCTAGTTGATACCGCCCATTGGGAGAAAGGACACTTTTTGTTAAAAAACGCTACTGACTGTCACACCGAGCGAGAAATTTGTGACACTCAGTTGCAAAAATATCGAAAAATAAGCCAAAAATGCCAAAATCGGCCAATTTTTATGTGACCTTCAGTAGCACAGCCGTTTTGTGTATTTGGCATATCACGCCCATAAGAAAGCCCCAAAAAGATAACCTCGAAAAGATGACAATGACATAAAATGATGTAAAATGTACTTATCATGTATATATTGGGTTGATTATGATTTCAAAGTCATTCATAGAATCATTAAAGCATTCGGTATCCATTGTTGACCTTATCGATTCCTATGTCCCACTGAAGAAGCAAGGCAAAGAATATGTTGCTTGCTGTCCATTCCATACAGAAAGTAGTCCTTCGTTCAAAGTGAATGAGAATAAAGACCTCTATCATTGTTTTGGTTGCGGTGAACATGGCGGGATCATTGATTTTGTCATGACGTTTGAATCAATTGGTTTTGCAGATGCAGTTGAAACTATTGCTGGCAAATTTGGCCTTACCGTGGAGTACGAAAAGAAGAGTGCGCCTAAAAACACGACAAACGATGCCGAAATATCATTAGTCAGATTCATACAGAAAGTGTTCAATAAGAATCAATCTCCACTTAACGAAACCCTTGGCATTTCACAAAAGACAATAGAACAACTCGAACTGGGGGGCGCGACGAATAGTTTGGCCGTCCAGAATAGTATTCGAAATGATGATGCGCTGAAAAAGTTGGCTGGCAAAATAAACTTTCATTCGGGGTATCTAAAAGTCCCTTCCGATACAAACGCATTAGTTGTACCTCTTTACAGGGCAAACAAAAAATTTGCAGGATTGTATGTTAACTCAAAAAACGAGCCTTACTTAATCGGACCTAAAGGTGCGGATAGAGGCTTACTATATAACCCAAGCAAGACGTTTGTTAAAAATAAACCCCTCATCATCAGTACGGATATGCTAGATGCTATTAAGTGTTACGATCTCGGCATACCAAATTATATGTGCGCTGCAGATACGAAAGCAAAAAGTCTAACGACTGAAATGCTACGTGCTTATAGAGCTGATACTACCTATTTTATAGTGAAGAACGATCCTGAACGCACTAAAGCGCTTGCGATGGATCTGCTATCTGCCATCAAAACATCAAACAACCTATATGGTTTAAATATCCTTGTCATAAGCGAAAAAATATCGCTGAACGCAATGGTGGCGGCTAATGGTAATGATGTACTGCCAACAATACTATCGAAAGCGAACAGCTGGCATGACTATATAGCAAGAGAGCTGATCCGAGATAAAGATACTTTCGCGCCTTCTTTCAAAGATGAAATGGCACAATTGCTACTTGAAACTTATGAGCAAAGTACAAAACATAACGGGATGCCGTTAATGCTCTATTTAATCGCTGATTCAATCGGCAAATGTACAAGATTAAACCCTCAACAAATTTTACATTTAGCTTCTGAAAATATAGATGAACATATCGCAAGGAAAATAAAGCAATCCGAGCATGAACTAATGGATAAACATCTAGCCTATGCAAAACAAGTGCTAGGTGGTGTATCAGTCAAAGATATCGACACACTAACGGCGTTACTAATACTTGAATCAAAAGGTGTTGCGGAGCCATCAATCACAAATGAGATCAGTGAAAGTCTGATTAAAATCTTAGGCGAAGATAACTCATTCGCTAAGGTCCATAAAATCTTGAATGATCATGGATATATCAGTCAGCAGGATTTAAATGAAGCGCTCGACGAAATTGAAAAGTTTCAGGTGAATAGTAATTTAAGTGACTTCATGCTGGATGACGGTTTTTTAATTGATGCCAAAATGCTGGTGGATTACATTTGCACAAGTCATAACCTACTAACAGCCCTGCCCCAAAAACCGAATCACACACAACCAATATCAAGTCCCAGTATGTGAAAAAAAAGCCAAAAAAAACTCCATAATCGATTATGGAGTTTTTTAATGACTTATTGCCACTAGAAGAATCTGTCTTGGGATGAGGTCAAAGGTAGTGGTTCTAACTCTTTGCCGCCAGTAGAGGCTTCACTGTTAGTGTCTTCCGATGGTTGTTCATTAGCATCACCAGACTTGACCTCGGCCTTAACATCACTCTCTGAATCATTATCTTCATTTGAAGGCTCTGCTTTTTCGCTCGCAGACTTAGCCTCATCAGTTTTAGGCTTCGATGGCTCTGGTGATGGTTTGGCATCTTTAACTACTTGCTCATCCTTTGCAGCGGCCTCGCTCTTGTCAGCTTTTGGGCTTGGTTGATCGGCATTATTTTCGCTTTGAGCTTTACTAGCTTCATTCGTATTCGCATTTTCATCGGCAGAAGATTGTTTATTAAACATACCAGGCATTTTTTCAGCAGCCGCTTCTTTAGCGGCTTGTCTAAGCGCAGCGATATTGCTGTAATTCCGGTCAAATTTAACCCCGATACCTGCACTCTTACAGGCATTAACCATGGCTTCAACATAGTCAGCATCGCCATGTACCTTGATACTTTTCCATCCTTTCATCTTAGCAGCGCTTACAGCTGCAGCAGCGGTAGCTTCAGGTGAGTCAGAATCAACAGAAAATTTTCCATAGTAATCTTTAATCGTCACATTATTACGCAAGTTGATTTCTAAGCAGCCTAAATCAGCATTCACTTCACATAAGTTAGAACCCAATTTCTTATGCAAGAAAAAATTATTCACAATGCTTCTCATGTAACTGTTAGAAAGTAACCGGCGGTCAATCGTAGGGTTATCATCCTTTTCGACATTCAAAGGTTCAGTTGGCTTATTCTCAGATCTGCCAGTCGCTGTATTATCAGCAGGTGAATTCTGGCCGTTGTTATTAGGTTCAACATGCAATGTTTTGGATGAATCAGTTGGAGTCTGTTGGGAGTTAGATTTCGTCTTTTTAGTATCCGAACTTTCAACGTTTTCATTTTCATCCACTTTAGATTCAGAAGCAGTTGATTCAGGCGCATCCTCAGCATTATTAGGGTTTTTAAAAGGGATAACATTGTAAGCTGACTGAACATTACCGACAAAAGTGCTCTTACTATCATCCTCATCTTTATCAGCCTGATTCTTGTCGTCAGTATCCTCAGTAGTTTTTTCATTCGATGAAGCTACAGTTTCATCTAGTGGCTCATCATCATGAATAATGCTTTCTACCGCATTGATAAAATCTATGTCATCTGAATTGTCATCACAAAGAGGTGACTCATTTTGAGCCGCATAAACTGAAGCGTAATCGGAAGCGTAATCCGTTTCAGGATCTGGTTCTGACTCAAGATCTGGCTCAACAAAAGAACCATTTTCATCATCAATTATATCCTCGTTTTTTTCTTCATAATAATGATCTTCTTCGTCACAATCCTTTATAAATTGTTCCGTTAATTTAGCAAATGCTGATAATTTGCTTTCAACGCTCTCAGGCAGATCATCTAACTTAGCCTTTGAGTCATCGCCCATGTTATTTGCATGACCATCCTCTAGAATTGCCTCATCCAAAACCATGTTTGAAACTGAGGTTTCATCAGATGAAGCATGTTCAGAATGCTCCGCTATATCCGCGACATCTTCTTCTGGTGTTATCTCATCTAAAGCAACACACACATCAGTAACGTCATCAGATGAAACAGGGTCAGAATGCTCCGCTATATCCGCGACATCTTCTTCTGGTGTTATCTCATCTAAAGCAACACGCACATCAGTAACGTCATCAGATGAAACAGGGTCAGAATGCACCGCTATATCCGCGTCATCTTCCGCTAATGCAACAAGCTCATCCAAGTCACCCCAATCAGCATTGTTGTCATCAAGTTCCGGTGCATCTAGCTTGTCATAATCCGGCTCGAAGTTATCCTCCACACTCGGAAATTTGTTTAATGAATCCAATTCGTCTTCAAAACTTTTCAATGCCGACATAACACACCCCATATACTTATAAGTTACATGATTAGTATATCACGCAACAGGGCTATGTAAAACGTGGTTAGCAGGATAATGCCCCTGAATATGAGGTTGGCATTATAATATTTAGCTGTGCCAAACCAGTCGAGTCTATATCTCTGTTAAATATAAAGAAAACCACCTTAGCTATATGTATGTGCCAAACCTAACTTAAAACGCGATGAGTCAATAATTTTTCGGGGGCTAATATTCAAAATTGAGAGAGGTTAAATTGCGCTGTGCCAAACTGTAGTCGCGCAACCCTCTGACTTAGTTGCAAAAATTAACAAGCCTGATTTCTTGTGCCAAACCAGCCCTGTAAGTAAGCTAAATACATCCAAATGAATGGCAATTTCGCCACAAAATTGAGTCGATTTTAGGTGTGTGCCAAACCAAGTGCCTTCTAGATGTTGATTTATAATAAAAAGCTCACTAAGCACACAAGACTGTGCCAAACCAGTAGTGGTTTAAAGGGCATAAATATCAGTTATAAGCGAAAATATTATCGATTTATACCTATATGCCAAACTCAGGATTGTATAAAGCACTGAAATCACAAGTAAATCCGCATCCAGATTTTTCCTTTCTGCCACGCAGGGGGTGCAAAACTATCTAATTTACTGGTTTTAAACGGCACGATTAAGGCTATAAATCCACATAATCGCAAAAGTTTCTTTGATAACAGACACTTGCGTCATCTTTATTTTAAAAATTAATGTAACTGTTTCAACAGTTATGAATACCAGTCGGTGTTTTTCAGTCAACAGTTACCCTTTTAACCCTGTAAATATCCATTTCAAGCCTGCTGTAAAACCCAATCAGATTTTTGGATCGAAAAATGATCGGTAAATCACAGTGATTTCTGGTGTCCAATTGGCGGGAGATTTCTGACTGGGAGGTTAAATTCACCGGGCAAGTTGCAGTGATTTTTGGTGTTCAATTGGCGGGTGATTTCTGACTGGGAGGTTAAATTAACACGGCAAAACACAGTGATTTCTGGTGTTCAAATGGCGGGTGATTTCTATCTGAGAAGTTAAATTGATCGGGCAAGTTACAGTGATTTCTGGTGTTCAAATGGCGGGTGATTTCTGGCTGGGAGGTTAAATTCACCGGGCAAGTTACAGTGATTTTCGGTGTCCAAATGGCGGGTGATTTCTGGCTGGGAGATTAAATTCACCGGGCAAGTTACAGTGATTTTCGGTGTCCAAATGGCGGGTGATTTCTATCTGAGAAGTTAAATTGATCGGGCAAGTTACAGTGATTTCTGGTGTTCAAATGGCGGGTGATTTCTGGCTGGGAGGTTAAATTCACCGGGCAAGTTACAGTGATTTCTGGTGTTCAATTGGCGGGTGATTTCTGAGTGGGAGGTTAAATCCACCGGGCAAGCTACAGTGATTTTTGGTGTTCAATTGGCTGGTGATTTCTGGGTAGACGGTTTTGGATAATCGGGTAAGTACGTTGATTGCAATATTCTCACAATGTTGACTAGCCCAATGAAGCTATATAGAAATGCCACCAACTAAAATTTATTTATTGGCATTAATAAAATAAAATAAAATAAAATATATCAACTGAGAGTTGCGTTTTATTTTATATAGACTAAACTAAAACAGTCAATTCAATTAGCGATTGCGACCCGCTAATCAACCACGAGGCAATGTCATGAATTTAATACTTGATGTGTATACCAACTCTAATCAGTTAGTGCCATCCCAAATCGCAATAGAAAGCGAAGATCTAGATGAACTATTCCAGCAGGCACGTTTGATGTTTGATGCTTTAAAAAGCGAAAGCAAACCAGTCAAGCATCTACCCGTAGGATTAATATTTAACTATGACATTCGATTCGATTTTGTGGACGAGAACGAACAGCCATTGGAAGATGAAGAATTAAATCACTGGGAGTATATGGATTGTAAGGTGTACCAGAATGTAATCGTGATCGAATTTGAACATCGCGACGATGGCACAACCATGTTTGCAGAATATTACCTCTCATCTGGTAAGGGAGAATAATCATGCGAAATGCAATTACACAGGACAACACCCTTAAAGTAACTTTAAATTTTCTTCGCACGTTAGATATAGAAGATCTAGATGATATGGTTGTTGATATGGCTTATAGAAAAGCTATGCCGTTGCTAAACGCAACTGAAGATTTAGATGAGCAAGAGCGCGTTATTTCCAATATAGAATATGATGCAAGTGAAATTAATAACAGCGGTAAGACAGCTCAGGTTGACTACTTGGTCAGCAATGGTTTCCGAGCTAAGTGTTATGCAAGCTGAATAAAGCTTATCAATCCGATACCGTATGATGCGAGCAATCTTTTAGGTTGCTCGTTTTTATTTGTTTTTTAAAATAAGCTGCGTTGCTATCGTTTTGTGGTGATATATGTATTTGTACGTATTGGAGTTGGAAAATCAAAAATATTATGTTGGCATCGCTGAAGATGTTGGCTTGAGGCTTTGGACACACTTCAAGATGAATAGCAAAACGGGATCGGCATGGACAAAGAAGTATAAGCCGTTGCGAGTTCTGCATATTAGTGAGATCAAACAATCAAAATGGAAATACAAAGCCGTAGAAAGAGAATGCGTGCTGCGTATTGCAAAAGCGGTTGGTTTTGCAAACGTGAGAGGGGCTGGATTTTCTTTATCTCAAGAGGCTTACCCAGCGAACTGGGATGATAAGTTAGTTGAAATACCTGCCGCAGATTTTAGCAAGATGACACCGCCGACAAAGGAAGAGTTGAAAAATTTGATGAAAGGCAAATATCAACTTTGGCTGGCTAGAAAGAAAAACATACAAGGAAGGCAAAAGGCGATGTCGTGATGAACTTGGATACAGTTTCAATTAAGGACTAGACGCCCAACAAATATACATGAAGTAGAATCAGACTTAACGCATTTAACATGGAAGGCGCCTCCCTGCAGATAACAGAGCAATCCTGCCAAAGAAAAATAGAAGAGCTTCTGTTGCCCGGTGTCCAAGAGTTACAGATTACTCACCCAGGCAAACTCGGTAAGCCCCTGTGCAGGTTAGATTGCAGATTTCTAGGATGATTTCTAAACAGTAATCGCTATTGAAATCAGATGCAGTTAATAAGCAGTGGTTATTTGAGTCCACCAGCACAAAAAAAATGATATGGTTGTATTGGTACTAAGATTTAAGATCTAGTTTAGTGACGACTAGATTGGGTCGCATAAAACTACAAAAAATAAGGAAATGATATGCAGGAAAATAAAATGGATGAAGAACAATTAAAGTATATGGTTGACGCTGTAAGCAATGCTCATCCTATCACCATACTGAGTAATTTCATATTCATCTGGTTCGTGATTTCGGGTCTGTACTTCCTGTTTGTCGATAACAAAGCGCTCTACGGTGTGGTAATTTACGTCGCGGTTGGTATTGTTGTTAAGTTAATAATGACAGGTCTGTTAAAAATGACATTGCGAGCAAAATTCAAAGCTCAGATACCAAACGATATTGATAAGCAGTAGCATTCTTTAATCTGTATATTTTCAAGCCCACGACAAGCTGGTGTTGAATAAGTCCACCAGCTGCGTTTGCTATTTGGAAATAATGCTGATGATTTCGATTAATCGCATCTATTTTTGTTTCATGTGTCTACAGCAATCACTAAGCCAATTCATTTTTCGTGCTCTGTTATGGATCTGAAAGCTGTTGTTTTGCCAATCAGTTCGAGTTTCATATTTTCGGGCATCTGCAATGCAATCTTCACGAGTGATGGAGTGCTTGATAAAACTAATAGGTAAGATTTGCACAGATTCGTCTTTAGGTTTTTTCTTATTTAAGATAACTTTGCATCGACTAATCCAGCTTTGTCTTACAGCCTTGTTATATTCTTTCGGGTATTTAAGGCGTAACTCATCAAGATCGCGACACTCTTCAAGCGCGAGAGTGACATCTTCACTCAGCGGCATTGTGAGTTCGTAATCATGATCTTCAAGAAACTTGTGAAAGCTTGCTCTTGGCTTATATCCAAGATCTTTTTGCTTACCCTTTTGAGCTAAACTACTTTCCATGATCCAAGTTAACTTATCAGCTTTCGCCTTTTCCTTTGATTTGACCAACGCAAAATGGCGCTTTAAATCCTTTTTGTTTAGCAAGCTAGTAAAATCGATTTCTTGCTTGCATGACTTTAACAAACCTTCATTAAGCGCGTATGTGTAGTGATGCGGAAAAAACTCTCTAAATATGAACATATGGCCACTTCTGGCTGCGGCATTTAAACATTCAATTTCTGTGATTTTGGTGACGTTAGATAAACTGAATTGTAATGAACAAAGTTCTAGCCAATCATTTTCAAAGGCACGATTGTAGTGAAAAGGGTATCGTTGAGTGAATTGATCAAAATCAAGACTCTTTTGGGCAAAATAAATACACTCATCAAAACTCAAGGTTAATTTTTTTTCCTTGAGTAAAAAATCAATTTCGGGATCTTGCACTTAAACGCCTTAGAAAGCAGGTAATTAAAAGATAATAAATAAGTATATTTGTATCATATCAACAAAAGACGCTATTGATAATGTTAATAGTCAAGATATGACAATTGCCCCAGGGCAACTTAACGGGGCAAATCCACCGATACCTTTCTACGCTGGATTAACAATGTAACCAAGTGAACAAAAAATCTCTTTAAGGTAATCACCATTGATATTGTTGATGATACGTTGAAGTGTTTTATCGTCAGAGTCAGTAATAATGCTGTAAGCATACGATGGATTGCTGTGCCTTCGTATTTTTGAACGATGAATAGCATCCACGCAAATTTCTTTCGATAACCACTGAGAAAGCATTGTAAGAGTGACGTCACACATTGCAGTCTCTTTGGGTAACTTGCATTCCACAGAATAAAGTTTGAGATGATGTTCTACAAGCGTTGTGTCACCAGTTTGATGACAAACTTCGCAGCGTTTCACATTAAATGCGATGGCCACCAGCGGCGAATTATTAGCACAAATGCCGACAACATAATCGGCTTTGAGAGCGTTGTTAGAGAGTAATCGCCTTTTCTCAATAAGAGTACGGTCTTGAGTCAGAGTAAACGTATTCATAAAAGCCTCATTAATATTGGTGGCAGACATAAAAATCTTAGCGGTTATTGCAGTGTTAACAAACAACAAAATAATGTGCTGAAAAGACATCGAACTCAGCGTTTTTCACCGAGCATCGCCAGCTACCGTTGTCATTAACTCGCACGAGTGTTGCTGTGTCACCCTGAGTCAGTAGTGGTCTGCTAATGCAGCAAGTGGCAACGATGGTTGCACCCACACGAGGTTTGATGCGCTTTGTAATAGAGGTCAAGGTGTAATCGTCGCAGCCGTGGTCATTTTCATCATCGATATTGAGATCAAAAGTAAACGCGGCGATGTTATTGCTTACCTTCAGTCTGCCCGGGCTGGGCATGGTAACTAGACTGCCCATTTCTAGCGCTAGATCTAAGATTTGAGATTCGTTATAAACCCCTGAACGACTGTATTGTGTTAAATGCATGTATTTGGGTTTTAGAGTTGTAGTCGTCATAGTAGCCTCGTGATTACATTGGTCGCAATAATGTATTTGATAGAGTAAGTATAGATTAAACGACAAGAAACGCAACCTTTAATTGATAGCCTTTGAAGGTGTATTATCTCTTGTTAAAACCTGCTAGTCTTTGTGATATGTGCAAGAAAATACGAACTTAAAAGTGAAAATCAACGAATGAACAAACTAGAATTTAATATGAATCTGAGATCATGTGGACTGTCTAATAGTGAGTTTGCCGAGGTGATAGGCGTAGAATCAGAACAGGTCGAAGCGTGGTCGATGGGAGTGCCTATACCTGATTATGTTGAAGGCGAACTAATAGAATTAAACGCGACGATAGACGAGGTAAAAGAAATTTGGTTTTACAGCATTATGTCAATCTGTGCGACGACGTTACTACAGAAAGAAGATATTGCTGCAATCCCCAGTATCATATTGACTGCTTATGATACCAATGATGACTATGAAGAGTTGACCGATGACAAGTTTCGAGAGGACATTCCCCATGTGCATATGCATACCGCTTGCCTTGCTCGGTTAAACTCAGAAATCATGTCTTTAAATGAGCCTGACTATACTGAAATGATTTTATCTGAACTGGAAACATACGCGCAAAGTGCTGATAAGCATGAGAGAAATAAATTAAAAATGTTACACAGCCAGATAAAGGAAGATTATGAAAATGAGCAATTTTTAACATTACCAATGATTAGCTTCGCTGCGGTCAATAAAGCTGCCTATTACAATTGGTTAAGCGACACTGGCAATCAAAATACAACGCAGAATCGTGCTAAATTTGCGATGCTTTGTGGAACGTTAATGACAGGCTCTGAAAGCTTAACCATAGTGCCAAATACCGAGGATGGTAAGCCATATATCAGCGTAGAGGTCTGTAGCGAAACGCAAGGAATGTTTACCATATTCTCTATTCCTGAAGAATATGTAATGCAAGATGCGTTAACGGCACTGAGGAAATATTTAAATATCACTATTCCTATCAAATCGACGATAGACGGATCAAGATCTTGGGGAATAGAAGATGATTTAAAAAATCACTTAGAAAACCGCCAGCTTGAGGATTATGCTGACATCCTATTGAAATTTATATATCTACACTCCCTCGATGGCCGCACAAATCTTTTTGGTGACGTTGCTGACGAGACAAGTAGCAATAAAGTGCATTAAGAACTGCACACCAGGTCAAAATGGGTGAAAAGTCGTTGGATTATTGGGAAATTGAACAATAAACACGACTTTTCATCAAAACTTATCGTTTTTCTGCATTTTTGATTAAATTTAGAAATTTTTTGTTATTTCTATCTGTTTTTGTTGAACGTGTTCAACACATACAGATATAGAGTTGAACGTGTTCAACACATACAGATATGTAGATTTAAAGCGGCTATTTCTAGTATCCACTTTATACAGTCACATCCACTAGCATCCACTAGCATTCACTAGCATTCACTAGCATTCACTAAAAAAGTTGAACGTGTTCAACTCAAATCTGCGATGGTATGTTGCGGGTATAAAATATGCTTTATGTTTTGTAATGCTTCTAGTGTCCTTTTCGCATTGTGGGCAAATCTTGAGCGCATTAACTTGTCATAATCATTAGTCGCATTTTTTTCATCTTCTAACTCTAGCTGCAAACAGTTTTCATGGAATGCTGTCAGTTGTATTAGTTTATTTAAGGTAGGTGTACATTGGCTAATTAAACGAAGCACTTCATTCTTGCTTACTTGATTATCTTCATGTTTTACGTGCGTAAAGTCGAAGCCAACCACATAATTAAAATCTTCAAATTTGATGCCAGCAAAGCCTATCCACCAGCTAATTTTCGATTGATTATGCTTACACTTTGTTTGCACTATTTGTAAGTGAGGTGATCTAGCCTTTAAGTAAGATTGGATCTCAGTAAAAGTCATGGAGCAGAGTTGATTTGAGTGTTTCATAGCTAACCTCCAAAGAATTGTGATGGTATAACTCTACCTTTTTAAGTTCACTAGCTCAACCCTTAATTGATATAAAAATAATAAGCACGTAGCTTATTAAAGTTACTTTAATCGTTTTTGAATGATGTTCCTCACCGTCCACCAGCTTATTAGATTGATTAGAATCATACATTTACATTTCACTTACTAATATACTGTTTTTGAATTATTTTGAAAAAATATAGCAACCTTTAATTGATATATTTTAAATAACAAGCTATACTGATTATAAGTTAAGTTAAACAACAATCGGTGGCAAAGATGAAAGCAGCATTTAATTTTGAGTGGTTCATTAGTGAAGAAATTGCAAACGTCGTTGGTGAAGAAAACCTTGCTCGCATTGCGCTCTCACAAATCACGGAAGCCCGTGAGACTGGTGATACTCAAGGCGAACTATGGATAGCGATTAATGGTAGCGAACACAAAGGCTACTGGTCATTGAATATTGATGAGCAAGAGATTGATGAAGATGAAGATGCGTGCTCTCATGAAAGTGTAGCCTCGATTGAAGTCAATGAGCCAAGTCCATTCATGGCGTTAAGTCAGCGTCAAATCCATTTAAAAAGATGGCCATTAATGCGCGGTGTGACGGGCGAAGATAATGTGTTAGGCCACTCGGCCAGTGTTGCTCATATTGGCTTAATGATGGCGTTAATTGCCAATAAAAATGGTGCTGATTTTGATTTAACTGAAGTGCTTGTCTATGGATTGCTACATGATTTACAAGAGGTGGTTTGCCAAGATGTTGCGCAGCCATCTAAAAACTCATCACCAGAGCTAGCGGCAGCATTTGATGCGTTTGAGAAAAAGGCATTAAAGGCAATGATAGGTACCTTACCGACTGCCCTACAGGATTTTTATACCACTCACCTTTCACCAAGCCCAGAAGTGAAAACGCTTATTAAGAATGCGGATATCTATGATGCACTGCGTAAATCACAAGATGAATGTGAAGCGGGAAATCATAAAGAATTTGGTTTGGCTTATAGCCGTTTGCAGCAAGAAGTGAAAACTCGATCAGAAACCAATACGTATTTAAAAGAGTTTCACCAAACGTTTGGCCAAGCGTATTCATGGTCATTCGATAAATTGGTTGCTCATTCACACATATAAGCGCCACCAGCCACTTAGCAATCATCGCTGAGTGGCAAAACACCCAGCACATCGCAGAAAATTTGATAGGAGTAACATCATGCCTTATCACTTAGCCGAAACCAATGACGCTTATAACGAATTAAAGTTTGGTGACATTGGCAGACCTTATCAAATTAATGGCCTTGCGATGAATGATTTAAGAGCGTTATGTCAGCAAGCGTATAGCTTTGATGAGCTTAAATCCTTTTTTGAAGAATACGTTCCGTTTTTATTGTGCGAAGAATACTGGAACAGAAGTGAATTACGTGGTGTCACGGTAAGGTGGAATATCGCCATGAGCAGATATTTACCTGCGCCGATTGGATTTAAGATTGCGACTATCGATGTGGATCGTTTTGCGGGTGGAGAAGATTATATCGCGCAGATCATAAGTGACGTCACTCCGACACTCAAAGAACTCAAACATCTTGAGCGATATTGGAATGCGCTCGCAACTGAAGTGAAACGATTCCCCAACCCTGAACGAAACGAGATCCGCAGCATAGTGTACTACCTGCGCCAAATACATCGTATCCGCTGTCAAATTTTAGGGATTTAAACACCCAGAATTTCAACCTAAATCAACCCGATGTTAATTGCGACCTAACATCAAAAAACCATCAAAAAACACGAGGCTTAATAATGAGCATATATTCTACGACACAAATTCACTTAAATGATCTTTTATCATTACCTGCGGAATTGCAGCGTAAGTTGCAAGAGTTTGCGACAAGCGAACAATCAACAGATGACGCCCTTAACTTGCTGAAAGAAGCGGTTGCTGTGGCTGTTGGCGCTATGACGGAATCGCAAATAGACGAGATTATTGCGGATGTTGAGGATTATGGGCTAATTGATGCGACAACCATTGATGATCAAGTCAATTACTATGCCAACAAGGATATGACATTTGAAGAGCGAGACTTTGACGAAAATGATGATGAATTTTCGTACCTTGGCATGACTATCTTGTTAGCCTTGGGCGTTCAAAACGGCTTTGTAGAAAAGCTCACTGATTTATTTGAACACAATTTCTTACTGCATGAAAATATTGATTATCACACGATTGAGGATGTCTGCACCCATTGCTATGCCAGCGTAATGAGCACTATGCAAGACCCCGCCCTTGCAGCTAAATATTATGTGTTTGTGAGCACATGGCGAATTGGTGATGTTACGGGTGAAGATCGCCAGCTTTATAAAGCCACCAGCACTGATAGAAATGCGGCGTTAACGCATCAAGAAGAACTTGAGCAAGCATCGTGGGCAGTGGCCAGAGATCTCAACAACGGTAAATTTGATGAGCATTGCTATGGACAGCCTTGCTTTGATGTGGATGGATTTATTGTGTATCCGTCAGACATCATCGAAGTGACCGCCAAGAAATTCGAGGTACTGGCAAGTGTGGGGATGTCAGTAAACCATTCAGGTAATATTGATTTATTCGACATTAATGCCGCTATGGTTGATGAGAACGATGATGTCTCAAGTCATGACGCTCAAATAGAAACCTTTTCTGTGTTAGTAGATAACATTGTGTACGACGAAGGCCACGATTTACTGCCGACAGAAATGGAGCTGACTTTTGAATGTCGTCGGGAAGATTTAGAAATGCAGCTGGTGGACGGAATTAGTGACAAAATCAGTGAAATCACCGGATTCTGTGTCAAATCCTACACCTCATTAGTGAAATAATCCCACGCCTACCCCGGCAACGCCGTTTCAGTCAAATGAAGCGGCTTTTTCTATCTGTATAGCTGGTATCCATACTGATTTTATTTTCTTTTTTGTTTGTATTGACAAATCAAAACGAGGCAGGTATGATTTTAGTTATGGGAGACACCCATAGCCGAACTCAGCGGTGACTACTGAGATAACATAGGTTGATATTATGAACGTATTAGCTATTTCTGAAGATGAATTTAACGATTTAACTTTTACCTATTCAGTTGAAACAATTAATGAAGAATTTCAAGAGCATGAAAGGCAAACCGGCTACAATCAAGATGGTGATGATGAGTTTGAAACGTGCTTTGAATCATGGGTAGGCGGATCTTGTACCGCTAAATCCGGCGAACTAACAGTTGAGTTCGGATGGATGGCGAATGGGGGCGATGAAACCTATCAAGCAGCACATGATTTTGAAATTACGATTGAACGTGATGATTGCTCTAGCTGTGACTTTACGTTAATTGGCTTTAAGTTAGTTGATGAAGACGGTGATGAGTTGGCCGATTGGGTAATCAATGAATTACTTCGAGAGAAATTCAATGGTTGCGAATGGGAATGTTTGGTAGAAGCTGAATTGCCAAAAGCTGAAATTACGTGCATTGACATAGACGAGGACAGTGATATGAAAACATATGAAATTCACATCGACGACGAGCCTAATATCCGTTTTACAGGCGAGCATATAGCGAGTGCATCAAGTTCAGATAATCAAGCGGTAAGCGGCAGTTATAGCGGTGATGTTGGTCGATGGACAGAACTCAAGCTCTATAAAACAAAAGGCGGTAAATATATTTGTCAGCAAATTGGCCGCACAAGATGGCAAGGTGAACATGATCGCTTTTCTGGAAAAGTCTGTGAAACTGTAGATGAAGTGATTAAGTTCTTTGGTCATCGCTGGTTGGCTAAAGAGTTGTACGAATATGCAGGTATTAGCGATGCGGTTGAAGTTGATTAACGCATTAAGATAGTCATAAAGGGGCTTGATAGTCCCTTTTTTACTTCTGTTTAATGACTGATGAGAGGTATAGCAATGGAATTTAAGAAATTTAAGGCCTATATGCTGACTGCAGAAAAAATGTCATGCGATTATAGTCGTGGCTATAAGCATGGTTTAAGACGCTGTTATCATGGCGAAAGCTTTGGTACAGAGCAAGAGCATGATCAATATATGCAAATGGGGATCACTGATGAGTATCGCAAAGAAATTGGTGATGGTTATCGCGATGGATTTGCAGGAAAAGCACCTAAAAACCGACACGGCAATATTGGCAACACGAATGCTCAAAAAGAGTTGCCTGCAGATACACAATTGCAGTGCAGAATAAACAGCCAGTTTAAAGCGCAAATCATTAGACAGGCGAATAAAGATGGTATGAAATTAACGCCGTGGATATTGCAGACGCTTGCAAAAGCGTGCGATGAAGACACAAAATAGCATTAAGATAGGTACCCAGGCGAAGTTAAATCGTATTTCTCTGGAATAATTACCTACATTTCTGGTGAGCAAGCAAAAATTCATTATGCGCAAGCAAAGTGGCTATATGATTGGCCACTGGTCGCATGACTTCGCTCCGACCAGAGCTATACGACTTGTGTGTGTCGTAGCTTATACCAAGCGTGTCGAGCCATTGCCCCTCACCCGTGACCTTAAGCCCTAATTTAACCCTAGCTTGCTGGTATTCTTCTCTTTTCATACGCAACCCCTGAATCTGGATTTAAATTGGGGCAAAGCCCCAATCATTTAATTAACTCTCTGCACCAAATACGGTTTGCAACTGCTTTAGATTTTTGTTCACTTTCGCGCTTAATGCGCTATAAGCTTTCACCTGCTCTTGCCATATTTTGTATAAATCGATGTAAGCTTTGGCTGACTGCGGATCGGCCTTTTGACGCTTGCCGTGATCATAATATTTCGTCTCAAAGAAAAATTGCTCGCTTTCATCTTGATATAGCGTTAATTCTTTATGTTTGAGTACAACTGATAGTTCACCAGTTGGTGCGTTTAATTGCTCTCTGTGCGCATTGTATTTTTGAATCCATTCCAGTGGCCACGAGTGATAGCTATTAAGCTCGCTGGCAATCCATTCTTCTTTAGTTTCACCATCATCAATTAAGCCTTCTTTAAGCCATTGTTGATATCTCGATTCAGCCCAGTCAGTGCTCAGTCCCACTTTCCAAGAATTAGCTACATCAGCGCTATGCTCGAATGTATCAATAGCACCAATGCCGACACTTGGAGAACGAGGTTTGTTTTTTAGCAGTCTAATCAACGCAACGGTATCATCAGCCAATGCACCAATAGCCTTTTCATATTCAACGACGGTGCAGTGTCCATCATCAAAGTGATAACCAAAGCTTCTTGCATCACCGGTAAACTTATTAAGGTTCACATATTCTACTGAAACAGGGAAGAAAATTGCGTTACCTTCAACCACAGCCTTTATTTCCGCTTTGTTTAAATAACCTTCAAATTGCTTTTCCATAAAATGTCCTTAGTTTGATGTAGTAAGAAGCTACCTGCGTGGTAGTGGACATTGAGTAATTTTAAACTCTTAAATCAATTATAGTGTATATGGTACACCATTGCAAGCAAATTAAATAAGCACCTAGAACTAGGCCGTTTTTCGTCAATGATGTTGCATTTTTGCAACATTAAAAATCAGAAAATTATTTTTACCTCAATAAAAATAACCAGTTAAATCGTTTTTCAAGGCATTTTTACCGTAAATTTCCTCACCCTTCGCTTATGCTCGTAAGACGACAAAAGTCACCCCGGCATGCCTGAAAGCACTCACGGTATATCTAAAAGTAACCCCGGAGTCACTACAGCGTTTGGTTTGCAATAATCACCTACATTTCTAGCGAGCAGTAAAGCAAACCGGTTTGGGTTTGACTGCTTCTTTGATGAAAATGATCTATTTATCTGGTATATTAAAAGTGTATTAACAGGTTATAGACTTAAAGTAACTTTAAAGATGGCTTGCGAAGTGAGTGAGGGAAGCAGAAATGTCACTATTAACCGCCAAAGAATTGATAGCCCGCACCAATTTAAAAGCCGCCCAGGTACTCAGTGAGTTTGATGCTGCCAATAAAACCATAAGTAACGCGCTAAATTTGGCCTCCCAGACCTACATCGCACAAATTCCCGCGTCAGAACATGCCTATTTTACAGGGATATCTGAAAAATATTTAGGGACGGACTATGTTTACAAATTATTTAATCAAAAAACTTCGGATTTCTGTGACATCCCTGAAGGCATTCCCTGTGAAGGCATTACTGAACGCTTTAACGCATGGGTTAAATATGCTGTGCTGCTCAATAATGTTGATGTCAGTATTTTTGTTGATGTCATTGACGCTCTTGATAGAAAGGCGTTGATTTGCAAGATACAAAATGATGGGTTAAAGGGTACGGAAGCCGCGCTGTTTTACAACGAGAATGATGAAGATGGCACCTTACATATTGATATTAATAAGTGTTATGTAAGCAATCACAACCAAGCGGATTTTTTTAAAGGATGTTCGAGGCCGTGTAATAAAATCAACCTGCCTGCATTTAATGTGCGACTTAATTCTGAAACCGACCTAAGCATAGGATTGATACAAAAATCGCATAAAGCTTGGGTCAGAGGGAAAAATCGCCCTTTTTGCTTAGATACTGCGCTTGATCCATTCACCTATAAACACGATGATTTTAGGTTCAAATTGTTGCTATTGACGCCGACATTATTTGAGCATTGTGCAACTGGTGGTCGTATCGCGAAAAATCAAACAGGCACAATAACGGCTTTACTAGAAAACGCCTACAAAATAGATGACTGCACAATGACACCTGGGAACGCAAATCACAGATTGCGTGATACAAAGTACATCTCAAACTTACAGCCGGGGTACCACCAGCAGTTTCTAGAAGGCCTATTTGCCTTGAATAGCCAGATAACATCTAAAGTTCTATCGTTTACGAACAAAATAGCCGTAATTTGCATGGATCGTTTCAGAAAAATTGACTACGAATCCAATCCAATGGAAGCCATGATGTTTTTAAATGCCGCAGAAGATGTATTTTTAGACAAGTTTGACGGCACGTTATTTGGTCTACAGCTTAAAAAGTATAAAAATGAGCGTACAGAATTAAGGGAAAGCCAGAAGTTAGCGGAAACGTTGGATGAGTGTGTCAGACAATTAAATGTGACACCGATGAATGACAATGTTAATAATGATGATCGGGCGCTCTTACAGGATAATTCCCTCTGAAAAAATTATTGTATTAAATAATAGAGATTTCTGGATTGATGCACAGAAAATAATCAAAGAGAATAATATGCAAAACCCATTTACGAAATTATTTAAACAAAGGGATTTAGACCGGATAAATGCATGCTGGTGTAAAGCAGAGTATTTAGCAAAACAAAGTGTCGGTTTAGAAGCCTTTTATCAAGCCTTTGAAAAATCTATACCCGATGTTGTAGATAAACATACCGGTCAACCTAATATTGAAAAATATTACGCCGAATTTACTACGTTGAATGACGATCCATTTTTGTGTCCATTAACCGGCACTCTCAATTTAATAACCAATACAATTGCTACCTGCATAATATCCACTACCGTAATTGAACCAATTATCGAGAATTATTTAGACAAACTCATAGAACTCGAAGCAGAAAGCCTATCCTTAGACAAATTTGGTGACGTCGTTCACGACAACTGGTTAGCTGAACTTCGGGAATTTACTGAGTCTAAAGTGGGTGATGAGATATTTTCGGATTGGCTTGCTAATCAAGGTAAATTTGCTGGTTGGTATAGACAAAACAATACATATCCATTGGAAAAACTACTTTTAAACAAAAAAATGATTTTTAGAGAAGTAGTGAACATTTACAACAAGCTAAAGACTAAAAAAGGCTTAAAGGCTTGTTTGGATGAGCCAGATTCGGAAGTTGTTGCCTCAAAATCTTTTGAAACACATCCCCCGCAACAATCCCTTAAGGGAAAAGCTGTCAATAAAGAGAGCAAAAAGCATACTCACAAGACAGAGGTAAGCAAAGTGGATAATGTGCATTTTGTTATTGTGTCAGTGATCATCGTAGGGCTGTTATTTTTGTTTGCTAAAAATAATGATGATAATAAAAAATGGTCGAGTATAGAAAGAGCTGATATTTGTAGGAGTTATATTGGAAGTATCTTTGGTAGATCGGTCAATATCATCAAAGTAGAGAGAGTTGAAGGCAGTATGGTTTACGTATCGTACAAAAGACCTGATGATAACTCGACTTGGCAATATGTCTGTGAGGTTGATAGTAAAATTAAATGGGCTGGTTGGATGGATACAGATTGGGGGCGATGGCGATATGAAGATGAAGTATCGGTAAAATACGATGAAAATACAAATTCCGCAGTATTTGTATCACCTTCAACATCAAATAAAATTGTAGTTAAATTGTGATTTAAAGCTGGTGGCATATTCACAACGGAAAGAACCGGCTATAGCATACGCTCAAGGCCGGTTCTCTAATCAGTTGTTGAAAATATTGTTATTCGATGTTGTTGATGTAGGTGCCATCAGGAAGGTCAAGGACGTCCAATTTAAACATTGGTGTGCGAACCTCAAATGCCTCTTCTGAGTATTTTTCTATGCAGGTAAAACGGAACTTATCTTTATATACATGAAGACGATCATAAGTGGTGGGCTGTTCGTTTTCACTAACAAATTCCTTCGCAACACTTAAATCGTGCAATATCGAATCGGTTTCGTCAGGGTGATCACTCATTAAATCGTATGACCAAGAATAATCCCCAGACAACGCTAAAACGATGCGTTCTGCGTCGGTTTCTATCAGTAACTGACTTAACGCCTTAATTTTATCAATGGTTGCGTTGCTTAATGAGACAAATAAGCTATCAGGTGAATCACAAACACTGTCGTTGATGTTGGTAGCAGTTGAAAGGATCGTAAGCATGTTAGTACCTCGTGGTTGGTTAGCGGGTCGCAATCGCTAATAAATAAGTCACAGTCATTATAGCGCCAACGCGCAACCATGCAACTCTTATTTGATATAAATCTATACTAATATACAGCTAGATGCTGGCACTTCAATTGCGATATCTTATTAAAAAGACGGTGAAATTAGGAAACTGAAAATTATTACCGCTTATTTATTGATTTTGTATGAAAAGCATATATATTTAAATTTAACAAATTGATAGCGTTGTCAATGGTCAATTTGATTTATTGAAAATTACACAAATAACTAAGGAATGGTTATATGCAAATAATATGGGACTTTTTGGCAACGATTGGCGGCGATCTTATAGTGGTTGTGGCGATATTTGTTGCTTGCTCTATATTCTGTCTTTGTGACGCTTTCTTTAAGCACCTCTATCTTGAACACCCGTTAACATACTCCACTGATAACCCTGAATCACTCCAACATATCCGAAATACCAACGATGAAACGAACCGACAAGTTCTCGTCGGAAACATCGTGTCTGCATCATTGGCGATAGCGGGTGGGATACTGTTCTACATTGCTAATTAAGCGGATTAATTGGTTGGTGGTTTTCAAAGCTACCTCGATAAAAAAAAGCCGCAAACAATAGATTTGCGGCAAAGGGAGAGAGATTGTTAAAGCAGTTGGACGGATATGTGAGCTTTAGATACTGGCTTTACGTGACTGCATTGGCCAAAATAGCAGCCCAAAAACAGGAATAGCCCAATAACGCAGCCAATGGCCAATACATTAAGTATCGGAACAATGATGAATGGATTAATAATCAGTACCACTACTGCCATGAGCACCAGCACTTTACGCATCCAAATTGTAGAACGCAGATTTAATCGGCTGACAGTGAGCAGTGAGTAGTAAATTGGAACGAGGTAGAGTAGATGCAGAGCAAAATCTGCTGACGGGTTATCATAAAAACTGATGATATCGTTAAAACCAAATGCAGAGATTGAAACGACAATAACGGTATTAAACAATTGAGTGAATGACATAATGTGTAGCCTCGTGATTGATTAGCGGGTCGCAATCGCTAATTGATTAAGTAAGTTAATAATAGGATAAATTACGAACAAACGCAACCCTTAATTGATATATTTTAAATTATTTTATCAGTGCTGCTAGAAATGCTGCTAGAAATGAATGTCAAATTTGTTGGGCAGAAAACACGCCTGGTAGCATGCATGCCCTGGTGCAAGAAACTCACGCAGAAAACCACCAGCAGATCACCTTTCAAATACTTCTTAAGTACATTTCTATCAACATGTGTTAAAGTAACTTTAAAAGACTTTGGCAGTGTTATTTGATAGCACTCTTGATCTTCGGGCCAATACCCAGAGGTGACAACATGATTGATAACGCGATACTTGAAAAAAGCCCTATCGAGATAGACGAATTAGATTCATTAACAAAGTACGGTCAACGCAACATATTGCCTGCTTATAACAGTGTTGAAGTATTGGGCAAAACCGTTATTGAATTTTTAGACGCTTTTGCCATGAAATCGCTTTATCTGAGAAAGTTACTCGTGAAGGAACCGCTAGTGAAAGAACTTGAGCAGCGTATTGGTGCCATACAAGCTGCATCTGACGCAGCCACATTAACTTTTAGGGATATTGCGAAACCACTACTGACGTTTTTGAACCCAAATCATCCCAGCGCGAAACCGCATGAAATAACGCAAATCATGAATGCGGTCGGGATAGCGCTGACAGGCAATTATGAAAAGATTTCGTCGTTAGTATGTAACGCAAATAGCAAGCTCAGAAAGGTTTCTGATGCTCATGCAAGGATTCCGATCCTCTTAATGTTTCTGACTGACATAAAATATTCAACCATCATGACTGATTATTCGAGTATATATGAATTCATTGGTAGGGAATTAAACTACGCCATACCAGGGAAGCGAAAAGTTTATCCGGTAATATCGCTTTTTGAAGAATTTTACGATGCAAGAAATGCCCGAATTTTATACAACAGGAAGTACACGCCCGAAAGATTTGACATTGTTGCATCCAATATTGCCATGTTTGATGATTATAATTTGTTAAATACGCTTGTGCATAAAAGTTATGAGATGCGATTGATTTATTCAATGGAGAGCAGTTTTTACCACCACCAAAACACCACTCGTGAAAGCCAATATAAAAGTGATTTCAGAAAATATGTTATTAACGAAATAAAAGGTGAATACAGTCTGTTCCATGGCCGATTTCATGTGTTTGATGACATCTGGGGTGAGTCAGAAAAAGCTGTTGTTAATACTTTTCTTGATGATAAAGCGGCAATTGACATTGAACTTGCCGGAGGCGGTTGCTTTAAGCTTGTGTTCACGCAATTAGGTGAGATATATGCTACCGCAGAAACAACTACGCAATGCTATAAAGTTATTTTACGCCCCGCGAACAGGAAAAAATGTCGAGAGCTTTTCGCTTCTAGTCAAAGAAAATCGGTATTGCAAGAAGACCCTATTCACTACTCACCTATTTTTGATGATGACATTTTTATGGTTATAGCAAAAAGCGGTACGGATATCTGTGTAGACTTGATAACCCCTGAATATATTGAACTTTATGATGAAACCCGTTTTACCTATAAGCAGATAGAAACAAAATTGAAAGAGTATGACTGACTTCCTGAAAGAAAAACTTCGCGGTATCGTTTGTATCTCGGAGTTAAGATGAGGCTTTACGCGCTATTAGGTAAATAGTGTTAATTACATAATTTGTAGTTTAATATCGGATCTCGTTAATCAATAAATAATAAAGGGACTTCTGATGAAAAAGGTATTTGTTTTGAGCTTATTATTAATAGGCGGCTGCTCGTCTATGATCGGTTATAATTTCACAGCAGGAAGCAAAGAGAGTGTCGCAAAAAAGATTGTCTATAATTATGATGAATTTGAGCGTGAAGGTTGGCTAGAAACAGAAATGTACAGAGGCAGTAGCGCCCAGCCGGGTACTAATTACAAATACAGGGCATACTACACAAAAAATTCAGAACTCTCGTTTATACAAATTTACGCCAAAACTTTTAATTCTGACTGGTGCTTCATAAACAGAATAAGTGAGTTCAATGGTAATGTGTATAATTTCCATGAAATTTCAAGGGATGTTTCATCAAGTGGCTCTGTATCCGTTGTCGAGTCTTTTGCCTTAGATGTTACCAAATCCCAACTTGAACAACTTGCCCAAAATAACACCAAATTTAAAGCAATAGGTCAAAAATGCGATTCTACATTTGAAATTGATAAAAACGTTTCCAGCGCCTTTTTAGACGCTGTAAATGCAGACAACAAAAATCGTAGATAAATATTGCGTCAATAAAAAGCAATCCAAAACGTTGGCATAAACTCACAATTCGGGTTGTGTTTCTTATGCCAGTGACATCCAAAATGCCGGTTGCATCCCGTCACACTCCGCAGAGTTAAGGCCAATTACCCCGCACGACAAAATAACGCCATTTCTAGGTTTGAGGGAGCACTTTGAAACAATGCGCAACTTTTAATTGATATATTATTTTTATTGTACTATAGTGAAAACGTCCAATAAATAAACAGCTAATTGCGACCTAGCTGAAACCACGAGGTATCTAAGATGAATTTAATCACTCAAGCCGAAGCGAAATTAATCAGAAAAGAATTAACGGCACTTTTAGAGCAATATAACCAGACGAATGCACATGGGCTGACTGTTGCGCTGGGCAATGCTAGCTTCAGTGACCATCAAATCACATTCTCAACGACTGCAATCACGAAAATCGAAGGGACAGGAGATATCAAGCCATCGAAAGAAGCAGGTGATTTTCTAACCTATGCAGAATATTTGGGTTTATCTAAAGATGATTTGGGGAAACCGTTCAGCGCAAGCGGAAGAGAATTTAAACTTTGCGGTTATAAGCCTCGATCTACTAAGTACCCATTTTTGGGTCAAGATGATGAGGGTAACGTATACAAATTCACAAGCAAGGTTGTACTCAGCGCGTTTAATGCCGTTTAA
This sequence comes from Shewanella aestuarii, assembly GCF_011765625.1. Taxonomy (NCBI): domain Bacteria; kingdom Pseudomonadati; phylum Pseudomonadota; class Gammaproteobacteria; order Alteromonadales; family Shewanellaceae; genus Shewanella; species Shewanella aestuarii. The sequence goes on from NZ_CP050315.1 coordinate 151,305, forward strand.
CAAGCTAGTTATCAACAAAGAGCGGTCTTTTGGGCTGCTCTTTTTTATTTTTGCTTTTGATTTACTTATTATGTAGTTGTTAGGTAGAAATTTATTAGTTTTTGAACTACACTTGATGAACTATTATTGTCTTTTAACAGCCAGCTTTTGTGAGTTATTATGCTGAATCGCCTACTTTTTTTAGTGATATGTGCTTTACTCCATTCTGATGCTTTTGGATTGACAAAGGCAAATGAGCCTTTTGATGTCAATTCACTGGCTGTTTTGTTAAAGCATGACAAATTCACAGTATCAAATGGATTAACTCAAAATACCGTCACCAGTGTTGTGAAAGATAAAGAGGGCTTTATTTGGATCGGTACCGCAAATGGGTTAAATCGCTATGACGGAACTGAGTTCACCCATTATTTTTCGAATACCTACAGCGGTTTGCCAAGTTCGCTTATTCGAAATTTGCTGGTGGACAGCGAAGGTCAATTGCTCATCGGCACTGATAGCGGTGTAGTCCAGTACGATGCCATAAAAGATCGTTTTCAGCCTTATCTCCCGAATTTACCCCTCTCTCAAGAGCCAACATGGTCAATGCACAGTGAGAACGGGCTAACCTATGTTGCAACTGCAGGTCAGATCTACATCATCAACGCCAAAGATAAGCAGGTTGTAGAATCCGTCAAGGATGATCGTCTAGCTGAAATTAAAAAAATACAGGTTAAAGCAAGTACCCTCTATTTTAAAAGTTATGATGGCCATTTATATCAATATCAAGACAAAGCACTGACGTTACTAGACAAAGATATTACTGACTTTGCAGTCCTAGAAAAAGGGATGCTGACGTTAAAAGCGGGTAAACTGCAATTGAATGGCAGCGTAGTGACCGATAGATATGTATCGAATATCAGTCATCTCGGTAAGGATAGACTCTTAGCGGGGAGTGTAAATTCACTTTATTTAGTCACATTAACAGATAAGGTGACATTTACGCTCATCGGGGATACACGTTTTAAGATGAATGAGATGGCCACCAGCTTTTTCTACTACAAAGATTATGAATTGTTTTTCTCCGACTATGCAGGTGGCGTTGAATACATCAACAACACAGCCAATCTTATTCAAACGCTGAATCTTGATCTAAAAGTTTGGTCCATTGCGCAAAATAATGACTCGGTATTTGTTGCAACGCATACGGGAACCACCAGCTATACAACCGACTTTACGCATCCTGTTGAACTCACATCAACTATTGGTTTTAAAACGCTAGCGGCAACGAATGACAGCCTATTTATTGGTAATAATAGCGGTTTGGTTCAATTAATACTGGATACAGGCGAGCAAAGAAGGCTATCGCAACAGGGTATTATCAGTCTAACCATAGGTGAGAATGATGAATTAATCGCTGGCACAGTCAAAGGTCAGGTACTGCGCTTTGATCATGACGGGGTGCTAACGGATACGATAGATACACAAATGGACTATCCCATCTTCAGTATAAAATCCATGGGTAACAAGGTGTTTATTGGATCGCAAAAAGGGCTGTTTGTGTATGAAAATGACCGTAAAGCATTAACTGAATTATTTAGCAGTGAATTTGTAACGGCGGTGAACAACGATGATAAGTACGTGTATTTTGGTACGCAGTCTACGTTGTATCGCATCGAACCTGAAACCATGCAAATTAAAAATATGCTGAGTGTTGGCAAAATTATTAATGCGATTGAGGTAATAGACAATGAATTAGTGATTGCATCGAGCAACGAAATCAATGTTATCGATAAAACGACAAACAAACGCACGAAATACACAAAACAAAATGGGGCGTTAGAAGATTATAGTCCGTCTGCGACAGCGCAAGTGGATGGTGATCGCATCATTTTTGGTGGTGAATATGGTCTATCCGTCTACAAGACTGCCAATAAGTTGAATGCGAGAGATTCTTCGGACGAGCTCTCAGTTAGCATTAAAAACCTATATGTGTTCAATGAAAAAATCTCCCTGCCCTCACCCATTTTGACCAAGCCAATTCGATTCGAAAAGCTAATAACACTCAATCATTCTGATTACCCATTCACTTTTGAATATGGGATTATCGGTAAGCAGTCGCAGTGGTTTGATTATTTCTACCGTCTAGAGGGCATCGATAATGGATATTTAACCAACAAAAACAGCTATAGTGCGACATATACAAGCGTGCCGCATGGTGATTACCATTTTCATGTTTACGCTGTGAATAAGAAAACGGGGGTAAAAACCAAAGATACCCTTATCACTGTACGCATACTTCCTCCCTGGTGGCTATCGGATAAGGCTAAATTCATTTACGCAATTGTGCTGTTGATTGTCAGCTTATTGATATCAAAAGCGCTGCAAAAGCGCAGGCAAATACAATTGCAAATCAAACAAAGTGAAGAAAGATTGAAGCTTGCCCTTTGGGGGAGTGGAGATGAACTGTGGGATTGGGATATAGAAAGCGGTGAAATATATCGCTCAAACGTTTGGAAAAACCTCGAATTTCCGCAGGATGGAAACCGCGCAGGCCAATCCTGCGAAGAAAGTAATATTCACCCACATGATGTTAAGCGTGTAAAAAAAGCGCTTGAGAGATGCTTAAACGGTACAACTGAGCATTTCGAGTCGGCCTATCGAGTCAAAACTAAAGATGGTCAATGGTTATGGATACATGATCGCGCCAAGGTGGTTGAGCGAAGCAGCTTGAATGCGCCATTGCGTATGACAGGTACAATCAAAAATATCAGTCGATTTAAGACCAATGAAGAGCGGTTAAAGTTAATTGCGCGTGCGCTTGCGAACATTTCTGAAGGGGTATTTATTCTTTCGCAAGATTTTCGTTTTGTTGAAGTGAATGAAGCTTGCTGCAAAATATCACAGACACATAAAAACCAGTTCATCGGAGAACCCTTCATTTTGACGCGCTATCCTGCATCGTATTCCGAGCAACTTAAGCAGGCGCTCAATTCACAGGGACAGTGGATAGGAGAAGTGGAAGCGGTGAAAGGTGACGGCTCCCTATTTCAAATGGAGCTCACCATCGATGCTATCCATAGCGATCAAGGCGAAATTAGTCATTTTGTCGGGGTTTTCTCAGATATTACACTCAGAAAGCAACAAGAAGATGAGCTACGTAAATTAACAAATAACGACATATTAACCGGTTTGCCGAACCGCTCTAGCTTGCAGGTGACAATTAACCATATTGTCAAAAATCAGATTAATCATACCTTGATGATCCTCGATATCGACAAATTCAAGCGGATCAATGACTCTCTTGGCCACAAAGTTGGCGATTTACTGCTGGTGGATGTAGCCCAGCGATTCCAGACCGTATTACCCAAAAATGCCGTGTTGTATCGTTTAGGGGGTGATGAATTTGCTGTCTTGGTGGATAACCATCAGGATGTGAGCAAAAGTGCCGTAATTGCATCAGCATTGATTAATTCACTCGATACGGCCTTTGCAGTCAATGGCGAATCCATGGTGTTAACCGTGAGTATTGGCATAGTGCTATTCCCTGATGACGAACAATCAGAACAAGGCCTAATGAAAAAGGCCGATATCGCCATGTACCATGCTAAAACGGCGGGAGGTGGCAGGTACCAGTTTTATTCGGAGTCGATCAATCAAAACGCCATAATCCAATTAGATATCGAAAACATGATCCGTGATGCCATCAAGAATGATTATTTTGAAGTGTATTACCAACCTAAAATTGATATCCGCAAGGAACGGATTGTCGGCATGGAAGCGTTAGTTCGACTCAATCATCCAGAAAAAGGGTTAATCCCGCCCGATCAATTCATCCCGATGGCTGAAGACACAGGTTTAATACTCGAAATTGGCGAAACGGTGCTCAAAAAAGCCTGCTTTGCTGCTCAACATTGGATTAAGGAAGGGTTATTTGAAGGCCGAGTGGCAGTGAATATTTCATCACGCCAGTTCAGCCAGCCAGATTTAATAGAGCGGATAAACGCAATATTACGTTTAACGCAGCTTTCTGTAGATAATCTAGAGCTAGAAATCACCGAAAGCACTGTCATTAAAAACCCAGAATACGCCATTAAAATCATGAAAAAACTGGCAAGAAGCGGTATACATCTCGCCCTTGATGATTTCGGTACGGGATACTCATCTCTGGCGTATTTAAAGTTATTTCCAATCAATACGCTCAAAATTGATAAATCCTTCGTTCAAGATATCGATTTGGCTGAACGAGATTTACAAATGGTCAATTCCATTGTCACCATTGCACATAATCTTGGCCTTTCTGTGGTCGCGGAAGGAGTTGAGACATACACGCAACACAATATGCTTAAAGCGATTGGCTGTGAGCAGGTACAAGGCTATTTCTTTAGTAAACCCGTGACACAATCTGAATTCACAGACATTCTTAAATCAGAATTAAGCAAAGGAAAAATAAACGAAAAATCTGTGGCGGTGTAGTGTGAGATAACGAAGATCCAGATTAATTCATATTTAATCGCAACTCTTAATTGATATATTTATAATGCTCAGTTATACTCAATATGTTCATTAAGACAATCAAGCTGAATGCGACCCAGCTTAGCGAGGCATCTATGAATCAACAACAAATAAAAGAATTAACCCGAAACCCTAATGCACTACTCAGATTTCATATGTACGGGGAATTGCCCCGTTGCACCAATACGCCAGCCACCCCACTTCGCGACTTAATAGAAATTATCCCCAAAAGACTGTGGCGTGAATTTGCGGGTATCACACTGAGCCCAGAATTAGGATTTAAATCGAAAGCAACGTTTCACAGCCTAACCCAGTTGTACCAGTGGTTAGGCGGCAATAAGACCCTCATTGGTAATCAAACGCTTCCCTACATGACTTGGCGTGCTACTCAATTTAGACGCCAATTAACACTTGAAGATTTGTTGGCACATTGCACTAAATCGCCTTCTCAACAGGTGTTATCACTTTATAACTTAAACAAAGGAGCACGCCACAATGAGCACAATTAATCTCGACATTGACCAAGCGCAAACGCTTAATGCCTATTGTGAAAACGTCCAAGCGTTAATTAATCTTATGTATGCCAATGCTGAAATTAATGATGGCTTTTGCAAACAAGCTTTTATTGATGATCGGACACCCTACCAAGCAGCAACTGACTGGTTCACTGACGAACCTATTTCATTCGCAATTGAAGAGCATTTTTCGAAGATGTTTAATTTGCTCGATATCGATATCGAAGGTTATCAAGATATCCGAAGAGCCGTATTTAGCCGCAACATTAAAGATGGCCAAATGTTCAACGTTTATCATGGCCAATCAAGCAAAAGCGGTGCGATTTGGAAAACAGACTTGATAACATCACTGAAAATCTTTACAGAAGAAGAGTGAACGCGATTATTAAGCTCAATTAAGACCTTTTACGATATTGATTGTAAAGGTTTTTATTTGACGAAAAGCAATAAATGAGATTCGCCATGAAATTAAGCCATAAAGAAATTAAAACCCACCTAGCGCTAGTAGACAACAGCGGCACAGACAACACAGTGCTAGCACTAGCACTAGAGCTTGCCCGAAACATCGACCCCGACTACGAGTGGGGTGAGGTGCATATCGACCATAAAGAAAAGGCGGCGATAGTAGAAGCTATAGAGGTGGCTCAAGGATACCCAACAGTTGAACGGCTGTTGTGGTTGGTCGAGTCGGCCAACTTGCTGGCGAAAATCGAGTCGCCTGCGTGGTATGGGGTCAAGCGTGGCCTCGTGGAAATGGTCTACGATCTGGACCCTGCCGCTATCACCAAAGATAAGCAGTCGTGGGGCTACGATTGCTATTCGTTGTACCACAAAGCTGTGGGGGTCATTTCAATCCATGACCCACACGGCGAGTTGTCCCACTTGGATGTGGGCGCATCGGCGTTCACATGGTCAGGCGTAAGACGCCAATCTTGGGCATTACAATCCCTAATGTGTGACCGCACCAAAAAAGCAGTCGCGTACCTCAGTGCGCCGCATAAACAATGCACTCGCGCTGACGAAATCATAGCGCGATTCGCCTAGCAATAGCCCCGCAAGGGGCTGTTTCATTAAGTACATTCTAACCAGTGTACTTAATGAAGCATGTGCTTCAAAGCCCGCTCAACAAAGAGCAATAAAGCTGAACCCACAGTGTTACAGCACTGTGGGTTCGGTAGTCATAATTCTTAAAAGGAGAATCCAAATGACTAATTCATCGTATCAGCTTCAGAGCTAAACGCAAGTGATCTCAAGAGAGTTGAGTTAATATCGCTGCTATGCGGCAGTGATCGAGTCCAGACAACTCACAAATGGTGTTCACATGTTGGCAAATCCACGCTTTATTAAGCGAGGCCCAGTCAGTGACTTGGTATTGACCATTTTTCTTAGCGCCAACAAACGAAATTTGTACGTTCATGTCTGCTAAAGATAAGATCAGTTTTTGGATGCTACGATTTGGCCACCCCGTCATTTGCATTAACTTAGGCACTGTATTAACGCCATGTTCGATAAGGTAGGCCACCAGCAATCGCCTGTTAAACCGCATGCTTGCATTATTAATGGGATATCTTACTTGCACTCAATTATCCTTTTTGATTATCAGAGGGCTATCTATTAAAAAGGCACCACTATAGGGTTAACCCTAACAACAGATTTGAAGTATATCCCAATTTATTTAACTGTACTGGCATTCTCATTTACTGCATTTTTTCTCTTTTTCAAGGCTGAAAAATACAGAAGAACGATGCCGAACTGATTGCATTAATGACCTGAATGTTGCCCAGTGCGGATGTTGGTCCTATTGGGCATTAACAATTAAAGAGATCAAAAAGTCAGACTTAAAGTAACTTTAAATCTGTTACCGGATGTGAAATTGTTGATGTGTCTTAAAATAGTTACTTTGGAATTGGTGTTCTGCGTTAACCAGTGCTGTTTCGAGTTCTAGCAATAGCGCTTCATCGACCAAAGGGATTTCACACAGAATGCCTTCCTCTTTTATCGCAGATCCCAAGCTTTGATAGTTAGCATCGCCTAGCACGCCACGCTCGACAGACCAAATGCTGCATTGATATGGGTACATTTCTCTATTGGTTTTTTGATTTGGCGTGATCGCTTTATACAAATCACCGCATAATACGACCAAAAAACCATTTTCAGCGTAAATATCAGTAAAACGCTTCAGGGTGGCGCCATTATTAACCGCCTCAAATTTGTTAAGCAAATAGGCACGCAATTGCGAGTTTGGATCATGCTCAAAAAAGGGATAATAGCTGGCTAGTTCACGATTGACGGCATCCTCGCCGTATTCCTTTGCGATGGTGCGCACATTGCGAATTAAAGCTTTGACGAGCATTCTGCTATTGTTTTGATGCGTTTTAAAGATGCTGGCGATTTGATTGTGAACTGACATGATAGTGACTCCGAAGCGTTATTCTTACGCTGGTAGCCAATCCACCAGCGATTAAGCAAGACAATTAGCAATGGGTAAATTTCACGCCTTGGTGGTCGTTTAATACCGTATCGGATTGCAAACAGTCATACACAAAGAGATTCGTCACAGTGCAGTTAATCCAACTGTTGTGTAGTCTTTGCCAAGCACCAATGTATTGACCGGCGCACTTTTTCTTTTGTGCGGTTGATTTTGCTTTATGCACATTCGCAATATAGGCCTGCTCATGCTCAACAGACGCTTTATCAAGAATTAATTGTGATAATTTGGATTGGTGTTCTGCATCAAGATGGGTAAAGTATGCCATATTAACCTCGTGCATTATCTGGGTCGCAATCAGATAGTTATTTTGAAACTGGGTTTATTATAGTATCAATTAAGAGTTGTGGCAAGCCGTTTTTTGACGATAAAATCATCGATTTTAAGCGTGCAAATGAAGGGAAAATAGGCGCAACTGGGCAGGCTTTACGCGCTATTAGGTAACGTTAATCCATATTATACGTTTTCAGCATCAGTCAAATGTTGTTGTTTGAGTCGCGCTGATTCTTTCTTATGAAATAAGGCACGCAATTGCGGAAGCTTGCCATTTTTGATGATGGCTTTATAAAGTTTTGGCTTGTTAAACCGAAAGTCATCTATGTCCTCTGATCCAATAAAAGCAAAGCTAATTTCTGTCAGTTGAGCGGCAGAAAAAGATTCTTTCCAAAAACCGTCGCTAAAAACAGAATCAATTAATTTTTGCTCATGCAACGTGAAGGGTTTCTCATCATTGTTTATACACTTCAAGCCAGCTTCTGCATAACACTCATCAAGCCTGTTGTGCTCTTTTAAATACCGTAATGCATTGGGAAATCTTTGCGAAAACTCGTCGCGAGTTAGGCACTGTTTTGCTAAATAGACACATTCATCATACGTAACAATAACTGCATCAGCAGGTAAGTTTGCTTCATCCATGCATTCATCAAGTCGATCTTTTAACATCAGAAATTCGACTTCATTTGGGTATTGGGTTACAAATTCGCTGCGTGAATCGCATTCCTTTGCCAATTGGAGACACTTTTTATAGGAGTACACGACACGTTTGAGCCCGGCTTCAATAAAACATTTAACCCGCAGTTCGTGTTCGTTTAAAAATTTTAAATGACTTGAATGTTTTCGAGAAAACTCAGTGCAAGAATTGCATTGCTTTGCTAACTCGACGCAGTATTCAAAGGTTAATGATGCTGGTGGGACTGAGTTATAAGTCTTCTGTAATCCTGCTTCTGCATAACATTGTTCCAATTTGTTATGTCTATATAAGTATGAAATCGCGCCGGTGTATTTCTTTCGAAACTCAGAACGAGTTTGACACTGCTTTGCTAACTCGACACAGGATTTAAAGGTGTATAATGCGAGTTTTCCGTTAAGCTTACCATGGACTAAACCAGCCTCGGCAAAGCACTCATCACGGCGATTGATCCTGCGTAAAAATAATGATGCGCCATAATGTTTTCTTGCGAACTCACCACGGGACTTGCACTGTTTGGCCAATCCGACGCAAACTTCATAGCTAAATTTTGACTCGCTTTGTTTTAAACCAGCCTCGTTAAAGCAATCTTCAAGCCTGTTCTGTCTTCTCAACTCTTTTGATGCGTAAGCGTGTTTCTTGTAAAACTCACCACGAGACTTGCACTGTTTGGCCAATCCGACGCAAACTTCATAGCTTAATTTAGACTTGTATTTACTCAGGCCTGCTTCATTAAAAAATTCTTCTAATCTGTTGTTTTTAATTAAAAATCTAGATGCACCACAATGTTTTTTGTTAAACTCAGCACGAGTAGCGCATTGCTTTGCTAACTCAAGGCAAACTTCATAGCTGTATTTAGATTTGTATTTACTCAGGCCTGCTTCATTAAAACATTCTTCTAATCTATTGTTTTTAGTTAAAAATCCAGATGCACCACAATGTTTTTTGTTAAACTCAGCACGAGACTCGCACTGTTTGGCCAATCCGACGCAAACTTCATAGCTAAATTTTGACTCGCTTTGTTTTAAACCAGCCTCGTTAAAGCAATCTTCAAGCCTGTTCTGTCTTCTCAACTCTTTTGATGCGTAAGCGTGTTTTTTGTTAAACTCAGCGCGAGTAGCGCATTGCTTTGCTAACTCAAGGCAAACGTCATAGCTGTATTTAGAAGTGTATTTACGCAGGCCTGCTTCATTAAAACATTCATCTAATCTATTGTTTTTAATCAAAAATATATATGCACCACAATGTTTTTTGTAAAACTCAGTACGAGTTGCACAGTGCTTTGCTAGCTCAACGCATTTCTCGTAACTGAATTTAGACTGGTATTTACCTAGACCAGCCTCAACAAAACAATCTTCAAGTCTTTTTTGCCTCATTAAAAATACTGCTGCGCTGCCATATTTCTTGTGAAACTCACTACGAGATTGACACTGTTTGGCCAATCCGACGCAACCTTCATAGCTGTATTTAGACTTGTTTATACTTAGACCAGCTTGAATAAAACACTCTTCAAGTCGATTCTCTCTACTTAAAAATTCTGCTGCGCCGCCATATTTCTTAATAAACGCAGTGCGATTCGCGCATTGCTTTGCTAACTTGACGCAAATCTCATAGGTGTATTTTGAGGTCTTTTTTTGCTTGTTATCACCTAAACCCGCCTCATTAAAGCAATCTTCAGCTCTTTTTTCTTGATACAAGAATGCTGCTGCGCTGCCATATTTCTTGTTAAACTCAGAACGAGTCGCGCATTGCTTTGCTAACTCGACGCAAATCTCAAAGGTGTATATGGTGGGGTCTTTTCTACGAATACCAGGCACTAAACCAGCTTCGTTAAAGCATTTTTCAATCAGATTGTTATTGCGTAAGTATGTTAATGCACCACCATTCTTTTTCGAAAACTCTGCGCGAGTTGCGCAGTGCTTTGCTAGCTCAACGCATTTCTCGTAACTGTATTTAGACTTGTATCTACCTAGACCAGCCTCGTCAAAGCAATCGTCAAGCCTTTTCTCTCTGTTCAAAAATGATGATGCGATGGGATATTTCTTGTGAAACTCAGTACGAGATTGGCACTGTTTGGCTAACTCGACACAAGATGCAAAGGTGTATGATGAGGGATCAGCTTTACGAACACGACGCGCTAACCCAGCCTCTTTGTAGCACTCTTGAAGTCTGTTGATTTTACGTAAAAATCCAAATGCGCCGCCATGTTTTCTACTAAACTCAACACGAGTTGTGCATTGTTTCGCTAACGCGACACAAGACTCATAGGTGTGTTTTGACTTGTATACCGGTAAACAAGCCGCATTAAAACACTCTTCAAGTCTTTTTTTCTTGTTTAAAAATGCTGATGCGCTGGGATATTTCTTGTGAAACTCAGTACGAGATTGGCACTGTTTCGCTAACTCGACACAAGATGCAAAAGTGTATGTGATGTTACCATACTGGCTTTTTAGGCCTGCTTCGTTAAAGCAATCTTGGTGTCTGTTAATTTTGCGTAAGAATGCCAATGCGCCACGATGTTTTTTGTTAAACTCATCACGAGTAGCGCATTGCTTTGCTAGCTCAACGCAAGTTTCGTAACTGTATTTAGAATTGAATTTACTTAGACCAGCCTCATCAAAGCAATCGTCAAGCCTTTTCTCTCTAATCAAAAATGCTGATGCGTTGTGATATTTCTTGTGAAACTCAGTACGAGATTGGCACTGTTTAGCTAACTCGACACAATCCTCAAAAGTATACGTGGTGTTATCGTATTTATGTTCTAGACCTGCTTGTTTATAGCACTCTTGGAGTCTTTTATTTTTGCGTAAGTATACCAATGCGCCATGATGTTTTTTATGAAACTCAGAACGTGATTGGCACTGTTTGGCTAGTTCGACGCAACGCTCAAAAGAAAGCGGTATACGCTCTCTTTTCTTCCCTTTTATCTCTCTGCTTTTACTGGGTCCAATATCGGGCGTTTCAATAGCGGGTGTTTCAATAGCGGGTGTTTCAATAGCGGGTGTTTCAATAGCAGGTGTTTCAATAGCGGGTGCTTCTTTGCGGTAGGGTACTTTATTATCGATGACGGCATAACACTGTTGAAGCCAGTAGTTTTCCTTAGCTGCATCATAGTAAATTTTGTATTTGTTAAACTCAATTCTATCACTGCAAAACTCAGCAAATAACAAACAGTCAGAGAGTGTAATTTGTTGCATAAGGCAGTCCACCAGCAAAATAAATAGAAATTAGCCATAAATAATATTCATATAGTATCAATTAATTGTCGGAATATCTTGCAAAAATTTATCTTTTCTATTGGCTTAAACATATCAATTAAGAGTTGCATTGTAATAAATTCACCCTTATACTGTTTATATCAATTAAATGTTGGGGCTGAAAATGTTAAACGCGATGTCGATGAATGAAAGTGAGCTGTCGATGCACCAGCATCATGAACATGCTTTAGCTTGTGTTCCGCAGCAGATTGCTGGATTGAGTGTGTTTAAAAATCCCGATGCCCAATCTATTTCAAATCTCATCACATCCTATCAAACAGATGTAAAGCGTATCGAAACGATGTTAGCAGTGCTCAAGTCATCGGATGCCGTATTTGCGCTTAATTATCTTCAGTCAGGTCCACGAAATTGGGTAAGAACGTCCCTATCGAGTATTGATGAAGCCTTGAAAGGGTTAAGTGCCGATTATTGGAAAAAGGCGCTGGATTTGACAGATGTATTAGATCATATGACCGCAGAATCCCGCATTCAATGGCAGGAAAATATTGCTGGATGGGAAGTCCCATTATTTGAGCAAGAAACGGTCATTACAACTATTTTAGATTTGCTCACCAACCGCGATAAATTCCTTGCGCAAAAAGTCGAGGGCATATTTAAATCATTATCAAAGGTCCATGTCACTAACTCACCATCGGGCTTTACCCAGCGATTTATTATTGAAAACATTTTAAGCTCAACATACCGCAAAGAAGCGATTGACGATTTAAGGCAGCTTATCGCTAAATTTATGGGTCGTGAAATTTCAAGAATGCGAGACATGAACACTGGTTCAATCATAGAAAACGCTTGGAAAAATGACACGGGTAAATGGCTTGAGATGGATGGTGGCGCCCTAAAGTTTAAAGTGTTTAAAAAGCAAACCATTCACATTGAGATCCATCCAGATATCGCATGGCGATTAAATGAAATTCTCGCAGTGTTACACCCACACGCCATTCCTCAAGAGTTCAAAACGCGCAAAGCTGGCAAGAAAATTAAGGATTTTCAATTGACACAGCACTTGCTGAGCAATGACTTGCTGAACATGGTAGCCAGCCTTGTTCCAACAAGGATTTGGGATAAAACAGGGTATGAGCCGCGTGTCACTGGCTGCAAAGAAAACAGTGTGTCTACACGTTACTACAATGACAACAACGCGCAGGTAAAGGAATTAGATAGTTTTTTAGCGAGCTGCGGTGCAGTACGTATTAACAAGTTTTCACAAGAATGGCAGTTTGAGTACGATTTTCTGTCAATTCGTGACGAAATTGTGCGAGTGGGTAAAGCGCCAGAACACATCTCACATCAGTATTTTCCAACGCCGACTGACTTAGCGCTTGAGGTATTAGAGCGATTGGAGATTGTAAGCACAGATACCATCTTGGAGCCGTCAGCAGGCCAAGCCGGTCTTGCTAAGCATCTTAAGGGCTGTGGTAAGTCTGTTACCTGTGTAGAAGTATCAAAGCTTAATTCGTTAGTGCTTGAAGCCATCGGCTTTGATGCGGTTGTTAATCAAGACTTCATTCAATATGCCAACAACGCACCCAAATTCGACAAGATAGCCATGAACCCGCCATTTAGTGCTGGGCGAGCAAAATTACACGTTGAAACGGCGATGGAATTGCTCAGTAAAACGGGCGCTAAGCTGGTGGCCATCGTCCCGCCAACACTGAAAAACAAACTGAATGCTGATGGTTACGATATTTCGTGGTCTGCAACACTGCATAATCGATTCGAAAATACCGGTGTGACTGTTTGCATCGTTGAAATTACCAAGTTATAGGGGATTATCATGAGTCAATCAAAGCAACGTTGGGCAAAGGAATTATTCACCCAATCAGAATTCCATCTCGATATGCTAAAGAAGATCCAAGATAAAGGTTTTGTCACGATAGGTATTCAACCTGAAGAAGATAACTTTCCCTTTGTTTATACCGTTGGATTAGCTGATAAAGGAATGCCAGATTTAATCGTAGTTGGGAATATGTCACAATCACTGATGAGCACCATTATCATAAAAGTGGCAAAATTATTCGAAGAAAATGGCCCAACTGTCGGCATAATTGAAGGTTTGATAAAAGTGCCTTTAAAGATAGTCAGTGTCGATCCAGAAATTGTGGCAGACAAGATGCTCGTTACAGACGCATACAATGCGTACAAAGCACATGATAATTATTTTGTGCAAATTCTTTGGCCTGACGAAGAAGGTCGTTTTCCAGATAATGTGAACTTTTCCAAAAAATTTGCTGATGCAACAGAGATATTGCCTTTAAGAAAAGCGCATTGATACGGTTAACCTAGTTGCCTGACAAGATGTAGGCAACTTGGTTTGCATTATATTTGCATTACAAATCAGGTGTTATATCGCTTTTTTGTACTTACTGTACGAACTCATGCCTACAGTAGCGACATATTTTGGCAGCTTCTTTCACCACTTCAGCACAATCTGGACAGACTTTCCCTGTTTCGACAGGATCATCAGGCGCTTGAATACTTTTCTCGCTTTGTTTTTCATATGTCACCGTCAGCGTACCATCCGGCTTGACTATGAGCATGTAGATGAAAACCAAGATCCCGACGAAAATAAAACACAGTAGCAATGCTATTAAGAAGCCGCCGCAACCATATGAACCCTCAGCCCAAGTTTGGTTCGTTGGTACATAGCCATCTGATGCCATCCTTTCAGCATCATCTTTAAACGCATTTATTGCTACTTCTTGTTTTCCTACATAACGCTTAACCACAATCCGCTCTTGACTGATATTTGCCAGTGTCACACCCAAAGATTGTGTTTTAGCTACAATAGTTAATTTTTCTGAACCTCTTAAAACAAGGTACTTGCTTTCGTTTTCTACCGTGTACGCAACCAACGTTCTTAACTGACTGGCATCTGTTAATACTTCATCATTGAACTTAAGAATAACATCACCTTTTTTAAACCCTACGGATTCGCCATAAGAGTGAGGATCTATTTCAATTATTTTGACTCTTGCGACCTCTGACATACTCGCTTCCCTATTAAATTTGTTTCAAAACATAGAAATCAAACCTTCACGTAAAATCACATTCGGTTCAATCGTACTTGGCTTGGCGGTGTTGCAATCGTTATCCCTGGTATGCAAAAGTCACCAAACATAACAAATTTGTGTACATCGTTTTTGATCGGAAATCCTGTCCTGCTTGGATAGACGCTCAATGATGCGTCTTGTCAGATAGGTCAATCACCAGCAAATCTTCCGCAAGGACTTTAAGCATGTATTGCTCAGCAGTCATATTCATTAAGCGTGACTTGCAAAGTATTTGTTGAATTATGTCGTTTTGAAAAAGTCGCATCTGAGACTCAACAACCTCTTTGAGCATGCTGTGAGCCTCTTCGTCATCTTCAATGTCGTCATCATCGTCGTCATCGTCATCGTCGTCGTCATCGTCATCGTCAATCTCATCGTCATCTTCAATCTCATCGTCATCGTCATCGACTATACCGTCCATTGCTTGAAAATAATCCAACATAGAATTCGTGCAGAAATAGCACACATCCTCAGTACCATTTTCTCTCGCAACAGCGACAAATCTTGCAAATACATTGAGCAAAGAAAAAGGAGGAATATCTGCTTTTGAAAAAGGAATACCCAGCTTTTCTTCAATGATTAATTGCAAATCATAATCTGCATAAAACATGATCAAGGTTTTAAAACGAATGTTTGGCAATAGATCAAGCAAAAATGGGTTTTTTATATGACTTGCAGCAGGATTAAAGGTGAGTTCTTTGTGGCTATCAACGTTGTAAACGATTTCATCATCAAGAGAGGTATTTAAAATAACAGACTCTACATTCGAACCATCCATGTCAAACGAAACATATGCCACTTCGAATAAGATGATATTTGAATTTTCAACGTAATCCTTTGTCGCGGCGATGCTCACAAACTGCTTTAACTGCGCATAATATTCGCTATATGGACTTGATTCAGTTTCACCTGCGGCAATAACACGAGCGATAAAAGAACTATCGTCGATATGTCCATGGGAATAGCCGATGATATCTTCCAATTTAAAAGCGTTGAAAGTGAACGGATCTTTAGCCGGTTGATAGTGAAGGTAGATATAATCACCCTCAAACGCCAAACATAACACCAACAAAGGACCGGTATTAAAAAAGCTCACTAACTCAATTTGATTCATGCTACATCCCTGCTATTTACCGCTTCACTGGTGTTCTATTGTTGTATTGTCGCTCATGCTGTCATGGCCACCAGCATTATTATTGGCCAAAGCTTCTGTCATCGCCTTGGTGAAATTCGACATAAAGGCCGCATCCAGTTGATAGCCATTTTCTGCTAGTTTCGGTGACATGCTCATCATGTTATTAAGCTCTTGAAGAGTTGGATTGCCACCTTGACCCGACACAAATTCAGACACTAACGTATACGTAAGTTCAGCTTGCAAGTATGGCGATGGCGTGTTGGCTAGCTCATTTCTTTCATCCGATTCATCTTTTGCAATTTGTTTAGATTGGTTCCAGCGAAACAAAAACTTGATTGCAACAACTTTCCTGCCTTTTTTGATGAACTCGAAGCCGTAATGCTTTTTTGATTCATCAGCATAAAAAAATTCGATGTTGGGTTCATGGTCATCAATCAATTCAATTGAAGGCTTCAGAATAAATTGTACGAACTTAGCTGTTTTTTCATACGTTTTTTTCAGTAAATTCCCTTGTTCATCTAAAAGGCCGAAATAAGCGTGTAAGTCATCGATTGTGAGGGGGTGAAAGACTGAGAACTTATTATTACGAAACCGGCAAAGCATCGTATACAGTCGTTTAGCATGGTCTTGTTTAATATTTCGAAACGTGCGATGAGGAACTTGACTGTGACCGCCAGATAGCGATAGATATTCTTCGATTAACAAGTCATTGGGAATAACGATGAGGTGACCATTTTCATATGCGATTCGTTTAAATAGCGTGGTGAATTCAAACTTTTCGGTTTCGTCATTTTTTAACCCTATGGCTTTTTTACTCAGTCTATTGGCCGGTAGCATTAACGTTGGATATAAAGCGGTTTTTTCTAAATCAAACCAATCCATCAAAACTTCGCTTGAAAAGATGTAAGTAGGACTGTGAATTTCATGGTGATTTAAAAATGGTTCCCAATGATCGGCATGTAATCTGGATAAGAAAAGCGCCAAAATATCATGTTCCACTGGTGATAAAGATAATTGACTAAAAACGAGGCGATGACTTTTTTTAAAGAAGCTGCTTTGTAATTCTTTAATACGCTTTGTTGAAATTATTGTTGTATTTTTATTCACTGGGTAATCAGATATTACAAATTAATGAACGTTAATAGAAACCTACCAGAATAATGAACCATAGTTAAGATAAAAAAATGGTTTTCAATAAGAACGTATCACTTTTAACGGTTTTTGGCTAACAAGGTGTCATTTTAATTGGTTTTTTACTAAGAATATGTCACTTTAATTGTTTTTATGACTAAGAACATGTCACTTTTATTGTTTTTATGACTAAGGACATGTCTCTTTAAGTTGGTGTTGACTAAGAATATGTCACTTTAAGTTGTGTTAACTAAGAATATGTCACTTTTAATGTGAAATTAGCCCAGGAGTATGCAGGGATCGGCTTGTTTTCTACGACTAAACTACACCTTGGCAGGTTTTAACTAATAAAATGTCACTTTTGAGCTAACCGCAGACCCAAATTGGCAAATCCTGACTAATAAGATATCACTTTTGAGCTAACCGCAGACCCAAATTGGCAAATCTTGACTAATAAAATGTCACTTTTCTTGTAACCACAGGCAAAATTTGCCTATTTAAAGTAACTTTAAGTGCAAACGAGCCTACAAACCGAATCTGTTGTTAAGGGATTAAAATAACTCACAATTTCAAAGCGTTTTACTAAGAAGATGTCACAGTTAGCTAATAAAATGTCACTTTATAACTAAGAAGATGTCACTTTTTAACTAAGAAGATAGCACAGTTGGCTAATAAGATATCATTTTTGACTAAGATTTTATCACTCTTCGGTCTGTAAGTTTATGATACTGCTTAATTAATTCGATCCTATAGATCTTTATAGATCTTTTATAGATCTTTATAGATCATATATACTTATTATAGAGGCTGTGGATTGTGGATAACTGTTATCAAACAATGCACTAGCTACTCATCAAATACGTTGATTGATTAATTATTTTATCGCCTTGATAGTATGTGACCTATTACTCACTATGGACCAATTAAAAGAACGAAAGATCTGGTCAAAAAGGCCAAGCGTGATTAATAATGAAACAGCCCAGCAAACGAAAAGGAATAGAGGTATGCAACTTTCCCTCACACCCACTGCGAATGGTGGCGGTGTTACGATCAAATCTGATGCTCAGACGGCCAGAAAAATTGAAAGACTTCTGGTGAATACGGCGTTAAATTCGCACAACTGTCATGACGACGGTTTGTGTATGAAATTATCGAATGCCTTCGAACAAAGTAACAAATCCAAAACGGTTGACTGGATTATTCTTATCGCCGGAGTTAGCGCACTAAGATCAAGTTTAGGCTACTGTTTGTCCAGAGAAAACCATGCTCTTTTGTGCCTGCTCGAACATGAAGTATTTGAGGCTGCTTGCGCATTTGTTGAAGACAGAGAGGCCGTTGAGGAAGTATTTAGTCATTTAAAAATAAGCGATTATATTGGCGGCTCTAAAGTCGAGAGCCGAGCTGTCTATCTCTATTCACTGAAAACAAAAGAGGCACGAAAGGCAGAACTGCTCGATATCATAAAGTCGTTGAACGTCATGCAAGAAGTATTTATGAAGGATTACAACAAACGATTTGAAGGGCTGAATTTCAGTATTTTTTATACGAAAAAGCCTGAACCCTTCGCATTCCCTTTATAATTTAAAGAAGAATACTTCATAGTTAAGTGGATTGTGGATAACGGTTATCAAACAATCCACTAGCTACTCATCAAATAGGTTGATTAATTATTTTATCGCCTTGATAGTATCTAACGTATTACTCACTTTGGACCAATTATCTGCATCAATTTCAGTAAACCCCGCCTGTGAGTCCATCTTTTGTTTGATAGCATCATAATTTTTGTCGTACTCAGCCAGAAACGAAACGCAATTTTTGTCGGATAATGCGCTTGCCCTATCCTTGTTGATCGCGCTATCGCAGAAACGACTGTATATTGCTACAAGGCCCAATTCCTTCATATCGCTGCTTGAAGGTTGAGGTTTGTAAGTGCCTAGAGTCAGTCTGATCTGCTTATGACGAACCGAAAGCTTCTCCAAATCTCGATCATCACTTTTTGTCCAGTTGGCCCCATTCATGTCACGCTTGATGTTCGGTAAGTTGCTTTCCAGAAAACGTTCAGCCTCTTTGCAAAGCTTAATCGTATCAGGTGCCTTGCTATCGACTTTGACCCTGTAATAACAATCATTGATTTTTGTTAACGCTGAGCCTAAATAAGCAGATTCTGCACTAACTTGAGATGACATCACGGTGAGCAGTGAAAGGGCTAATAGTTTTAATTTCATAAGTATCCTGTATATAGGTCAAATTACACGAGCAATAGTATCAATATTTGATTTTAAACGATGGATCAAGCTCTTAAAAATACATATAATTTTGTTACAAGGAAGAAAAATAATGAGAAAGTTGCAGCATGCAAGACAAGTACAAGTCAGTTATCTCCGGTTTTTGTAGGCACAATCTTATCAGCCTTTATCTCCATGTCGCTGAATGTGGTCGTCACGTACCGACGAAAAACCGAAATGCCTTTTTGTTAAAGCGCTTTAAAGATCAGTACAAACTCCCGATAAATAAACCTATCAAAAAAGAAATCAAAGCTCTCATCGTCAAGTCGAGTGCAATAGACCTGGAAAAGCAGTTAATTGCGTTAAACTCTCTGGTCGAAGACAATGAAATGTTAATTAACGCCGAAGAAAAATGGTACGAATATTTATATCAATTACAAGAAGATACTGGTTTTAAAGTAGAGTCGTACAACAATCAATTAATGAATGAGCACGAAGATGCTGTGTTCGTCATAAAAGATGAAATCTTCGAGAATTTCCAACGCAACAAGACGCCTGGGCCAATGACATTGTTTATTAAAACCCAAACTCGGGACGCTGAGATAAACGAGTGGCTTGAGAAGAATTGCACTGCGCTCTCCATTAAATCAAAAGAGCGCAATGCCAATCAAACGGTGGTTAAATTAGACTTTTCTGACGACAAGCCGACATCGTTGCAATAATTGAACTGAGATCAGTTCACTTTCAGGTACTCATATCCACCAGCTTCAGCACGCTTCCTTTTAAAGCTCGCGCTATTCCCAAGAATGCGATCAAAAGCAAAGCGTAGCTTTTTGCTGGCAACGTCAACAGGATCTGAGTTGCCTAGCTCGAAAGTTTCTCTTGTGCATCGCGGTGATATGCTTTCACCTATTTCGCAGTTAATCGAAATTGATTTAACAAAACCTGAGTAATCAAACTTTCCGCTTCTTGTGGTAAATGACATAGGTGCCTCCCAAGCCGTTAAATATCAATTTTAACAACAACGTGAACTGACGGCTTGGCACAAGATTTAACCTTGACCGCTTCACCTGAAGCGATTAGTTCACCAATAGCCACTTCTGCATCCGAATAATCAAGCATCAGCTCATCCCAGCGGGATTTTTTCACTTGAAAGTCAAGAAAATCATGATCATCTATATAGTGCTTGCGCACAATGATATCGGGTGTTGGCAGCACAAAATGTTCGTTAATGCGTTCACAAATATATTGGCAAACATTTTGATAGCTTTGCGAGTTAACTGCCCCAAAATAGCCGCAGCAATCGTCAATGATCCCGATTAATTCACCGGTAGAGATGTCATGCCAATCGCAATAACATTCGTCAATCTCAAAACCGTATGGCTTATCCTGATAACCAGCTTCTTTAGCCAGTTCTTCAACTTTAGTGATACTATTTCTAATGCAATCGCTAATAGCAGTAATTTCTTTTAAATTGAAAACTACGTTCATTATTAAGCCTCGTGATTTTATGGCGGGTCGCAATCGCCAAGTTGATAAGTTTTGGTTGTTTACAAGGCCAGTGAATCACCGGCCTTAGCTGGATTTAGATGGATTTAGCAGCCTTGGTGAAACAAGATGTACGCGATATCGTTAGCGTGTGCTTCTTTTATTAACTCAGACAAAAAACCTTCAGGTATATGCTCATACTCAAGGTTGGTATTCAAAATAAAGTCATGCACACCAGACTCTCCATTGTCTTTGCAGAGATAAGAGGCATTCTTTTCAATCCAATGCCACTCGGGTATTTCGTCTGGGCAGTCATAATCGAAAAAGTCTGTCATATCCAAATCTAGGATGCCTAGAATGCGCTGTTTGGCATGATTTAAATATTGTTGGATAGAAGATGGCTCACCTATATCACCTCCCTCTTCCTCGACAGGCTCATCGCGATTGGAAATTCTCGCGCCTTCCAGAGATATGATATGAGTTGGATCTTCCTGATTGATATCACCGTAGAGGATCACACGGAGTTGATTATCGAAATGTTCAATATAGATAGGAGTGCCATTGGCATCGTTACTGCAAAAATCTGAATAACCATCAAAATGAAGTGCAAGGCCAAGCGCTGATTTGTTGTCAATATAACCAGTTATAGTGGCCGTTGGTGAATCTGATGAGTGAAGCAAAAAGGATGTATTCATATGATAAACCTCGTGATTTTATGGCGGGTCGCAATCGCCTTTTAATTTCAATTAATTATAGCTATTCAAACAAATAACTCAACCTTTAATTGATATAAAATCTATTTTTTTTGCATTCCACGTAGCGCATACCAAACCCATTTAGGTATTTGAGTTCGCTTCCATTTACTGACCGCCTGTTCAGTAATACCGACTCGCTGACAGAACGTTTTTTGAGTGATACCTAATTCACGCAATTTGCTATTAAATCCAGCGATAGCATTTCGATGAAGCAGGAATTGTTTGAGTATTTCGTAGTGATAGATATTGATATCCTCCCCCATCTCGCTTAGCGCCCGACAAGTCGGGGAAGAAGGGGGATTCCCATTACTGGGTGAACACTGATTGCTCATTGTTCTGGTTCCTGTTGCTGGTCGCTAATGCAACTCACTTCACAGGCGCTACGGACATACCCTGCCCTGATAACCCTTTACGCTGCTTGTTCTAGTTCGGACAAGTAGCGATTTAAGATATTATTGGCTGCGTTCTTATCAGCATTCAACGAATGACCGCAATCAACACAAACAAAGTTAGATTGAGTCGTGCGGTTTTCTTTTGCTTTGTGGCCACAGCAGCAGCATATTTGGCTTGTGTACGCTGGATTTACCTCTGCATATACTCCACCTTTCCAAAGCATTTTATACTTAAGTTGACGGCGCAGCTCACCCCATCCCTCATCTAGAATAGACTTATTGAGTCCTGCTTTTTGCTTAACCATCTTGCCGTGGTTCTCACTGTCACCTTTCGCAGACTTACTCATATTAGCTACCTTTAACGCTTCACATACTATCATTGCGTGGTTATTGCAGATTTCTGTTGTAGCTTTCTGTTGGTAGTCTCTACGAATATTGGCTATGCGCTGGTGAATTTTAGACACTTTGAGCTTTTGCTTCTTCCAGTTCGCCGAACCCAAGACCTTTCTGGATAGCTTTTTCTGTTGAATGGCTAACTTACCTTGTAGTGCTCTGAATGAGTGGACGCCCTCAAAAACGCCATTGTCGCCGCAAAAGTCAGTGGATAAGGTCATGTTTTTGGCGATACCCATATCAATGCCTGCCATGCCGCCTTGCACATGTGTTGCCAGCTCAATATCCACTAAGCACATGATAGATATATGCCACTCGCCAACTGCATTTAGTGATACTGTAGCATTGCGTAATTCGCCCTCAACTTCACGACTGTTACGATACTTAACCAAGCCCAATTTGTTTGGTAGCTTGATGTGATTATGATTTATGCGTAGCTGCTTCTTTGGCTCAGGAAAACGCATGGTTGAATGGTGTGCTAGCTTTCGAGTCCTGAATACTGGAAAGCCTGACTTTCCCTTAACCCACCTCTTAATACCTTTATCTACCAAGTCGCGCTGGCGTTGCTGTAAACAGGCGTTAAAAGCTTCAGACAGCCAAAGGCGATTATCTAATTTTTTCCAGCTAGTTAGTTGCTTATTAAGGCTTGCTGAGCTTGGGAATAGATTATTAAGCGCTTTGCGTTCAGCAAGGGGCAAAGAATTAAGGTGCTTGTATAGTGCTTTCCTGTCGATGATCCCTGACTGTTTCCGAGCGATACTAAGTATTAACTCAAGGCTGTCATTGAACACAACGCGCCCACAGCCAGCCATTTGAGCAAGCCTTTCGGCTTGCTCTGGTGTTGGCTCTAGCTTGAACTTGTAGGCTTTTTCTATTTTCACAATGGCATCTTAGTGTTAATGTACGTACCTAACTGTAAACTATGGTACGTACCTATGCAAGTAAAAAGAGATAACTCAGACAGAAAACAAATCCGATTTGGTGAATTGCTAGAGCAAATTGACGAAGCTCGTGGTAAAACACCACTTGCCACTTGGGTTAAACAGGCTTGCAAAGAAAAGCTAAATCGCGACTCCAAGTAGCGCTCGCTCCCCCTACCTGAAGGAAGGGGCTTGCCGCTCGCGGTCAAAGTTAAGCGCTAGATTTGAGCGGGTCACTCCACCAGCGTAAAAACCTGAATTGATATTGATAACTTCAGAGCAGTCACCAAAAAATACTTTATCATTTAAGTAATCTCTATCTAATTCGGTTTCATCTACCATGTCGTAAAGATCTTCAAGATAATCCTCTTCACCACTTACCAAACCGTCCAAACCGCCCAAACCATCGCCATATAAAATAGTAAGACCAAGCACATCATCAATAGAATCTTTTTCAGTATTGATTCCATGCTCACTTGCAATAACGTTTAATTTATCAACTTTTTCTTGATCATCATCAGTGCCATCGAGAAGGACATCAATGACTTGAAAAAATGCAGTTCTATTTTCAACTAAATCATTCGAATCAAGATAATTTTTCAACATAACGATATCATTCATAATGGAACCTCTTAAAATTCCCAATAATTAAACTAGGTTTCATTAAGAATGAAACTCAGTTTAATTGTCAATCAATGTTGATGGTTTTTTATCCAAAAAAAAGCCCTCAATGAGAGCAATTTTTCGTCAAGAAGATTGAATTAACTCTTGAATTTTTCCAGTGTTTTATCAATCACATTGCGCCATGCCTTGTCATTGCGATAATCCTCTGAATACAAGTTGGATTTGTGCAAAGGGATCTTGCCGCCAAAGGTATCTGGCTTTCTCAAGAAGCAACTGTGAACAGAAAATGAGCCGATATGTAGATTGCCAGTAAAGAAGCCATCGCATCCTACCTCGTACAAGGTTTTGCTGCCTGCAAGGTTAGATGAAGCCGTTGTTATCACGGTGTTCCATTGTAAAAGTCCAATCTGAGACTCTTCAAACGTTGTTTTGCGATTGATTTCATTAATTTCTGCGACCGAATCATTGATGAGTTGGTGAAATTTGGCGGTAAAATTTTCAATACTTTGTTTGTATTGAGCTTCATTTCCTAGTATTTCGTCATTTCTTTTGGACCATAACGCTTTGATAGCCTCTGGGTCTGTCACTTCCCAGTTGGTCACGATGTTCGGCATATCGTCTAACAAAAGTGGATTACTGGTTTTGCAGGCCGCATCACTTAGCGTTTGGTGAACAAATGCAGAAAACTCAGGTTTGTTAGCATCATAGATTTTGCTGTAAATGACCTCTAATTCTGCATCAACCTCTTCAAGCGATTTGGTTGCATTGGCTCGAAACTCTTTTTGTGCTGAGTATTCAGCAACAAATTGCAAATATAATTCATCTTCAGGTTCATAATTTAACAGCTTTTCAAACCTTTCTAGTCCTTCTTCCAATTCCTCGTCTGATCTGTATCCATAACGTTCTTTAAATTCAATTAATTGTGCCATTTCGGGTGTTTCTGCACTAAATAATTCATTTGCTTTATCATCGATTTGCCTTAGATAATCGGCAGGATATGTGCCAAGGTTAACACGGCTAATCAAACTATCCGCGCTTTCATTTGGCAGCGCTTTAACGCCGCAAAACGACACTGCACCATCATCGATGGAAAGGTTTGGATTCACGGTCATCTTTAAATAGGTTTCATGCAGCGTTCCTTTAAAGACAAAACCGACTGCGGCCAAGGCTATCGCCGGAATTAAGACAATGGATTTATTCATAATTCATCTCACTTTTTTTATATTGGTTTTTTTGTCATATTTTTCGAAAGTCAACGTGAATACTGCTCGAAAAGTCAAATTAAAGCATCCTTTAGATCGGAAATTGTCGCGATTTGGGTGATGCTGGCACCATCTGGCATATCTTTGAGCATATTGGCGTGATAGTTCGCTTTGGAAATGTAGATATTTTTAAAGCCAATTTTCAATGCCTCGCGCACTCGCGGGACGCCGTTTGATACAGGGCGCACTGAGCCATTAAGTGATACCTCACCGATGAAGCACGATGTTGTTGGAATAATGATGTCGTTAAGGCTAGACAGTAACGCCGCTGCGGTGGCCAAGTCAGTTGAGGTGTCGGTTTCTGGTATTTTTAAACCGCCCACAAGGTTGATATAGACATCGTGATTAATTCTTGCGCCAGTATGTTTGCGACAGACAGCGATGATCATCTTCAAGCGGCTCATGCTTATGCCAAGTGCATTTCTTGTAGCAAATTCCCCTTCGGCTTCAGACGTTAGGCACTGTATTTCGAGTGCAAGGTTTCTGTTACCGTTTTGGACCATAGTGATCGCACTACCAGGTGACTGGACATCCGAGACAAGGAAGAATTTTGAGGGATTTGAGATAGAAGTCATGCCTCTTTCTTGCATAACGAATAGACCGATTTCGTCCGTGTCACCAAAGCGATTTTTGGACGCCCGAGCGGTTCTGACATTACCTGAATCGGCCACTTCGATATGTAAAATTGTGTCGGCAACATGCTCTATCAATTTAGGACCGGCTAATTCTGACGATTTATTAACATGAGCGATCATAAAAATGGTGATGCCGCGTTTTTTTGCGAAAGCGTTAATGGTTTTAGCGCAATAGCTGACTTGTGCTATCCCGCCGGGCTGACCACTGATTGATTGACTAAATAATGTTTGGATTGAGTCAATAAAGACGAAGTTTGAAGATAACTGTTCGATTTCTGCCAGTAGTAATTCCACCTCCGTCGAGGTAGAAAGACGAAACGAATCTTCTCTTTCGCCGCCCCAATCGTGGCCAAAGCGTTCTTCACTGCGTTGTTTAAATTGGGAAGATGATTCCTCACCCGTGACGTACAGCACCTTACCTGCTAATGCCAGCTCGTGTGCAACGCTGGTTAAGAGTGAGGTTTTACCGCTACCAGGATCGCCTGATAACAACACAACGCTGCCTAACGTCACACCGCCGCCTAATACGCGGTCAAATTCAGACGAGCCGGTTGATGCTCGACTGAATTGGAGTTGATTTATTTCCGACATTTTAAGTGGTTTAACATTGTCACTGCCTGCATAGCCAGAAAAGCCTGCATTTTTGCCAATGTTGCTGGTGGGTAACACTTTGGCGATTTTCAGCTCAACCACCGTGTTCCAGTTTTTGCACTCGACACATTGGCCGACCCATTTACTCGTTGTGGCGCCGCATTCTGAGCAGCCCCATACGCTATCGGATTTTTTAGCCATTTGGGATTCCTTATGCCTTTTCGGGCAAATAGTTAAATTCACTTAACTTGTTATTTAAAAAGGCCACGATTTCGGGATCGAGGTGTAAATGCGCTCGAAAATTATTGAAAAATTGAATGCGCAAACCACCATAGGAAATAATGAGGCCTTTGACGTTTGTCAGTTCACGGTCTTGAGAGAGTGAGCGTTTTACTTCGCTGATTAAATCGGTATCAACAATCACCTTACCTATCCCGCCTCTATTTTGTTGCCCAAAGACGGTCTTGCTCAAAAAGCTAAGCGCATCCAGAAACTGCGAGCTGTTTGAGAGTGCGTAGTAAACACCATTTTGCAGAAATGTAGCCCCTTCAAACACGGTGCGCGATTTAAATCGCTTTTTATCGTTTGATACAAATTGGCTTGGGTTCTCGCTAAGACAATCAAATAAACTTTCGTAAAGCATCTGCTCTTTGCTGTTAATGATGCTGGTGAGCGTAGACATGACGTTATCTTGAGAAAAAACGCGGTGTTCAACGGCTAATTGCTGCCTAAACGCTTTTTTTGCGTTGGATGACATGAGCGAATATATATTGAGCCGATTAAATAACATTGACCACAAATTAGAGTCAACGATGTTGGTAAATTGAGCCATCATGTCTTTGATGTTGCCATTGATAATATTGACGTCTTGAGGACTGTGACGATTGAAATTTTCTTTTAGTAACGATTTAAATTGAAGAAACACGATGCTCATATAATCATAAAGCGCATCTTCATGTGCGGGTATTGTGTTATCTATTGCACTTGTAATGTCGTGACAACGACGCACTGCTTCAAGTTGTGATTGATAAGCGATAAGCAACTGTTCGCGATAATGGCAAAGCTGTTCAATGAGTTCGACTTTAATAATATCCATGTTTAATGCCTCGTAGATTAGCTGGGTCGCAATCAGCTATAAGGGCGAGAATTCCCGCCCTAAGAACGTAAAGGTTAATGATTGGTCACGCGAGGGACGAAATGCCAAGGGCAATCGAATCGGCTTTCAATCACACTGGCTACAGCGCAAAGACTAAACAATTCGGCCACTTCTGCAATGCTAGATACACAAGCGCTAAAGCCTTTTCTGAATGGGTATGTGTCAGACTCAGGCGTAAACGAAACCTGATTGGCTATCGGGCTGGCAAGTTTGTGTATTGACTCAGATACGTTAAATCTATGCAGATCATACTGAGCAATGATGTCATCGTTAAGCGTGACGGCATTATTCATTAAACGATGAATGTGCTGAGTGAACCCTATGGCGCTTGATTCGAATTCACTTGCGATAGATTGGCTAAGGCCATCATCATAGAAGTACCCCATTGCAGAGGTGTAATGATGCAAATCCTGTTTTCTGCCAATCCAATCAACACGCGAAGTCCAGCATCTAGGGTAAGTATTGTTGCTACTTGTGTAACACAACACGGCATATAATGGCTCATCGCTAAAAGCGTTTGTCATCTCAAATGGTAAAGCGCAAACAGTAAAACTTTTAAATGTATCAGAACTCATATAAACCTCGTATCTCAGAATTAAGGCGGGTCGCATTCGCCAATTAACTTCCTTAATACTAGAGTATATTTGTTCTTTTTGCAACTCTTAATTGATATATAGTGTGTGTATTTTCAATATCGCGACAACGATTTACTGGTTTCTTTTTTGTTCTTCTAGTTGAGATAATTGATCTGCCAATTGCTTGCCCATCCCCGCGATATGCTTTAATACATCAAGCGTCATTTGGCAGTCACCGATAGCAGTATGCGCGGCTTTATATTTTAAGCGCGACATTTTCACAGCTTGTGACAGTGACATCCTTCTTTTGTCGAGAAAATGCTGTGCTGCAATGACCATCGCATCGTACCAATCCAATTGCTCTAACCAGAAATCATCCTCATCGAAAGCAAGGCAAGTATTACTCATTTTTTCAGCGTCAAAATCGCAGTTGTAGGCCCAAATGATTTTGTCGGCGGTTATCGCTTTGATTTCATCAATACACTCTTTCCAAGTAGGTTCGTTTTCTAAATCCGCATCTTTGATATGGTGGATTCGGATAGCCCCATCCTCAATCGCAACAGTTGGTTTAAATCGTTGCTGATATAACACATTCCCTTTTGCATCGATGATCCCCAACTCGATGACCTGCGCGTTATGATTTAATCCCGTCGTTTCTGTGTCGATGATCAGCACATCATCAAACATTTCCGTCCAAAGTTGATAGAATTGATAACTCATCTCCATCTTGATTTTGTTTTTAAAAGCCAATATTTTTCCAGCGAGAATTTGCTTAGGCGTCGGCGGTGTTGTTGAGGCGTTAGTGACCCGCAAAGGCACGCACTCCGTCAGAAGATAAATAGGATTTTTACCACCGTTATAGGGTGATTTAACATAATCATGGACCTTTGCGTCAGGCTTTGGCTTCATTTTAAATTCTGAGCGCAAACGAGTAACACCGAATGCGAGCTTATCCGCTATCGCTTTTTGCCTAAGAATCTCTAGTGCTTCGTCCATCATGTGCAATCCCTCCCAGTAATATTAAGGTTGTAGCAACGCTTGTCTTACATAATATTATCTAATACCACATTATTTAACAACTCTTAATTGATATATTTTAAGGTGTAATTTACCTTTGTTACCTCAGTTTTGTGCTGGTGGATAATCTATTTTTTGGCATGTTCCTTTAAAATTGAGACAATTTTCTCAAATGCCTTACAAGATCTAACAATGTTCGGATACACAATTTTGTTTTCAAGTTCATCCATTTCATTAATTTGTTGCATCGCTGCGGTGTAACTCAGTTGTTGTTTAAATACTAAGGTAAATAACATCCGATATTCCGGTTTGGGCGGGCGTTTATGTAACAGACAGATTAAATCAATGCCTTTATCGGTCAGCAGGTCTAATGATTTAAATCGCCGCAAATGGGTAATCGCATTTCGTTTATTTACAAACACATCAAACGCCGTCGTAATGTACCGGCTAAGCGGGTAGCGAACCTCATTTAAATCGATGTCTTTACCCGTTAAAAAGGCACTATGGATGATTTTGGCGCAGTCAGGATCGCGATTTTCAGTGATAAATTGCCGTACAAACGCGATTTCTTCTTCTGAAAGCGCTTTAAATGGGTTTTTTAAGATTCTCATGATGACCTCGATATATTCTGTTTAGCTAGCGGCTAGCATGGCATTAAATTGTTGAATGTTATGTTTCATTAAAGTCGCAAGTTTTGCGGTTTTAACGGACGCTGATAATGTTGATTTGGCCTCGCTTTTACTGACATCGCTATAAGTTAGCCATTTATCAAAGCAAGCATGTTGGGTCAGTAAGCATGTGTTTAACGCATTTTGTAACTGTTCCATACTGTTGTTGTAACGATGCTGTATTTTTAATTCCGTATTCGCATAGGAAAGGTCTGAAATAATGCCATATCCCAAGTAAACCTGATGATTGGCATAGGCTAAGACTTGGGTTAATTGGTTTGCAACGAGACATTGATTTGCCCTATCAAAGTGCAAACTAACAAATTGACTCAGTTTATCGACCAATTCACCTGTCTTGCCACCAGCAAAGTAAGTGGCATCTTGCGCGGCGATAGATAAAGTATCACTTTGCGCCATGGCCATGAGTGTACCTAACGCATCGTGCGGTATATTTGCGAATTCAGTTAAAGTAACTTTAATCGTATTAATATGGTTTGAGAAGGCATTAAGATAGACAGAAAAGTCATCAAAATTGCCGGTGATCTCATTCGCTTCGTCCTTAACTGACAGAACAGTTAACGCCTGGTTCGGTTCGGAAATGACCTGGGCATACTCATCGAGCCACATGCCCAATTTCTTTGCTCTTAATGCTGCATCTGGATTAAACGCGGCATACACCTGAGCGGCGAGATAGCTTTTGCTAATCTGAATATAATGACGAACAAACTCATTTAATCTGTCTGTGACATTCATTAAAGCGATATTGCCGTTGGCATTAGCCAGTTTTTGTTTCATGTCACGACGTTCTATATGTTTGATGTAGCGAACTGCCAATAAATGATCAACTTTCTGTGCGCGATGCTCATCCATACAGATCACGTTATCGAGTGATAATAACGCTTCACGGCTGAGATTAGCGACGTTAAATAAGCCTGCATGATGAAAGACTTCAGTGCGTTTTAATGTGTTTTGGAAATTACTGGCTAATCGGGTACTGATACTCAGGCCAGTTGTATTAGTAATCGTGTATACCGGTCCCGTTCCATAGAATTGTCGGATCGGCTTTCTATCTTTAATACGATTGGCCAATACCGTGTCATGATGCTCAAGTAATCTTTCTATGCCGCCTTCAGACATCCATATCGCAAATAACGCCTCATCGAAGATAAAGTTCAATGATAAGTCATCGGTATCTAACTCACTGGTCCCAATATTGATTGACTGATTAATTTGGTACGCAGGCAACCAGTAGCTAACAAGATTAATGCGCTGCTCGACTTCAGACGCACGCTCATTAGCACTATACATTTTTAACGAAGCACGACCCGTTACATAACGGCCAGTAGATTTATCAAACACCCGTTTTCTTTCTGAGAATTGTCGGGTTTTAGTCGCTTTAAGGCGTTTTTCTTGACTGTAATGAGCAATGGGACTGGTGAATAATACTTGGTCTGATAGTTCATGATCAGATACGCGCTTTTGCAGGTTATGGCCATGTTGTTCGAAATCCTGCTTTGCAAGCGTTAAGCATACATCGCGTAAATGCGTATTTGCATCTAAATTAATGATTTTGCTAGTTTGTAAGCATTTGACCGATAGGTTTTCTTTGCCTGTCACACTATCGCGTTGATAAGTAATGCGGATTTTTCGGGTGTTGGCACTGGTGTTTTGGCTAAATAGCTGTAAGTCATGATGCTGGTGGAACTGAACGGCAGCGTCTTGCCAATATTGCGCTAATTCAAAAGGCAAAAGTGTTTGTAAATGGGATTTATTCAGTAAGTCACCATGCTGCTTTTTGAGTTTCGCAAACGATTGTTTGGCTGGTGTAAATAGCTGCGCAACTACGGCGTCTGGGATAGATTGAGTGCGCAGTTCCTCTTGAAACGAGATAAGGCCTTGTTGTGCGCGTTTGGCATTTAATTCAGCATTCGTCATCGGAAATGGAAGGCGTTTCCCTTTCAATACGGCCTCATAGATAGCAAGAGGACGATAAGGTAGCGCGGTGATCCCATGGAGGCTCCATAAAAGTGACAGCAATACCGCATGCTGGTGGCTAAACAAGGTAAACATCGGTCCTTTGAGCATCCGATTGGTGTACATCTCAATATATTGTTTCCGAACACTGGCGTTCAGTGAGGGGTCGGATTGAATGTCTTTAATGCCAATATCTTGATCAACTTTACCCGTATGATAGAGCGCCACGAAAGATTCATGGATTTGTTGGCTATCCAGTGAGATTTGTGAGGCATACCATACCAACTTTTCCAAAACCGATGCTTTTAGGATATTTGGCTGAAAGAACACGTTGTTATTGCCACTGCGGTCATAGGCTCTTGCGTGAAATGCACGACAATGAATATCATCACTCACACGAGTCAGGAAATCACGAAAGCGCAATGTAGAATCACCAAAGCGTGACCACCGAACATATTCGTTTAATTCTTTAGCGCTTTTATCATCGCCCACCATACCGCATGTCACGCAGCCGAAACGGGCCACTTTCCCGCACCCGCTTTGCTTAGGTTTGTCATCTTCAGAGGCCACCAGCTCACATCGTTCATTGCTACCTTCACCATAAATAGACAATAAAAGCCCAAAATTTTCGCTATAACAGGAAATTTGGGTGCCAGGTAAACATTTGTTGATAGCGTTAGTCCCAGCATGGGTTAAATAAGCGATGACATCATCAAGCACCCAATGTCCAATCGGCGCAAAACGAAACACTTTTCCTGAATGCCCTTCTGCTTTTATTTGATCAAGCAATGCTTCCGCTTTAAGTGACTTTACGCCTTGTTTAGACATATTGTTGCTTCTGCGTGAAGATTCGTCGG
This sequence comes from Shewanella aestuarii, assembly GCF_011765625.1. Classification (NCBI taxonomy): domain Bacteria; kingdom Pseudomonadati; phylum Pseudomonadota; class Gammaproteobacteria; order Alteromonadales; family Shewanellaceae; genus Shewanella; species Shewanella aestuarii. Next base: position 183,889 of record NZ_CP050315.1, read on the forward strand.
AACGCTGCCCAGCAACAGAAACCCACGGCGCCATTTGGTATTTTTCGGGTAAACCTGCTTTTATCGCTTTAAGGGCGCGAATATTGGTATCTACTTTAAAGATTTTAGAGCAATCTGCCGAGCGACCTGACGATGCGGTAGCAAATAATTTTTGGGCATTGGCAAATAAGATCATCAGTTGATGATGAAACGGGGGAGTAACGATTTTTGCGTAAAGATTAATCCCTAGCGCTTCACAACGTTTGATCACATTTTGATGCGCGTAATCGACATAGCACTGAATAGGTTCAGGCTCTAGCAAGGTATCGACAGTTAACACGACCAAAGGGTGATCTTGTGCAATCACCCCAGCGTTAAGCGCCCTACCCATGGCTTCAATGGCGGCATTGGTGATAGAGGTGGAGTCTTTACCGTGAGAAGTTGAGATCTGCAAACAAACACCGGCCTTTAATAGCGTCATGTATTCAGCGATTAGCGCTTCACTGAGCTGATATGCATGTTTTGCAACCTCTGCCTTGTGGGAACCTAAATCAAATATTTGCATGATAGTAGCCGGGAAGTTAAATGTTGAACCCAATATAACAATATCAACTGAGGGTTGCAACCTTTACGTGATACTTATATCAATTAAGAGTTGCAATGGTTCGACTGTTGATTTAGTATCAATTAAAAGTTGTCAAATAGGGGTTTAACCATGGAACATCTAGAACGCGAAATACACATTCCAAAATACGCCATTACCGCCGATTCTGATTTAACCATGCTGGTGGTTGAAGGCAAAGAAGGCATTGGTAGTACATTCAGCACAAAATTAAGCTTCGATGAATGTGAACGATTTATCGATATTGAAGATGAAAGCATCCCCGAGCGAGAACGATTACAGCGAAATGCCGATAAGGGTCGGGTCAATGGCATACGAGATTATCTGATTAATCGTGATAACACGTTTTTCCCAAGTGTGATTTTGGTTGTATCATCATTGGAATTGGTGCCAGTAGAAGTGGGTTTCGGTGAAGTTCGAGTCCATAAAGCCACGTTAAAAGCCAATGTGGATCGACTATTAATCGATGGCCAAGGACGCTTAACGGGTATTCGACAAGCGCTTAAAGTCAGACCTGAGTTAGCTTCACATCATCTTGATGTAAAAATAGTCGTGCTGAATACAGCCAAAATCAGAGATTCAGCAAAATTTGTTACGCAAATATTTGCAGACTTGCATCTCAATCTGAAAAAACCAAATGCAAGTCAATCTATCTGGTTTGATAGTGAAACCAATCTAAACCGTTTAACGAATGATGTACTAGAAACCACAGAGCGAATGGGTATCCCTTTTGCCGACTCGGTAGCGGTCAATGGGAAATTGTCTTGTGGCCAGATTTTTACGCTAGCCAATGTGACCGATTTTATTTCTATTATGGCAGCGTCCAGTACCAGCAAAAAATCCGTGAATGCCGTGTTAAATGATACAGATAATTACGATCTGTATAGGGTTCTCGTCGCGCAATACATACAAGCTATTTATCACACGCTGCCCTTACAAGAGGTCCATGATGCCGATGATGCGCAATGGAAGTCAGCATTAAATAACCAAATATTACTTTGCGCCATCGGGTTAAAAGCATTGGCTTGGGTTGGAAGATCGATTATAGAAGATGCGTTAGCTAATGATCGCACCCAACTAGACTTTACGCCGCTCAACAAACTGCACGACTTACCGTTGTCCGATAAGGCGAATGAATTGTGGTTAAAAAAAGGGATTTTTAATAAGGATGTCGATGGCAAAATTAAAATAGTTAAAGGCTCTGAAAAACGGTTAGCCGCCGTTCTATGTCAATCAATCCGTCTGCTCCCAGCAGCAGAATTGGTATAAGGAGGCAGTATATGCAAATCTTTGACTTAAAGACGACACGTTGCCCTGAAGCCATGATTTACGTGCGACGCGCCTTAAGCAGTGCAATAAGTGATAATTTTAAAGGTGATCTTCAATTACGCACGATTGAGCAAAGTATGAAAAGAGATCTCCCGTATTATCTTGCACAATTAGAGCATTCTGACGTAAAGCTGATCAGTGCTATCACATCGCCATTAGAGGAAAGCGTGAAAGAACGATGGCTAGAAGATGCGGAAGCGATAGAAGATGATTTACTAAACATTGACGAGCAAATTATTTTTAACATTAAATTCAGTTAATTACGAAGCTTTACATCTTATTTAACCTTTATGCGGCTATTTTTTTGCCATCCAATAGTGCTTTTAAGGTTAAATTAATGTACTTTAAAGGTACTCGATCTATCTATTGGGGTGTGCTATGGGACATGCAAGAATCAAAATAAAGCGACGACACAGCTCGATACTAAAAGGGTTGTATGCCTTTACGACACAATTTCACTTGATGTTGATAGCAAAAATCGCCCGAAAAGAAAAAACCCTCGCACTACTTTTTGGCCGATTAAGATATTGCCGATTTCTCTTCGATGAAGAGATCACCAAAGAAAATTATATTCGCAATTGGTATTTAACCAGACGTTCACTAGACGATCTAATTGTGATGTATGCCATATCCGAACCCCACTCAGGAGCATACACATTCAAGCTGCTCAAAAAGATTGTTGAGCTGTACACCTGCACCGAAAAAAACGTCAAAACAGAGTTGAGTGATGAAAAACTCAATGAAGAATGGCTGTGGATGCGGCGTTCACTGTCAGTGTTATTGTTGCAAGAACCTAACGAAGTAACGCCGTATGCGAAACGATACCTGGCTAAAATAAAAGAAGATGAAAAGAGCTATTTTAAAATTCCATATTTAAAGTTACTGAAAACTGAATAACTTATCCTTCTTTGCCTAGCATAGCATCTGCTCGGCCTTTGGACCAAAATCGCTGAGTCATATCTATCACGGCTATGCGTTCGGCAATCGACCAGCTGGCAACCTTGCTGTGCAACTTCTCAAGCGTGGTATCTGCGTTTTCGATTAACTCCCCTATTGTAGCGTCGTATTTAAAGCCTTCAGCTAACTGCCACTCAATGCTTTGTGCTTCAAGTTTAATGTTGTCATTTAGCATGTGACCATTGTATAGCGACGCAAAGACTAGCGCTTCTTGCTCTGATAACTCTGGCATAACATTCTCAATTAACAGGTTGTAGCGATGCGCAAGCGCGTTAAGTGAGCCTGAATAATTTGGCTCGCCATAAGGCGATAGAAGATAACAGAGGCGTTCTGCCTCGTCTGATAATCTGACTGATTTTTTAATGCTCATTTTTGAATCCTTAATAGCCGCTATCGCGGCCATGTTTAATTCTGATGATATAGTTCTACATATCATCTTTGATACAGGCCAAGCCTGTTTGCTCATCTATGTCGTATGCTTCGGGGTCATCGCAAAGATTAAGCTCATACGCATAACTCTGAGCCATGCCGTTGTTGTCCATAAGTTCATCATAAGCTGCTCTAATACAAGCTATGCTTTCAATGTTAGGGCATACTTCTTGCCATTCACTAATAATTTCCGCTTGTTGCTCGGCAGGCATTGATTCCATTTCATCAATATCACAAGCATACAGCCCGTTTAGTGACTCTAAAAAAGGGTCAGTACCACCTGCTTCTGACAGTTCAATTTCAGCACTCGGTAATGATACGTCATTGTTGAAGTAACTAAGGCCGCTTTGATATACAGCGTTATAATCTTTACCGTGGATCTTGATAACGTTGAAAATATCAATGTTATGCCTAACGTAGTCGCGATGATTGTGATTGCCGTGAACTTCAGTTGAGTGAAGAATGTGGTCAAAGTAGGTGGTGGTGATGTCTTTTGAAGTGATCATAGCCAAATTCCTTACATTATGCCTTGCAGATGCGAGCTTCTTTGTTGATGTGCTAAGTGAACAATTAAAGCTTATCGCACTCTTGTCGCACCTGCAAGCTTTTCTTATCGAGTTGCTGGTTAAATGTTGACTGAGTAGTTGTAAGCATTGGCTAAAACCCGAAGCTCATTGATGTATGGCGATGCGAGAGATGGGCATTTTCTTACTGCCTCTTCTATCTGTCTTGGGGTATAGGCGTTTTTTATGCTTAGTCCGAAATCATCACAGAAAGACTTAATGCCTGCGTCACAAAAGCCGAGCTTTTTGCAGTCTTTCCACGACACTTTTTCAGCGGCAAATTTAACGCCATTGGCTGATGCGCGAATTTTTTTGAACAGGCCTTTAAGTAGGTTTGCTTTCTTGTCATCGTGATAAGTTACGCCCATTGGCGAGACAATCACATAGTCAACGGGTGCTTTTAGTAGTGTTCTTTCGTAGATCTTAAAGCCGCGAACCGTTCTGATTAACTTTGCATCAAACGCTTTGTGCAAGCGGATAGTTAGCGGTAATGTTGAATTTTTTGGTTCTAAGCCAGCCTCAACAACTGCATTTTCAAGATAATTACCTGACCAGCTATTAACGTAGACTCGCTTAGATGTAACGCCACGGCCACACTTTCGAGAAAACGTAACATAGCGACCGATTACAGTGTATTTGGGTCCGTACTTGCGATGCCAACCTTTTGAGTAGCAATTTCTATCTTCGTCAATATCCTGATGCGTTTTGACTGTCCATGTGTTTAACTTAATTTCTTCTGCAGTCAGGCGCCCATAGTTGTGATCTTTAATGTCTAGCTTAGATTTGATTTCAGATAGTGCGATAAATGTTGAGTTGTTCATTTTTAAATTCCTTACATTATGCCCTGCAGATGCGAGCGTCTTTGTTGATATGCTAAGTGAACAATTAAAGTATATCGCACCCTTGTCGCACCCGCAAGTTTTTCTTATCAATTTGTCAATACATCGCGTAGCAAACATTGAAATATCCCGAAGGCCTGCAAGAAATCCACGCCCTGCCCTAGCCCTTCATAGGCTGTTGAATCACATACATTTTGAATGAGGTGTGCAGGTACACTCTGCGCTCTGGCTAATTCTGATGGTGTGAGTAAACGCATCGTATTGTTGGGACCGGCAATGTGGCATTCAGTAGCTCGGTCTTTTTGGTACCCCTTGCCGATTGTACCTATTCTTTGAGTGATGTTTGGGTCAACGAGGTTAAAGCCAAAGCCTTTACCTGCTGCTTTATTGACTGCGGCTTTGCGAATTTTTTCTTTTGTTGACTTCCACATATTCGAGGCATGAGGAATGCAATCAAGAAGGGATGCCAGATTGCTGTATTTGGGTGCAAATTTTGGAAAGTTAGCCAAATCAACAGTTGGCAAGTTTTGGGATGTGGCGACAAACCAATAACGCTCTCGATTCTCAAAAGAATTCGTTTGTTCAGAGCTGAGCGTCCTTTCTGCTATGTTGTAGCCGTACATGGCCAGCAAGCTTTTTAACAGCACATAGGTTGCAGAATGCATTGCTGGTACAACATTCTCGCTGACCAAGATAGAGGGGTTGCATGCGTCAATGATCTTAATTAAACCGAAGACTGCGGTTGCGTCGGTAGCATGTTCCTCTGGGATCTTAATACGGTTTTTGGAACGCCCAGAAAGGCTCATGCCGCTGCAAGGTAAGCTAAAAGAAAGAATATCGACATAATCAAGCAATTCTGGCTCGATTTCTTCTAGACTGGCTTCGAAAATTTTGGTGGTACCATCGATTGCGTGATTGTTTTGAGTCAATAGATCAAGATACTTGCGCTCTCTGTCTACAACAAACTTCGTTTTGCAATGAAGTTGAGAACTCAAAGCATCATGACCTGCAGCTGCGCTAACACCGATACCCACACAAACGACACCTTTGGTTATTTCACCATTAGTCACATTGCGTTTTAAGCGTGCTTCACGCTCTTCAATTTTGCAATCTAGATGATGTATCGAAATGTGGATTTCATTTTCGTAAAAATCTACGCGAACCTTAGTTGCTTGTCCCGTGATATCGATTAACTTTGATTTGGCCAGCTCGATAATGGGCGTCACAATCTTTGTTTTGTTGTTAACCCTGCCAGAGACAAAGCGGCAGTTTTCATTAGGCGTATCAAGCAATCGTAAAACGATAGTGCGCGTATCTATATTAAAAACGGTTTCAAAGGGCTGACCTTTGTGAAAGTTTGACGCGGTTAAATTGCCGCCCTGCAACCAAATTCTTGGCACACCTTTGTTTGTACCCACTTTGTAATAGCCATGCTGCTTTGCTCTCATGATTAACCCCAACTTTAGTCATTTACATTAAAAATGAAGATACTACGTTTTTAAATATATATCAATTAAGAGTTGCGTTAAAATCAATGATTATTTTAAATTATTAAAATGCATGTATTTTTTTTCAATGGGAGGAATAAGCGAGGAAATTAAAAAAAATGGGCGGCTGGAAAAACACACTTAAGGGAGAGGGAGGGTTAACCAGCCACCAAATGAACAAGATTCACTTTACAAGTACACAATAGGTGTACTACAGAAATTTGTCAATGAAAGAGAAAATAAAAGAGTTCACGGTAGAGAGCTAGAAAGGGTTGAGGATGTAGGGCAGCGAAGTTTGCGACCCGCTGCCCTACGGTGCTGAAGGCCACGAGGCTATCGGCAAGATCATCTTATCAATAACGCAATTTAATTCAAGCGATAATCCTTCATTCTTTCTCAAATGTGGCATGCAAAGCAAAAAACCTCTTGCTACGCTTTTTAAATGCTTGCGTAAAAAAACGTAGTAACATATATTAAGCTAAACCACTATTGGAGACACTTTTATGAACCAAACGCAAACTCAAGAAAAATTTGATTATCTAGCAAAAAGCTTTGCAGCTATTACTGTCGATGACATAGAAGTGTACGCCAATGGTGATGCCCCAAATGGTAAGTATTACCGCACATACAACCAACGTGAGGCGTTAGCGGCGATCCCGGAGGCTAGGACAAACCGAATCATAAATAAAGTTTGCGATGACCTTGGTATTCAATACAAATACGGTAATACGTGGCGTGTAAACCAATTAGAAATCAATCAAATAAAAGAGTTCTTTAATAGTAAGCGTAAAGATGCTTCTCAAAATAAAAAACCAACTCAAGCACAAATTGTGATGATCGGGATTCTTAAAGGTGGTGTGGGTAAGACCGCGACGGCTACTATGCTCGCAACCGGTATTGCTTCATTGCCATCTAAAATTTATAAAGTGCTAGTAATTGATCTTGACCCACAAAAAACGGCTAGTTCTCAGTTAGTTCCAAATATGAAAGCTAATGAAATTTCAATTGGCGATTTAATGATGGATGATAGCGATGATGACACTTTTAAGATTAAATTGGACAAATCAATAAAGAAAACAAACTTCCCGAACCTTGATGTAATTACATCATCTGACAGAGATCGTCAGTACGATATTTATGTAAGATCAATGGAACAAGCTGCTGACAAAGCAGGTAAAGAATATAACAGTTACAAAGACCTTAAGCGGGTTACTGACGCATTAAAGTCGCGTTATGACATTATTATTATTGATACTCCACCTCACTTTACTGCGTCTAACACTGCTGCGCATTATGTTTCTGATCATCTAATCATGCCTGTTAAGCCTAGCGAATATGATTGGGACTCGGCGGGTGTCTACATGAGTTTCTTGAGTCGTACATACGGTGTGATCAAATATCTTGGTCATCAAGGTTTTAAGTCTACAAAATTACTGATTTCGTCAATTTCAGTTAATAGTAATGCAGAAGCAAGAACTGCTCACAAGCTTAGGCTAGCGGCAGGAATTGAAAATTGTTTTACGGCAAGCATTCCGCGTTCAGATGCAATCATATCGTGTGCAGAGCAGCGTTGTACTATTTTTGATATTTCAGTATCAGAATTTGATGGTACCAAAAAATCGTTGATGAAAGCACAAGAAGCTGGGGCCGCTTTAGTTAATGAATTTGAATTTATGATTAGCGACGCGAATAAGGAGCTTTAAAATGACCTTAACCATACCAGGCATGAATAAAGCCGCTTTAGAATCCGCACAAAAAGCTGCTGAGGCAGAAAAAGCAAGTCGCTTATCTAGACGAAATTCTCCGAAAAGACAAGAACGCAATTACGAACAGATCGTAGAGAAAGTAAAATCAGAAGTTAGCGAAGACTTTACAAATATCAGCAACGATAGCGTTCAAGATGGCTCAATTGATTCAATTGAGTCAATTGATATAGCAAACAACACCCCCCTTCCCTGCATGGATATCAATTGCTTAACGAAAAGCCATTGTTAAAAATAATGCAATCAGGCCGTACTGTTAAGTTTTATGAAATTCATATACCGCATGACAAACTCAAAGAAGCAATCCTAATACCGGATATAAACCCGCGAGCTCAAAATGTTCTTTCGGAGCACAATACTCACCAGTTAATTGAAAGTTTGAAAACTGGGCAAGAAAGAAACTGCTTCGGTCAACTACTGCCAGATGGCCGGATCTTGGCGTGGGATGGTTCTCGACGTACATATGCGGCGAGACTAGCAGAAGTAGGATTAAATTTTTCTGTTACTACTGAATCAGACATATCAGCGGTTGACATAACTGCTGTGATCCGAAAGATTAATTTGCAAGAAAAACAGTCAATTTATGATACTGCGTTACAATATCAATCACTAAAGCATAAGTACAAATACACTAATGTTGAATTAGCAAAAGCCATCAAAGTAAGTAAGGGAGTAATAACTAAATACTTAAAGCTATTGGATATACCTGCGTGTTTTATCTCTATTTTCCCGGTGACAAACGAGTTAACTTACAGAGATTTAGTAAATCTACTGCTGATAAAGAACAAATTGGATAAACTCGATCTTAATTATGACAATTTTTTAGAACAGTTAGATATTGAGATAGGAACGCCGAAAGAAGTCATTTTAAACAAAATAAAAATTTCTCTGGCAGCGCTATCACACAATGATACAGATACAGAAGACGCTGAAGATGCGGCTCTAAAAGTAAGATTCAAATTAACAGACAAGCATAATCAGACTTACAGCTGCACAGTAAATAAACTAACTGAAGAAAAAAAGAAAAAACTAGAAATATTTTTAAATGAGTTAAATCAATAAGAGAAAAGTTGCCGGATGTACGCCAATACATCCGACTATCAACCCTCATGCTTAACGGACCGAGGAATTAACGTGAAAAATATAACACCCCAACACGCTGGCCACAAGTGCTCACAAAAGGTAATCCTTTGCAGACCAAGTAGTTTTGCAAATTGGAGTGAGAGCATTACTCTTCTAAAACAATTACTAAAGAATTAAATATTATGGGAAATATTAACGTAGTTAAGAAGTTGGCAGCAAAAATGGAAGATTCGAGCTTTCCAATATTATTGTTGGACAGTGAGATTATTGACGAGTGCAAAATCAATGAAGATTTGAAAAGTTTAGATGATATCATTAATAACTCCACTCTAATCCCGTACAACGAATGGAGTTATATCAAGCTAAAAAGTGAACCAGATTTAGTTTATGTTACTATTTGGAGATCATTAACAAAATTAAAAAAATCCGGCCATATATCATCACATCTAATTCTTCGCGGAAAGCTCAAATGCACAATTTGGTATCCTACTAAGGAAAATAAATCAGAATATTTGAAGGAAGGTAAGGCAGCTGTAAGTCATAAGAGCCAACAACAATTTGATCTACAGTGGGCAAATCCAATTAATGAAGAACACCAATCAATATATATAACACGTTCGTTAATAAATTTGTTTCAAGAGTTATTCATAAATCCAAAAGCTGAAGATGATAACGAAGAGATAAAAGAAACCACCCTACCCTCATTGCAACCTATTTATAATGGCCCCGTAAGAGCAACATTAAAAACGACAACAGGAAGCCAATTACCCAAAAATGACGATATCATTATCTATGGAGCTTTAATAAAATGTGTTGTATCTAGCAGGCTAGAGCACTCTCGAAGGGGATTCGACCAACAAATTCAGGCCCAGAAAATGTCATTTGAGGTACCTGTTAATTCGATAATACAACAAGTTAACATGACTAAAACAGTGCAAGCTACAACAAGAGCCACTGTGACACAGGCATTATTACGCCTCAACTATGCAACCATCACGATTAGCCCTGAGTTCAGCGAATTATCTAATTTAGAAATTAATGAAGAATTCATGGTAATAAACCCAATTAGCAATCTATTCACCACTCTTAAACGACAAGTTGATGGGGAAAATTATAGAGGCAGTGGGCTGTTGGTAGCAAACTTTAACTTACCAGGTTTTATTTGTGACGCTATCGACAAGATGGTGGATATGGATGAACTTGCAACAGAAGGTAATTTAATTTTAAACAAAAATACCGAAAACCTACATGAAATCAGCAGCTTATTTGTTAACCTGCAAAATAGAACGCTATCTCTTTTAATCCTGTTTTTAATGTCAAAATCAAATGAAGATGGAACGGTAGAAGCAAGTTGGAATCAAATTGCAACAGCAATAGAACATGGGCTAACCGCATCAAAAATTAAAACTCAAGTGACTAACATCTTCAACCAGAGCAATGCAAAGAAAATTTCTGGAAAAGGATTGGCTTTGGAAGATAAAGACCAGAAAGTAAGTATTTACCCAAACAAAGTTGTTTATGAAATTAAAAATCATCATAAAAGGCCAACAACGACACCAGATAACAATTTTTAATAGACTTATCATAGTCTTATCTTGTGATTGGTTTGCAGGCTGATTACCACTTAGAAGTGAATAGACGACATCTGGCAATTAAAGCTATCTACAATAGTTGAACATGTTCAACTCTTAGAAGTAAATAGACGACATCTGGCAACTGAAACCCTCAACATGAGTTGAACATGTTCAACTCTTCGAGGTGAACTTACCAATATAATGAAAACACACCTATCTATATCAGTTGAACATGTTCAACTCTTAGAACTAAACTCACCATAACGGCCAATTAAAGCTATCTACAATAGTTGAACATGTTCAACTATTAGAGCTGAACTCACCGAAACTGGAAATTGAAGCCCTCTACCTCCATATGAGTTGAACATGTTCAACTCTTCGAAGTGGGCTAGCTAGTCAAATAAAAACACACCTATCTATATCAGTTGAACATGTTCAACCCTTAGAAGTGGACTCACCAATTTAATGAAAACATACCTATCAACACGAGTTGAACATGTTCAACTCTTAGAAGTGATCTTGCCAATAATGAAAACATACCTATCAATATGAGTTGAACATGTTCAACTCTTAGAAGTGATCTTGCCAATAATGAAAACATACCTATCAATATGAGTTGAACATGTTCAACTCTTAGAAGTAAATAGACGACATCTGGCAACTGAAACCCTCAACATGAGTTGAACATGTTCAACTCTTCGAGGTGAACTTACCAATATAATGAAAACACACCTATCTATATCAGTTGAACATGTTCAACTCTTAGAACTAAACTCACCATAACGGCCAATTAAAGCTATCTACAATAGTTGAACATGTTCAACTATTAGAGCTGAACTCACCGAAACTGGAAATTGAAGCCCTCTACCTCCATATGAGTTGAACATGTTCAACCCTTAGAAGTGGACTCACCATAACTGCCAATTAAAGCTATCTACAATAGTTGAACATGTTCAACTATTAGAGCTGAACTCACCGAAACTGGAAATTGAAGCCCTCTACCTCCATATGAGTTGAACATGTTCAACTCTTAGAAGTGATCTTGCCAATAATGAAAACATACCTATCAATATGAGTTGAACATGTTCAACTCTTAGAACTAAACTCACCATAACGGCCAATTAAAGCTATCTACAATAGTTGAACATGTTCAACTCTCAGAAGTGAACTTGCCAATTTAATGAAAACATACCTATCAACACGAGTTGAACATGTTCAACTCTCAGAAGTGAACTTGCCAATATAATGAAAACATACCTATCAATATGAGTTGAACATGTTCAACTCTTAGAAGTGATCTTGCCAATAATGAAAACATACCTATCAATATGAGTTGAACATGTTCAACTCTTAGAAGTGATCTTGCCAATAATGAAAACATACCTATCAATATGAGTTGAACATGTTCAACTCTTAGAAGTGATCTTGCCAATAATGAAAACATACCTATCAATATGAGTTGAACATGTTCAACTCTTAGAAGTAAATAGACGACATCTGGCAACTGAAACCCTCAACATGAGTTGAACATGTTCAACTCTTCGAGGTGAACTTACCAATATAATGAAAACACACCTATCTATATCAGTTGAACATGTTCAACTCTTAGAACTAAACTCACCATAACGGCCAATTAAAGCTATCTACAATAGTTGAACATGTTCAACTATTAGAGCTGAACTCACCGAAACTGGAAATTGAAGCCCTCTACCTCCATATGAGTTGAACATGTTCAACTCTTCGAAGTGGGCTAGCTAGTCAAATAAAAACACACCTATCTATATCAGTTGAACATGTTCAACCCTTAGAAGTGGACTCACCAATTTAATGAAAACATACCTATCAACACGAGTTGAACATGTTCAACTCTTAGAAGTGATCTTGCCAATAATGAAAACATACCTATCAATATGAGTTGAACATGTTCAACTATTAGAGCTGAACTCACCATAACGGCCAATTAAAGCTATCTACAATAGTTGAACATGTTCAACTATTCGAAGTGAACTTACCAATATAATGAAAACATACCTATCAATATGAGTTGAACATGTTCAACTCTCAGAAGTGAACTTACCAATATAATGAAAACATACCTATCAATATGAGTTGAACATGTTCAACTCTCAGAAGTGAACTTGCCAATAATGAAAACATACCTATCAATATGAGTTGAACATGTTCAACTCTTAGAACTAAACTCACCATAACGGCCAATTAAAGCTATCTACAATAGTTGAACATGTTCAACTCTCAGAAGTGAACTTGCCAATATAATGAAAACATACCTATCAATATGAGTTGAACATGTTCAACTATTAGAGCTGAACTCACCGAAACTGGAAATTGAAGCCCTCTACCTCCATATGAGTTGAACATGTTCAACTCTCAGAAGTGAACTTGCCAATATAATGAAAACATACCTATCAATATGAGTTGAACATGTTCAACTATTAGAGCTGAACTCACCGAAACTGGAAATTGAAGCCCTCTACCTCCATATGAGTTGAACATGTTCAACCCTTAGAAGTGGACTCACCATAACGGCCAATTAAAGCTATCTACAATAGTTGAACATGTTCAACTATTAGAGCTGAACTCACCGAAACTGGAAATTGAAGCCCTCTACCTCCATATGAGTTGAACATGTTCAACCCTTAGAAGTGGACTCACCATAACGGCCAATTAAAGCTATCTACAATAGTTGAACATGTTCAACTATTAGAGCTGAACTCACCGAAACTGGAAATTGAAGCCCTCTACCTCCATATGAGTTGAACATGTTCAACTCTTCGAAGTGGGCTAGCTAGTCAAATAAAAACACACCTATCTATATCAGTTGAACATGTTCAACCCTTAGAAGTGGACTCACCAATTTAATGAAAACATACCTATCAACACGAGTTGAACATGTTCAACTCTTAGAAGTGATCTTGCCAATAATGAAAACATACCTATCAATATGAGTTGAACATGTTCAACTCTTAGAAGTAAATAGACGACATCTGGCAACTGAAACCCTCAACATGAGTTGAACATGTTCAACTCTTAGAAGTAAATAGACGACATCTGGCAACTGAAACCCTCAACATGAGTTGAACATGTTCAACTCTTCGAGGTGAACTTACCAATATAATGAAAACACACCTATCAATATGAGTTGAACATGTTCAACTCTTAGAAGTGATCTTGCCAATAATGAAAACATACCTATCAATATGAGTTGAACATGTTCAACTCTTAGAAGTGAATAGGCAACATCTGGCAATTGAAGATCCCAACATGAGTTGAACATGTTCAACTATTCAAGTTATTGAAATTTGATATTAATAGCCTAATTCACTGAATCACTTACTAAAAATTTAACGCACACCAGTCTTAAGGGTGGGTGAAATTTGAGCAAATTAAGGGGTTGAAATTTGATGAAATTTGATGAAATTTGATATAAATGATTGAATTATTTAGTAAAATTGAAACCAAAATTAGCGTTAGTGGTGGGTGAAATTTGAGCAAATTAAGGGGTTGAAATTTGATGAAATTTGATATAAATGATTGAATTATATAGTAAAATTGAAACCAAAATTAGCGTTGGTAGTGGGTGAAATTTGAGCAAATTAAGGGGTTGAAATTTGATGAAATTTGACATAAACGATTGAATTATATGATAAAATTGAAACCAAAATTAGCGTTAGTGGTGGGTGAAATTTGATGAAATTTGATATAAACGATTGAATTATATAGTAAAATTGAAACAAAAATTAGCGTTAGTGGTGGGTGAAATTTGAGCAAATTAAGGGGTTGAAATTTGATGAAATTTGATATAAACGATTGAATTATATAGTAAAATTGAAACCAAAATTAGCGTTAGTGGTGGGTGAAATTTGAACAAATTAAGGGGTTGAAATTTGATGAAATTTGATATAAATGATTGAATTATATAGTAAAATTGAAACCAGAATTAGCGTTGGTAGTGGGTGAAATTTGAGCAAATTAAGGGGTTGAAATTTGATGAAATTTGATATAAATGATTGAATTATATAGTAAAATTGAAACCAAAATTAGCGTTGGTGGTGGGTGAAATTTGAACAAATTAAGGGGTTGAAATTTGATGAAATTTGATATAAATGATTGAATTATATAGTAAAATTGAAACCAAAATTAGCGTTGGTAGTGGGTGAAATTTGAACAAATTAAGGGGTTGAAATTTGATGAAATTTGATATAAACGATTGAATTTAAAGTAATAAAAGTTTTATGCAATCAGCTAATGAGTGGCGATAGTGAAATTTGATAGTTGAGGTACTGAATAAAAATCAACCAATTGAAAAAAAAGCTATTTCATATATAAATATCTGAATTTTCGATTAAAAATACAAATATTCAAACAAATGCATTGTATATTTTTTACCCATTAAGCAGTTGAAATTTGTCAATAAGCAGTTGAAATTTGTCAATAAGCAGTTGAAATTTGTCATTAAGCAGTTGAAATTTGATAGATCTGAGGCTAAACATATAAAAACAAAGGCTTTTTTGTAAAGATCTCTGTGGTTTGCGCTTCTATATCGGATCGTATAGATTTGATCAAATTCGATCTAATGCATTTATTAACTACCAAATGAATCAACCTTTGCCAACTTTTAGCCCACAAAAAAAGCGCCACAAGCTTATTAGCCGTATGGTTGCGATGGCTGGTGCTCATGATTGGCAAGCTGACAAGTCGATACTTGTACTTCGTAACATACTCAATCTACGTTCACGCATAAGATCAAGATTTCTAGCAGCTATCTCAGCTGTCACACAATGTCTCGCATACAACGCACAACTGACACCCACAACTACGAGTGAGGGGAGTAGAGTGCTATTTGCTATTCCTGATTATCTTTACGTGAGCAATATAGCCTCACAATGCGGTGTATCGCGCTATACGGTGTATCGAGTGCTCGATTATTTGGAAGCAATCGGTGATTTAGTAACAACAACCAAGTTCGATCCAGTCACTAAAGAATACTCACCGATGCAAATAATCCTGACGGAATCTTTTTATATTCGAATAGGTTTTACATTTGAGCAATTAAAGGACGCAATCAAATCAGTAAATAAACAGCAAGGCGATGATCAACAGGAGAAGAAGGAGCTGACGAAGAATATTAAAAACGGCTTTAAACAAATGCGACCATCTGTAAAAAGACGTTTAACCAAGTCTACAGAACGAATTCTATCGAATAATACTTCTGAAACTGAGAATAAAGCAAAATTCGAAAAAAATGTTACATCAAACAGCAACGCAATAAAAACCTTTGCTGGTAACATGACAATCAATCGAGGCCAATCAGCTAACGACTATGCACCAGCATCGAACAATGGTCCAACTACTGCACCAGCACAACAGTATTTGGATGACCCTCAATACAAAGAGATGATAATTCAGTTGAAAGAAGCAGGCGTCCCAATTAGTCAGTTACACAATAAAGCCCTCGAAGCACTAAAAAATTCTAAATAAGCCCTATCGCGGCACAGATCTATCCAAAATTCACTAAATCCCCATATTTTCGACTAATTCCAGCTTAATCCACACATTTTTGAGCCTTACCATCCCTAATTTCGTATTTTCGGGCAGGTGCCATTTCCGTTTTAGTAACAATGCTGACTTATCCACATTATCTGCAACAGGTAATGCGCAAGGTAGTGACACACTTCAACAATACTATATGCCCAAATATCATTCTTCATAAATGAAGAGCCTCCCCCCCGAGGGAGGGAGGGCTCTTTCATTTAGAGTCAGTAAAAGATTTTTTTCTTTTTTTAAAAGTAATAAAGCAGGGTAGGGATCTGATAGTTTGAACCAAAAAAAATCCCACAAACAATATGTTGTTTATGGGATTTTAATTTGGCGATGAAGGAGCTTATAAAAGTTCAATGGCTTCGTCTTGCTCCATTTCCGCTTCAAAGACGTCTGAATCATCCAGAGAAGCATTTGGGTTAATTGATGCAATCACCTTAGCTTTAACTTCGTTTAGCAGCAAAGAGTCTTTCTCAAGAGCTTCACAAGCATTCTTTCTGCCTTGGCCTATGTTATCGCCATCGTATGCGAACCACGCACCTGCTTTTTGTATAATTCCATATTCAACTGCAAGATCTAAAATCTCCCCTGTCTTGTTTATCCCTTTGCCATAAATAATTTCAAATTCAGCTTGCTTGAATGGTGCCGCAATTTTGTTTTTAACCACTTTTACGCGAGTTTGGTTACCCACTACTACATCACCTTCTTTAATCGCACCTGTACGGCGAATATCAAGACGGACTGAAGCATAGAATTTTAATGCATTGCCACCGGTAGTGGTTTCAGGGTTACCAAACATGACCCCAATCTTGTGGCGAATTTGGTTTATGAAGATAAGCATGGTGTTTGACTGCTTTAAATTACCAGCCAGCTTACGCATTGCTTGGCTCATCATACGAGCAGCTAAACCCATGTGAGAATCACCAATTTCACCTTCAATTTCAGCTTTAGGTGTTAAAGCCGCAACCGAGTCAACAACAATCACATCAACGGCACCGCTACGGGATAAAGCATCACAAATTTCTAGTGCTTGCTCACCGGTATCTGGCTGAGAACATAAGAGGTTATCAATATCAACGCCAAGGTTTTTTGCGTAAATAGGGTCTAAAGCGTGCTCAGCATCTATGAAAGCACAGGTCTTGCTTTCTCGTTGCGCTTGTGCAATAATCTCTAAGCAGAGTGTAGTCTTGCCACTCGATTCATTCCCATAAATCTCAATGATCCTCCCAGTGGGAAGCCCTCCCGCGCCTATTGCAACGTCTAATGAAAGTGAACCTGTTGAAATCGTTTCCACATCCATCGTGCGGTCATCACCCAATTTCATGATTGACCCTTTACCAAACTGCTTCTCAATTTGAGCAAGAACCCCTGCAAGTGCATCTTGGCGGGTGCCGTTTTTTGCGTTTGTCATGTTAGTCATGGCTTTGTTTCCTGTTGTGATTTAACTTACACGTTAACAATAGGCTTAAAGCCTTCCGTGGTCAACCCTTAATTGATATATTTTTTAAAATAATTTTGTTGCAATACATTTAAAGTTACTTTACATTTATATCAAATATATATTTAACCGATACACGAAAAGTATATTTAACGAGGAAAAAGCTATGTTTAACACTATCGATACTAAATATGAAGAATTGCAGTCAGCTCGTTTAAGAGATATGTACCGTCACGAAAAAGAGCATTCAGCTCCCGAAGATATGAAGGTGGGAACTCTAAACAGTTATGTGGTGACAACGGATCGTATCTTTGTTGAAGAAGGATTTAATATCAGGGACTTGAATGAAAATCACGTGACTAATTTTGCGAATGCATATAGAGAGAACAAAACAGTACCTCAAATCATCGTGAAAGTGGTTAAAAATGCAGAAGGCGAGTATATCTGCATTGTGAGAGATGGCCACCATCGCTTTGCAGGTGGCATTCAAGCGGGTAAGACTGAGTTCGAAGTAAATGAATTTCAAGGTGACAAAATCGATGAGGTTTTGTTAATGATAGATACTGCTAATGGACTTCCGTTGAATCAATTGGATTTAGCGGCTGCGGTTTCACGTTTAAAAAATGAAGGGTTAAATAATTCTGAGATAGGCAGAAGGATTAACAAAAGCTCTGCCCATGTTGGGCATTTACTAGATTTGCTCAATATGCCACAGCGATTAAAAGATATGGTGCGAAATGACATGATTTCTGCCACCTATGCTCGCGAACTATTTAAAGAACATGGCGATAAAGTGATGTCTGTTATCGCATCTTCGTCCAATAATTCAAATCAACCACAAACTTTAATGGATTTTGTACCGACTGAAGATGAATCAGACGACAAAAAGGTCGAAGAAATTCATTCGTTTGTTGAGCAGATTAAGAAAGATAGCAAACCAGATAAGCAGATGACAGAGGATAACAAAGAAAAGCAAATCGATATTGAAGATGTAATCGCTGCTGATGATCTTGCCTATTTAAATGAAATTGGACAAAAGTTTGAGGAAGTTGATAACAGCGACGACTCAACAGAAAGTGATTCGATTGAGCCAACAGTCAGAGTAACCAAGAAATCTGTCAAGGGGAAATCAATACCCAAATCTATTAGCACCGATGTCAGAACCTTCATTTTAAAATTAGCGTCACAAGTCAACCAGGATGAAGATCAGGTAATCAAACTCACAGACGATGAATATTATGAGTTAAAGCGATTTGAAGAGGCGTTAATCAAATAAACAACACCTTTGAGCGACGGTCAGCAAAGGAGCTATCTATAAATTGATAGCTTTTTTATAGCTCATTTAGTATATACTTATCATGTGCATCATACATGCAAATTTTCGTTGACAATAGGCTTAAAGCCTATCATAATGAATGTAATTAAACTACTGAGGGTAATCTCATGAACAACTTTAATCACTTCACGAAATCGGCTCTAGCTCTGGCTTTAATCGCTGCTGGCAGCGCCAACGCAACGTCATTTAAAGCTGAAGTAACACCAGAGCAAGTGTCTGCGTACAATGCGAAAGAAGAGAGAATGCAAACCCTCAGAAACCAAAAAATCGCAGAAATTAAGCAGGTGATGACCAAAAAAGGCGTACCTCAAGCCATGATCAACCAAGTTACCAATGCGATGCAAAACGGGGATGACGAAAACTTGGAAATTGAAACATCAACTTTCTTTAAGTTCTATGGTTGCGAGTATCGCGGCAATTCGGATGAATGTGATCGCCAACCTGCCGATATGTCAAATAACACCATAGATATTGCATTTGTCTATGATCCACATTCTTTGGGATTGCAGCGCACAAAAGGGGCTTTCTACCGCTTTGTAGCCGATACAGTTGACAGGATGAATCAGGGTTTAATTGACTCGAAAGTGAATACCAGAGTGCGACTAGCTGATTTTTCGCAAATCGACATCAGCGATTGGTACGAGAAACAGCAACAAGCACTAAGCGATTCGGATATGCTTTGGGTCTATGAGTTGGACAAAAAAGCTTATGTTCCAGAAAATCTCAGCTTTGATTTCCCTAGTTATGACTTTTTGGATGATGATGGCGATGCAGTGAAAGGTTTGTCAGGATTTGCGTGGCAAATCTGGGAGCAAGCGCATGGATATTATATTAATGCGTACCAAAACAATTTCACAAAGAGATTGAAAAATAGCGGTGCGGATACCTTCATGTACATCACTCGTGAGTCGAAAACATTGTGTGGTGCGGCAGGGGGGCAGGTCATGCAACAGTGCTAGCTGGTTATGAAAATATGTCAATCGACAACAAATACAATTCCTGTGGACCTGCGGCCTTGCACGAACTGGGGCATGTCCTCGAAGCGGGACATGAGCGCGGTTATGGTAGTAGCTATCATCAAGAGGATTACAATAGAGCTGCTGCGGCCATTTCTTGCGCCATTGATGAAAATGGCAATGAGCAGCCTTCGGTGATGTTCCATGTGTCAAAAGGTTTTAATGTTTTCAGTTCGCCAGAAGTCATTAACGACGGGATAGTTTGTGGTCACGAAACAGAAGCGAATAATGCAAAGCAAATCGGGTTTGCCACACCTTATGTGGCAAACATAACCGATGAAATGACCACCGTTGGTACGGTATCTATAGCAAGTGAACTGGAAACAAGTACCGACATTAACGAAAGTGGTGTGGCAATAACCATCTCTCGGGATGGGGATTTAACAGCTTCTACTGAAATCAGTCTATATCTTGATGGCAGCTTAATCTTGCACCACGACGAATGGGGCGGGGTCGAGAGCACAACAGAAATCTTCCAAGAAGACTATATCACAATTAATTTTGGCGCAGACGAAAGCAGCAAGGTTGTCACGCTTAATTTCACAGAGGGCTTAACTTTGGCAGAAAATGTCACCGTTAATGCCAAACTTGTCGTTCCAATGATGCTAGATGTTAATGTTGATGCAGCCAATGTAGTGTTAACCGTTTTGGCGAATGATGTTGAGCCAACGCCAGAACCAGAACCAGAGCCAACGCCAGATCCTGACCCAACGCCAGATCCTGACCCAACGCCAGATCCTGACCCAACGCCAGATCCTGACCCAACCCCAGAACCTGACCCAACCCCAGAACCTGACCCAACCCCAGATCCAGGTACAGGAGATTCAGGTGATTCAGGTGACTCAGGTGATTCAGGTGATTCAGGTGATTCAGGTGATTCAGGTGACTCAGGTGACTCAGGAACGGGCGGCACACCAACACCAACACCAACACCAACACCCGAACCAGAAAAGAAAGATAGTAGCTCAGGTGGTTCTTTGGGCTGGTTAAGCTTACTAGCCTTGGCTTGGGTTTCAAGAATGCGCAAATAAGCAGACGAAGGGTGGTTGATTCCACCCTTTTCGGAGGTGATGAATGAGCACATTTAACGATTGGGATATTAAAGCCCTGAAGTCAGATGCGGTGTTAGCCAATCAAGTGGTGCTTTCCTCAGTGCTCATTGCAATCGAAGAGAACGCCTACTCAACTTGGTTAGATGAAATTTTCGAATTGGTG
This sequence comes from Shewanella aestuarii, assembly GCF_011765625.1. NCBI lineage: Bacteria > Pseudomonadati > Pseudomonadota > Gammaproteobacteria > Alteromonadales > Shewanellaceae > Shewanella > Shewanella aestuarii. The sequence continues at coordinate 205,078 of NZ_CP050315.1, forward strand.
AGAGAAGAGTGTCATTTTTTTGATCTCGATAAAAAGCATTCACCGCAAGAAGCTTTTGCCTTCACGATTGAGTCAGCTAATCAATATAATTCCGTGTTATCAAATTTTGCCCCGATAGATTTTGAGGCAATTCTAGATAAAATTAACACATATTATCAGGAAGATAGTTATGAAGAAGACGAAGACGAAGAATATTACTACGAGCCGCTTTCAACTGAACAGTTGATAAGCCAGTTTGTATACTTAATTATCCATTGTGAAAACAGCAATGAAGTATTAGATAACATAGGTATAACTGAAGAGTACCAAGAATTTAAGTCACTGTTGGATTTTATAAACAGAGATATGGAATGTAGAAAAATAGCGACAATAGAACATGACGAGATAAATAATTATAAAATTACACTTACATCGGGATCTACGTTTACGGTCGATTCCTTGGAAGTAGAGGGAGACAATATTACATTGAGCACTGGATGTGCCGTAATAGAAGATATTTATATCAGTATCAATGAACCAATTTTAAGTAACATTTCAATGCTCTGTCCAAGTGTACTGAAAATAGCGGATTTTGAGGAAATGGACTTGAACAAGATCATGTCGCAAAGTCCAGATGAGTTGTTTAGAGAGTACCTTTTTCCAACGGTAGAGTTAAAGCATTACATAAAAGCATTGATTAGCCACTTGGAAGACAGCAACAAAATGGTTTTACAGTCAAATGGATGGTTATTTGGTGAAATTCAATCACTGATAGCATCCGACACCACATTGAAGCTGTTTTGCGAAAATATACATGATGAAGCCGTAGATAAGATATTTGAGTTAGTAGCAACAACTTTTTCAATAGATGAGTCACAAAAGTATTTGAAAGCGCAAATATTATCTCTGAATGAAAAAGTGCTCAAGCCAGAATTTAATACATTATTGTATTACTGCAACGAAGTGGCGTTTATCAACCAGAGTCAAGCAGTCAGCCAGCAAGTAAAAGATTTCGTCATTGAAAATGGGTTGCCCTTAGCTTCAAACCAAATGCAATGGGAGCAGATGCCATTACAAATTGAGGACCAAAATCATGTACTCAGTTTATAAGTGCTTAAATAATTGCAAGCTGGATGATTTAATTGAATTAAGAAATTCGACCTACGAAGCTCGCAGTTTATTAAATAATCTTGTGACATTTATGAATAGCGGTATGGGTTTTACACTAGATCAAATAGCGACGCTCAACAAAGTACCCTTGGAGTTTACAACAGACTTGCAGCCACAGTTAACAACGAAGGTGACAGAAAAGTTGTCTGTTTTAGGCTTTCCAAAAGGAATGCATAGCAATGCGCTCTCACAGGCGATGTTACTGAGAATGGGTAAGCATTTTAGAAACGTATCCGTCACCGAAGACTTTAGTTTGTCGCTATCAATCGGTAAACAGCATTATGAGATGCAATTTAAAAATGACGGTTTAACTATTTTTAATGAGCGTAAAGATGTAATAGCAAATATAAAAGCCAGAACTGAACATGATTGTTGCTTATGGAAGAAAATTGAGAACGCAATTTACCAAATAGACAAGCATGTAAGGTTGGATGGCGAAAAAGGCTTATTAAACGCTTGTAAAATGACCTTTTTGGAACGCTTGGACAACAAATTGGTTAATTTACACAATTTTAAAGAAATTGGTCCTCATATAAACGAAGCTGTTGGGTTGAATGATGAAAGTTTTACTAAAGAATTAAGGGTATTAGTGGGTCAAGCGGAAGTTGCTGAAGGTTTGTTTGACGATTTAAAGTTAAATATTTCAGAAGCCAAAGTGCTTCAATATGTAGATGAATTAGTCACTTATTTGCAGCATGCGCATGTAAGCCCAATAGATTTGATATGCCAATTTATCGAGAGTTGTGATCGAAGATATAATGTGTCTTCAGTCGCATTGGAAAACATAGTGAATAGCAAAGCGTTTAGCGTCATTCAGTTAAGTGATCTTAATAAGCTTGATTCTTCAGAGTTTAAAGAGCGCTTGAAGGCGATAAAGTTCACATCAGACATCGATGCAGTTATAAATGCTGAAAGTGGCGTAGAAGTGATACCAGAAGCGCAAACGAATGTTGTTGAGTTATCGAATAGTTTATAAATAATGCGAGGTGATACCATGAACGAGCATCAAAAAGAACAGGCAGTAGAGGAAAAATGCAAAGTGTGCAATCACAAGTCTTTTCATTCGCCTTGGTGCTGGGAAAAAACAGTACCGAAATTTGAAAAAAAACGGGTGGTATTCGATGAATAAAAAAGAGCGAGCGAGAAAATATTATGCGTCGCTTATGCTTCAAAGCGCCGATGACGTTGACGAATTTGCGACAGTATTAGGTTTATCTAATAAAATGGAGAAAATCACTAAGAACGATCTAGCAAAAAAATTGAGACATTCGAGTACAGCTTCATCGCGGGGAATAACTAAGTCAGATTTTTTAAATGTGCAGTTGATGGCTCTGTTAAAACATCAAGGTTTTGATTTTGGCACAGCGAAGTTTGATGAAAATATGATGCTAACAAGGATCTCTGGCCCCAAAAAAAAGGTATTTGGCTTCAAAGTCAAAGAATCAGATGAGGAATTAGCAGTCTCAGAAACCATAACCTCTTTGTTTGGTATGGATGCAGAGCAGAAAGAGGAAATAATAGATATATGCCGCTTAACCCAAATATAATCGCCAATCAAAAAGCCCCAACTACTCGGTTTGGGGCTTTTTTTTGTTCAAATTCAGACATTTTGTATAAAGTATTGGCGAATGTTAGAAAACGAAACTTCGCGCACCCAGAGTGTAGAAGTACCATTAAAAATGCGAAGGCGATTTCCTTCAGGGTCATAACCCGTAATCACCATTTCCGTTTTATTCGGCTTAAACTTAACCCCGAGCCATGCAGGATTAAATTCAATAGACGAGCAGTGCGACAAATATGAGCGCCCGTAATGGTCAAGGCCGAAGAAGTTCACTGTAGAGGCGTTAAGGCCAATTTTTAGTGTAGATTGGTCCTCACTGACCTTACAGATAACATCCGTAACACTCAGTCCCAATTCAAGAGCAAGTTTCACTGTCAAATTGGTTAAGAGCGCTTTGAATTCAGCAGTGTGTTCTTCAGTGATCTTATCAACACAAGCTACACCTTTGCTGTTTGTGAAATTAAGTGCGTTCTCTTTCGGAGCTGGCTTAGGTTTATTGCTAGCAAGAAATTCATCAGCAATCGTTGAAACAGTTTTGAATTCACCAGCAGGCTTCTTATCTACAACGCTCATAAGAGGCGATTCAGAACCGGTATTGATAACTTTGGCTGTGTTAGTATTCATAATATCTCCATTATCGATTAGATAAGTCTTTTTTAAGGTTTTTCAAAAGTTGTAACTGACGCTCAGGATTTGCCTGCAATCGTTGTTTGCCGGGGTACCCAGTTACATCAGCGATGTTTTCAATGGTTTTCTTGGTAACACGTTTGATAGTCTCTTTAGATTTTTCAGGTTGAATGAGTGAGTTGATAGCTTCGAGGTTGGTAGAGAGTGAGTCTTTATCCAACGTCCCGTTTGAGAATATATTGGTGAATAACGATTTGTTTTCTAGCGCTGTTTTTTCGGCTTCTTCTTCAATATCACTGGCATACTCGGTAGAAGTATCAGAATCAAATGACTCTTCATCAAAGGTATTATTAATATCAATCTGATCTTCGACTTTTTCATCGGCATCAGAAGTTTCAACAGGTTTATCGGGAGTGGAATTCGCCTGAGCATAGCTGGCGGTAAAGATGTTATTGTATTCTTGTTCCAGACGCGCAAGGAAAATCATAAAGACCCCAGCTGCTTGTGCTTCACTAGGCACATCAGCTTGATTAGCTAACATAAAATCACGGTTAATATTTAAGAGCTCACTTTCAGAGCCGCGAGTGGTTTCAATTTTGGATTCTTGTTCCAAAATTTTAATGAAGGCGTTGCTATATTGATTAACGCCGTCCAATAAAATTGATAATTCATGAGGATTGAATTTAGGGCAGGGAACAAAGTCATTAAGCGCAGTAACCTTGAGTTCTTTAGCGGTGATTTGTGGAATATTCACTTTAAAGAAACGGTCTTGTTGCTGAAGATAAACTTCACCCTCGATCAAGGTATTAAAATCACGGATATCCACGCGGCTGCGGCGAACTGTATTGACCTGATTGGCGATTTGATTGCCGTGAAAAACCCCGCCTTTTTCTAAATCTTTACGATCTTCTTCAACCGTGTACGCCTCTCCCATTTGATCTCTAAACATTTCTACAGACTGTTTATCCATCAAAAAGCCACCAAGTTTTGTAACAGTGTTACCAATTACAGAGTCGGTTTCTTTGCTTGCCATATCGGAAAGACGACGCATACCAGGTAGGTCTTGCGCTGCGTAAATCATTGATATAAAGAGGGATCTGGACTGGGCGCTGGCAACTGCAGTTCCTTCAACGAAGTAATAGCCCACCTCATCGTTGATAGATAAGTACGGAACGCTTGCAGAAGTAGCAGAGTTTTTAATATTGGTTTGGACGTCACCTTCAAATTGATGGCCAAGAGAAGAACCCATCATAGATTTTTGGGCAGCAAGAGAAATACGCCCTAGATTTGCTAATGAAGATGGCGATTTTTCCAATGCAGGTAATAAAACCATTAAAATGCGACGATTGATCACACAGTCTTTCATGCTCACTTGGCCCATGATGCATTGGAAGATAAATGAGTAATCGCCCACGAGCATATTAATTAAAGGAATTATTTGCATGGTAATAAAACCAAATTGGTCATATACCGTTGTGGATTGTGGTGATTGGCCTTTTAATAATTGGCTAAATGACGCTTCTGTCATACCAGGAATGGTTCGAATGAATTCAACTAATTCTGAAGATGCAGCTAGAGGTAAATCACTACGTCCGGCGAGCTTACCGACAGACTCTAAGCTCAGGTAAGGGATAAATGAACTCACTGATAGTTGAATTTCACCAATATCACGACGATAAACCATAACCTTAGTCAAAGCTGAGAGGAATGATTCAGCTCGTTTTGCCCAAATATCACCATCACCATCAAGGAGAGATTTTTGTAATTCAGAAATATCAGAGTAACTAGAACTGTAATAGGGGTTAAAAGTGTTAGACATTTGGTGTTCAGTTCTGCCCCAAATATCCTGTCCACCCGTGATATAGGAAATCATTAAGAAATCTAATGCACGATTGAAGCGCATTGCATTAGATAAATGCTCAACACTCAGGTCAAGCTGAGCTTTACCATCGGTGAATGAGTAACCCGAACCCATTACTAAGGCGCCACTGATGGTCAAGGTTGTTAAGCCAACTGATTTACCGCCACCGGTTGTGGCAAGAAAAAGTAAATGTCTTCTGGATTTTTCAATTGTATTCCAAACTTCATATCCATCATCAGTAACGCCAAGATATACAACACCAGCAGGTTTACCTTGAACTCTACCCTTTTGGCTGGGTACCCAATCGTTTGGATCGATATCTTGTTTTGCACCTGCAGGCACATATAAAGGCATGCTTAATAATTCTGGTTTACAAAAAAGCCAAATAAAAACCAGTAGAGGAAAAAGGATCTTAGTAATAGTTGGCGATATAATTAACAAAAAGCCCAGCACCATGAGTACATAGCCATACTTCCTACCCCGAAACAGTGATATGACTTCTGTAATAGGGTCTTTGTAATGACGAACAACCTTATCCTTGTTAATTTCGTCTGTAGCTGAAATACCAAATTTGTTATGGGCCATAATTCCACCTAATTGTCTTTAAATAAATCGGCTGGAACCCATTTATCTTCTTTTGGTTTAGATTGAATCCGTCCACCAGGCTCGATAGGTGGTCGTACAATAGGTGGTTTAGTAATCGGTGGTGTGATCATAGGTGGTTTCGGTGAAGGTTTAGGTGTTGATGATTTGCCTCCGCTAGATCCGCCGCTAGAACCGCCATATTTAGAGCCGCCAGAACCTCCGGGAAAACTATTGCCACTGTACTCTCCATAAAAGCCCATGAGATCATTAGTGCCAAAGCCACAAAACAAATCAGCACCAAAGCTCGGCATCGATGGCATATCGATAACAAGATCACCAAGACCGCAAGATTCAAGAAGGCTCGGTACCTCATCTATCATGTATCGTTCAAATTTATCTTGATGAGATTCCCTTGGCGATTGCGAGCAGGAATCAGCAGCAAAACCATTGAGTGAGATAATAGAAAATAGGCAAGACAGTAAAGTAACTTTAATTTTCATCTGAATTCTCTTTTCCGGTATCGCTAATGTCGTCTAAATCCAATCCATCTTCGTCGAAACCAACTGAGGTCGTCGTAGCTGCAACTTGCTTATTAGTTTCTGTAGTCTTCTCTTTAATGAAGCCATCAACCTGTTGAACATCAGCTTCAACATCAGCTTCAATATCAGCTTCAATATCAGCTTCAATATCAGCTTCAACATCGGCTTCAACATCGGCTTCTACTTCTGTAGCTGGTGCGGTTGCTGTAGCTGTAGAAGGAGTGGAGGATTGGGGTTTAATTTTTTCGTTTAATTTAGTGAATATAATTTTGGTTCGTTCACTGCTAAAAATTTTAAGCATTAAAAAAGTGCGAGCAGTGTAAGAAATTCTGACGTAAAGCATCTCAAGGAATTGCTTCGATTCTTCATCGATAGCTAAAGATTTATCAGTAAGGCTTGCAAGTTTGTCTGGATCGGCAGTGCCGAGGATATTAATCAGGCGAAGAGTGCGCGGAAATGAAAATAAGGCAGATAGGCCGAGCAATGTAGAGTTGTCTAACGATTTAATAATTTCGATTTCATTAGATTGAGTGATGTCAGTTAGGGCAGATGATATGTCTTCGATTAATTCTTTTATGTTTTTTTCTTCGTCGGATGGCCAATCTTCACGCAAAGACGCATCAACAGCGGCTTTTGCTGTGTTACCAAGAGTTACAAGCCAGTCTTTTAAGCTTCTATCATCCAACATAATTTGTTTTTCACTTTACTTAACATGTTATTGATACGTATACTAGCACCAGAAAGTAAAAAATGGAATACATGGTGGTAACA